>JAZFYE010000361.1:0-3741 GCA_036475395.1 Phycisphaerales bacterium
ACACGACGGCCTGGACAAGCGGATCTATTGCTTGATTGGCGACGGCGAGGCCAGAGAGGGCCAAGTCGCCGAGGCCTTGGACTTCATCATCGATCAGAAGTTGTCCAACGTGCTGGCGATCTTCAACTGCAACGGATACGGCCAAGCCGACAAGGTAAGCACCCAACAATCGCCGGAGGTTCTGGGCCGGAAGCTCGAAGCGATCGGGTTCGCGGTTCTCGACATCGACGGGCACGATCCGCAAGCCGTTTGTGGGGCGTTCGACCAGTTCATTGCGAATCAGCCGTCCGAACAGCCGACCGCGCTGGTGGCCCGGACGGTCAAGGGATGGGGTGTGGCGTCAATGCAGGGGGGAGGCTGGCACGGGAAGCCTGCGGTGGACGACGAGCTTGAGCAGGCGCGGGCTGAACTGAAAGAGACGGGGGTGGGGCTCACGTCGGCGCTGGCGGGCGACGAGTTGCGAATATATCCGCCGACTGAATACCACCCGAGCGAACCCGTCCGGTCGCAACCGATGAGCTTCGAGCAGGCGATGAAGCATTACGACATGGAGTCGATTCAAAAGACCGGCCAACTGGCGACGCGCAAAGCCTACGGTCTGGCTCTGCGTGTGCTGGGGCGTGCCAACGGTGACGTGTTCGCGCTGGACGGCGATGTGAGTAACTCGACCTTCGCAGAATGGTTTGGCAACGACGCCGAGCTGTCCGATCGATTCCTGAAGTGCAAGATTGCCGAGCAGAACATGTTCTCCGTGGCTACCGGTTTGTCGGCTGCGGGGAAGATCCCGTTCTGTTCCACGTTTAGCAAGTTCGTCACGCGCGGCTACGACCAGATCGAAATGGCGATCAACTCCGGGGCGAACATCAAGATCCTGGGCAGTCACTGTGGAGTCTCGCTGGCGGCGGACGGCCCGAGCCAGATGGGGCTGCCCGATGTCGCGTGGTTCCGGGCCTGGACCACAACGAAGAATCATCGAGGGAACCCGGGGTGTTATATTCTTCAGCCGGCGGATGCCTACGCGTCCTACGCGCTGACGCTGGCGATGGCCGAGTACCATGGCGCGTGCTACATGCGGACCGCACGTCCGGACGTCGAGTTCATCTACAACGACACGTCCGAGTTCACGCTCGGGGGGTTCGAAGTGCTGACGAAAGGTCGCGATCTGCTCATCATCTCCGCCGGGTATATGGTCCACGAGTGCAATAAGGTGCTCGATTCGCTTGATAAGGCGGGAATCGACGCAACGTTGGTCGATCTGTATTCGATCCCGTTTGATCGTGAAGCGTTGCTCGACCTGGCCAACGAAAACGGCGGATACGTTCTCACGGTTGAGGACAACTACGGCGGCGGCCTCGGTTCAAGCATCGCCGACGCGGTGACAGACTCCGGTGACGCGTTCACCATCCAGCAGTTGTACGTGCGTCAAATCCCTAAGTCGGCGCGGGATGAGCAGGGGATTCTCAAGCTTTGCGGCCTTCATCACGAGGACATCACGCGGACGGCGGCGCAAATGCTGGGCGTAGTCAGCGTGTGACCGGCCGGTGGTGGCGACGGGTCGAGACGGTGCGACGTGTGAGGTGGTCGCCCAGGGAAGGGACCGCACGGTTACAGCGCATCAGCGGCCTGGGATCGCCAGTGCCCATTCAGCTCCGGAGGGCTCATCGACGACGGTGACGCCGACGGCGCTGATCGAGAGCTTGAAATTGTCTTCTTGGGTGGGGAATCTGGAAGGTACTGTGTCGGCGTGGTCACGGCCCGGGTGACGCCGGCGCCACGTCTCCTGTTGCTTCCGGCGGTAGTGGGCCAGCGCCTGTTTGTTCTCCCGGCCAACGATCCACCTCAACGTACCGCGATCGCTACACAGGGCCACGATCCGGACGTCGCGCAATTGCGGGTCGTCCAGCGGGATGTTTTCGAACCGCCCGTCATAGTGCAATGCGCCCACGAGGAAGAGATACCACTTTCGCCCGTTGATGCGGCGGTGGCCAAGGAGGAGGCCGTTGACGTCGGTATGGCTGGGCGCAACGACGGGGATTCCGCCTGACTTGGCGTCGATGAGATCGATCGTCTTTTGCGAAGGTCGTTCGACGATGTTGCGCAGCGCGTTGACGTCGCCGTTGCCATGATCAGCAATATACGTCTCGACGGATGCTTGCCAGGCTCTGATCGGTTTGGAAGACCCCGAACAGCCGGTTGCGCTAAGTGCCAGAGCGAAAGTTAGGAGGACGCGGATGATCTTCATCGGGTATCTCGAACCTCTTGGGAGCGCGGGGCGCTATTCGAATGCTTCGCTTTCGTGCGTGCTGATAACCGCGGCCGCAAGCGCATTACCGTTTTCGGACGCCAGATCAAAGGGCGATCGTCCCTTTGCGTTCCTCGTATTGGTGCTGGCGCCTCGCCCCAGCAGTAGGTTGACCAGAGCGTCATTTCCCGCGCACGCGGCCTCATGCAGTGGGGTGGAGCCCAGGTCAGACCGGGCGTTTACATCAGCCCCGGCATTGAGCAGAAGCGCGGCCAACTGCGTGTGCCCGTGACGAGCCGCCTGATGCAGCGGCGTTGATCCGTAGTCGTCGTTCGCGCGGAGATCGGCTCCGGCCTGAACCAGCAGATCGGCGATCTGGGTTTGTCCCCTCGCGGCGGTGTCATGCAGCGCGGTCCAACCGAACTCGTCGGCAGCGTCAAGATCAGCGCGGCTGGCGATCAGGATCTCGATCGCGGCGAAGTGATCGCGGCACACCGCGAAATGAAGCGGCGTCGTGTTCAAGTCGGCCCGGGCGTTGACCTCGGCGCCATGGCCCAGCAACAACTGGATCACAGGCAGATGGCCCCAGAGCGTTGCTCGGTGAAGCGGTGTCTCGCCGTGGTGATCGGTGGCGTTCACGTCGGCGCCGTCGGCGAGGAGCATCTCGATCGTGCGCAGGTTCGGATAGCGGGCGACCCAATGGAGCGGCGTGCGTCCGCGTGAGTCTCTCGTATTCACGTTCGCGCCATAGGAAATCAGAATATCCACCACGCTGGGATGCTTGATGGCCCGGTGCAAGGGGGCGGCGGCGAGATGATCGACCGCATTGACGTGGGCGCCCCGCGACAGCAAGATCTCGACGAGCGGCCCGTGGCCGGCGGCGGCCGCAACGTGCAGCGCCGTCTCCCGCCCGGTGCCCCGGAAGCCTGTGCTCGGGACGACCAGCCCGTCGATGTTCACGCCCCGGTCCAACACTCGCTTGGCTGTCTCACAGTCTCCTTGAAGCGTGGCCCAGTACAGGGCGACCTCGTCGGCGGGTGGTAGGCGGTTGATCTGATTGGCGCTCGGCGGCGGCTCGAAGCACGTGTTGCCGATCGAGACCAACTCGTCGTACGAGCCGCGATGACCGTAGTCCTCGCTGTAGTACGTGGCTAATTCATCAACCAGCCGGTCGAAGTATGCGCGTGGCCTCGTATTGCCATTATCGTCGGCGTACCACTGGAGGATACTGTCGGCTCTCTTGCGGACGGCTTTTCGCACAGCCTTGCGCATTCCGCTTTCGAAGCGGCTTGGATTCAGCGCTTCGTTGTAATGGTCGCTGATGAAGATGCAGAAGAAATCGCCGTCTCGGCGGACGCGGCGATCGAGCCGCCAGTAGTCCCCGCCCAAGCTGACCATCGGCTTGTGCAGCACCCCTTCGATCCGGGTCGTCTGAGTGAGGTTCAGAAAGAACTTGAGACCGGCGTAATTGGCCGCGAGGTCGGCATTGGAGTATGCGC
>JAZFYE010000362.1:0-18603 GCA_036475395.1 Phycisphaerales bacterium
CACCACATCCGGGTCCTGGCGGAGGATGTGTCTTAGACCATTGGCAAACGTCACCCCCTTGCGGGGGTTGATCTGTGATTGGCTGACGGCGAGTCCCGTCGTGGAAAGCTCATACTCGATCGGGTCCTCGATCGTCATGATGTTGATCTGGTCTGAGCCGATACGGCGCAGGGTCGAGTACAGCGTCGTGGTCTTGCCGGAACCCGTGGGGCCGGTGACGAGGATGATGCCGTTGGTGCGCTGGGCCCGGTCCAGGAACGGCGTGGCCACCTCCGGGGGCAGGCCGATCTGGTCGAAGTCACACAGCTGCTGAGAATTGTCCAACAAGCGAAGGACCGCACGCTCACCGTAACTCGTCGGCAACGTGCTGATGCGCAGATCCACGGGTCTCGTGCCGATCGTCACCGTGGCTCGGCCATCCTGAGGGATGCGCCGCTCGGCGATGTCCATGCGGCCCATGACCTTGATGCGACTGACCACCGAAGCGGTGATGGTGCGCGGCAGTTCCCGTGCGGTGTGCAGCACACCGTCTAGGCGGTAGCGCACCAGCGTGCGATCATCCAGCGGTTGCACGTGCACGTCACTGGCCCGACGCGACAGCGCTTCAAAGAGCAATGCGTCGACCAGCTTGACGATCGGCCCTTTACCTTGCGTGCTCAGCAGGTCGCGGTCGGCCTCGGCCAGCAGCCGCTCAATCTCCCCGCCCCCGCCCCCGCCTCCGGAAGTAGAATCATCGAGTTGGTCGTGCGCTGCGTGATCGTCAGCGTTCGCTTGGCGCTCGTAGACTTCGTCGATCAGTTGGGCGATGGACTCGCCGTCGGTGATGTGCGTCTGGATCCTCGTACTGAGTCGCACGCCGACGTTGAAAACCGCGGCCGGATCACTTGTCTTAGTGACCGCCAGTCGTTCGACGCCGTTTTCGGATCCTTGTGAGAGAATCAGGTGTTGGCGTGCGAAGTCGCGGGGAATCAGTTCAACGAATCGCTTGCTGACACGTTCGGCGCGGATCGGCGTCGCGCGCTCATCGGCCGGACCATCAACGGGCGCCTCGTGAAGATCTCTCTCCACCGGCGCGATCGACGCACGTGGGGCACTTTCGATCGGCCGGGACATCAGTGGATCACCCTCGGCTCGACGACCGGCCAGCCGTCATCGACACCGGCCACAAGCACATCGCGGTCGCTGAGATACTTCAGATCCTCAAATCCATCATGGCGCAGCACGTTGGCGCGGATGAAAACAAAGAAGCGCGAACGGGTGGTCGATCGCGAGCGGTTCTTGAACACTTCGCCAATAAGTGGGATATCTCCCAACAGCGGGATCTGGGAGATCGCCTCGGCGGAGCTTTCGATCTCCATGCCGCCCACGGCGATCGTGTAGCCGTCGGGGATCGTCACCACGCTCTGGAGGTTGCTCTGTTGACGCGGCGGCGGCAGGCCGGGGTCGCTGGACTCGCCGACGAAGGTACTGAGGGAGACCGCGTATTCCAATATGAGGTGATCACCCGCCGCGATCTGCGGGGTGACGGTCACTGTGGTGCCGGCATCCTGCGTGCCGCCGAAGGATGTGGTGGCGATCGTGTCGGAGGCGTTGGTGCTCAGGAACGGCGCTTGCAGGACCGAGTCGAGTGTCGCCTGCTGGTTGTTGTTCACCAACACTCTGGGGATATTCAGCGATCGGCCCTCGTTGAGCGTCTCCAAGGCGCGCACGAGCGTTCGGAAGTCGCCCGGATTCAGCGCGACCCCCGTGAAACCCGCCCCCGCCCCCGGAAGCGCCATCCCATCTACTGCGCCAGCAATTCCGGGGGCGGGGCCCAGGCCGAACAACGATGAGAGCGTGATCAGCGTCTCGCCGTAGACCTGGAGCTTCTCAAGCTCCACCCCCAGATCGAGCGTCTGACCCTCGGTGAGACTCACCACCATCACCTCGATCATCACCTGCGGCTGACGCACGTCCAGCTGACCAATCAACTGCTCTAATTGAGCCAGTCGTCTGGCGTCACCGGTGGCGATCAGCGTGTTGGTGCCTTCGTCGGCGGTGAGCACCAGCGACGGTTCACCGGTGATCGATGATGAGCCAGTGACTCGACGTTGACCGCTCCCGCGCGGCTCGGCCTGCGATCGCGGCGGCGGCTCGGCGCCCGGCGGCAAGACTGTGCGCTGCGTCTGCTGGCGCGAGGTGGTTGCCTTCGGATTCCCTTTCGCTTCATATCCCCCGCCTTCCAGCACGCCCGCCTCGATGAGCTGCGTCAGAATGTCCACGATCTCGTTCACGCTACGGTTGCGGATGGCAAACACGCGCACCGGTCGGCGGGCCTCGGCGGGCACGGCGTCCAGACGTTGGATAAGCCCTTCGATCGTCTTATGCTCGCTCGGCGTGGCCGTGACGATCAACGCGCCGGTGAGATCATTGGTGACGAGGCGCCACTGTCCCCCCGAACCTCGGGGACCCAGATCACGAGCCGTCTGCTCGATCAGTTGCTCAACTTCATCCAGGGCAAAATGGCGCGGCGTATAGCTTCGTGTTTCCACCGCTTGACGCCGATCGAATTGACCGAGTAGTTCAAGCCACGTCTGGAGCTCATCCTCGGGCGCTACCAGTACGACCGATTCATCCCCGGACTGCGGCGAGAGCTTGCCCGCCAGCTGCCGGGGGCGGATACTCATGGTGTTGCGCGCCGTCACCGCCGCCGTGACTGATGAGGCCAGTTGCGTCGCGTTGACGTATTGCGATGGAATGACTCGAATGATCGTCTCCGCCCCCGGAAGATCAAACGATTCCAGGAGCCAAAGTATCTGGTTGATGCGCGGACGCAGCGCAGAAAGCAAGATGCGGCCGTCGTCGCCCAGGGCGGTCATCGTCCCGCCCGGCTTTGAGAGCAACGGCTTCATCGCCTCGATGACATCCTTGACGGACCGATGCTCGATCTGCACCACCACGTTGGCGAATCCGGCCAATGTCTCCGGCGGCACGACCTGTTCCACCCGCGCCAAACTCGCCGCATCGGTCAGCTTCACGATACTCAGTACTTCTTCCTGACCGGGCGGCTGAATGCTCGTCAATCCGCGCGTGGCCAAGAGCTGATTGGTCAGCGCCCAAAGTTCTTCGTCCGTGACAGGCTCACCGAGTCGAAGCGTGACCTTCGCCCCTTGCACCGTCTTGGCGTCATACTCGATCTTCAGTCCCAATCGCTGCGCGCAGAGGTCCACTAGCCGCGCCAGCTCTACTTCTCCGGCGAGGGCCGTCCGCGCCAGCTCTTGTGGCTGGGCCCGGGCCTGGGCGGCAACACACATCACGGTCGCCAACAGCGCCACCACTATCGCCGGTGGCCGCATCGAGCTGGTCATATTCGCCAGACGCAACATTTCTCGGCCGCGCCCCAACCATTGCTTCTGGATCAGCGAGCCAGCGCAGAGGTCACGGCGCCGTGCAAGGTTTTGATCGTCACAGATCAACATACTTTGAACCTTCCACATGCCCACCCAGCGCCCAAGAAAATCATCCTGACACCTTTTCTGACCTGACACCTTATTCTTCACTCATTGCCCCGGGCACCCGGCGTTAGAAACAGGGCACCCACATATCGCCAGAACCATCCGGATTCGGAACAGTTGCGTAGATTCTTCCTCTTATGCATTTGCAGAGCACCGTGTAATCGTTGAACCCAAACATAAATATATTCCAACTCCAAATCTTGATTGTTCCGCCTACCCAAGTAGTTCCTCCTGCTTTCGGTTGGAGGAGGCAGAGCACACAAGCTGCTCTCTTGTGCATGATTTTTCCGCCAGCGGCGAGGATTGCTACGGCCACGCGAAACTCGAATTCAATGTAGTCGAGGATCAACGTAGCCTTAGCTAGGACTCGCGGACCACCCTTCTCCGCCAACTTCATCAGCTCGTCCTTCGCTCGCTCAAAGACTTTTGCTAGTTCCTTTCCCGCCTCGGTGTCTGCCCCCCCCACGCTATCGAGGGCTTCGTCAAACTTCTCGCGAAGTTCCTTCTTGATTTCCTCAAGAGTGTCTCGTCCGGTCGAGTCTAGTCGTGACCATGGGTTGCCACCGGCATATGTATATGCGTTCCCAAGGTTAGCTTTGTCACCCCACATGCCGATCGTGTCGCGTGTAGTGAATCGCCCGGCGGCAGGATCGAGGTACCGTGTACGATAGTAGTACCAGCCGGTTTCGAGGTCGTAGCGTCGGCCGGTGAAGAGGTAGGGGTTGCCGATCGCTGAGGGATCGCCGATGATCGGCTCGATGGTGAAGATGTCGACCGGCTGGCCGTAGTCGGCGTATTCGTAGCGCTCCACGACGGAACCCGCAGCGTCGGTGACACCCATGACGTTGTAGAGGTCGTCGGTGTGGTAGAAGAAGTCGCTGCCCTCGCGCTGCATGTTGAGGACTTCGTCGATGTAGAGGCCGTAGACGTAGGTGGCCTGGGTGGCGCCGAACTCATTGTGCTCTTCGACGACCTGCCAGCCGTCGTAGAAGTAGCTGGTGGTCTGGGGCATGCCGCCTTGGGTGACGGCCTTGGCAATGCGCCGGCCGAGGGTGTCGTAGGCGTACTCGGCCATCACCCCCGTGAAGGGATCGACGTAGCTGACCATCTGGTTGCGATAGTCGTATTGAACCGTGGCCAGGGGCGGCGGGTCGCCGGGATCGTTGAGGTTGATCAGATTGCCGTTGAGGTCGTAGGCGCGCGCTTCACGCGGCGTGGTGGTGTACTGGTTCATCTGGAAGTCGGCCGGCGGGTCGTTCTCGTCCAGGACGTACTGGCCGGGGTTGTTGCCGCCCATCACCTTGGTGCGATTGCCGACACCGTCGAGGTCGTATTGCTCATCGCGGAGCACATCGCCCATCGAATCGGTCGCGACGGTTCGCAGCAGGCGATAGATCGAGTCGTACGTGTAGTCGTGGGTGAGTTGCGGCCCGCCAGCGCGGACGTCTTTGCGCTGGGTCTTGTTGTACATCCGGTCCCAGGTGTACGTGCGATCGTCTACGATGACCGCTGGGTCGTCGGGGAGCGAGTGCTTCGTGCGGACGATCTGTTTGACGCCGAAGTCGCTCGGCTCGTTGGGGATGCCGGTGATGCCGTCGTAGGTGTAGTCGGTTTGGGTGCCGTTGCCGAAGATGCGGCGGGTGACCCGGCCGGGACCCACGTAGTGGTATTCGGCGATCAGGCTGTCGCCGTCGGAGATGATTTCCTTGCGCTCAAGGTCATCGAAATCGCAGGAAATTACGCGCCCGCCGGGATAGGTGCACTGGGTCTGGTTGCCCACGCCGTCGTAGACGCAGGTGGTGGTCTGGCCGTTGAGTATCTCGCGGGTGACACGTGAGAGTGAGTCGTGACTGCGCAAGACACCCGAGTCGTTGTCCTTGGCGATCACCAGGCGCGACAGGCCGTCGTAGTGATAGGACTCGTGGGTGGTGCCAATGATGCCGGGCGCCAGGTCGATGGTCTTGATCGTGAGCCGATCGAGCAGGTCGTAGGTGCAGGTGGCCACGGAGCCGTTGGCGTCCGTCATGGTGAGGCGGTTGTGGTGAACGTCGTAGGTATAGGCGTGGACGGTCGCGTCGGCATACGTTTCTTTGACCATGCGGTTGAGCGGATCGTAGGTGTACATCGTCGCGTTGCCGTTGTCGTCGGCCTGTTCGACCAGTCGTGAGGTGTCGTCCCATTCCTGGGTGGTGGTGATGGTGTCGATGACGTTGCCATCCCCGTCGCCGGTGTCGGTGAGTTCCCGAGTCGTGGCGATGAGTCGGTTGATGCCGTCGTAGGCATAGCGCACGACGTTGCCGAGGGCATCGATCATGAGGGTCTGGTTGTCGCGCGAGTCGTACTGGTATCGGTTGGTGTTGCCGACCGCGTCCTCGCTCGTGTTACCGAGGTTGTCTGTCGTCGAGATGAGCCGATCGAGGTTGTCGTATTCGTTGGTGGTGGTGAACTCTTCGTCCGGCTGGTCCGGCAGATCGTTCTTCTCGAACTCGAGGACGGACTTGACGTTGGAGTTCTCATCGTACTGGTAGGTGACGGTGTTGCCTTTGGCATCGGTGACGGTCAGGACCCGGTTGGCGGTGTCGTAGACCGTGGTCGTCGCGTGGGCGTTGTCGTTGGTGACCTGGCTGACCTGTGAGTTGTCGGTGTACTGGGTTTCAGTTACAGACTGGCCGTCGCCGATCGGGTCCTGCGTCTCGGTATCGAAGAACTCGACCTCCGCGCGGGTGCGGCGATCCATCTCGTCATAGACGTAGGTCATCTGCGATAGGCGGACATTTCCGGCTGAACCTTCCACGTCTATCAGCTCGCCGGAGACAAGCGTGCCGAACGGGTTGGGTTCGCCCGGTTCACGATCGCCGCCGACGTTGCTGTTCGGGTCGTAGTGGTACTCGGTCACGTTGCCCATGGGGTCGGTCGAGCTGACCATGCGGTCGTACCCGTCGTAGGTGTTGGTGGTGATGCGCGGCGTGTCTTGGAGGCCTTGGGCGGTCCGTTTGAGGTTGCGGTTGGGGTCGTAGTCGTACTGGGTGGTTGACTGGTCGTCGTCGCCGTCAGCGCGGATCTCCCGGAAGGTCAGGTCGCGTTCGTCGTAGAGGGTGCGCACGAGGTTGAACGGATCAGTGTCGTTGGTCGCCTCGCCGTAGCGGACGAGGGTGCGATTGCGGTTTTCATCGTATTTGTATTCGGTGACGATGAACTGGTCGAAGTCGCCCACCGGGATGTCGCCGATCTCAAGGACGTCGTTGTCCAGATCGGCATCGCCGAACTCCTGGGCCATGCCATCGCGGTAGTTAAGGATCTCGTAGTCGTAGATCATGGAGAAGTGGGTGTTGTCGTTCGGGACGTTGCCGTCTTCGTCGAGGTTCTGGATATCGATGCGGACGACGTTGTCGTTGGCATCGTAGAACGTGTCGCGCTCGTAGTGGAAGGGCTGAGGATTGTCCCCGTGGTTGGGGAGCTCGACCACGCGTGAGATCTCGCGAACGACCTGGTCGAGCTGATTGAATTCGTAGAGCGTGTCATGGTCGCGCGGGTCGATGACGCGCACCATGTTGCCGACGGCGTCGTATTCGTAGGTAGTGGTGAGATCGAAATGGTCGCCGGGGCAACTGTCACCGCCACTGGCGTCGATGATGGCATTCTTGCGGTAGCCGTTCTGAGTGCCGTCACCGTCACCCTCGTCGTAGTAGTCGAACACATCCACGCGTCGGCATCCGTTGCCATTGATGCCATTGTCGGGCAGTTGATGCTGGATCATCTGGCCGAAGGCGTTGTACTCGAAGTCTTCGACGATGGACTCGATGCGGTGGTCGGTGTGAGTGCGGTTGCCGTTAGGGTCGTACATGTGGGTGGTGATGTTGCCGCGGGCGTCGGTGTGCTTGGTGACGAAGTTCGTGCCACAGCAGCCCCCGAACTCGTCGTCGTACTCGTACTGCTCGCAGATCTGCTCCTGGTCGCCTCCCAGCAGTATGGGCAGACGGCAATGCTTCAGCAGATTGCCCTGGGATCGGCGGCTGTCGTTGCCCTCGTCGTAGGTGAAGATCTCCTCGTTGAGATTGGGATGGATGATCCGTATCGGCAATGAATCGTCGTTGTACTCCCAACGCGTCTCGAAGAACTCCGGATCGTCCGGACGAAGGGGATCGATCGGGCGGTTGTCTGTCTCGGTGGTCGGCGCGTCGGGATCCGGAGCGCGTCCGGTGTACTCCCGGAAGATCACCGTACGGTTGCCTGCATCGATGAAGTACTCCTTCACGTTGCCGACGCGATCGTTGACGATGACCTTGCTCACCGCAAAGATGTTGTTCTCGGTCGGCGCCACGGGCACATACACGAAGTCGATGATGTCCCCCGGGTCGCCCCAGACCTGGCGGACGACCCGATCGAAGCTGAAACCTCCAGTCTCTTCGTAGACATTGGTCAGATAGGTCTGAACCTTGGGATCGGTGATTGTGAGGAGATTGTGGTTGAGCGGCTCAGTCAGACCCGTGGAATAGGTGTAGATCGTCGTCTTGCCGAAGGGAAAGTCGTTGCCGTTGGGCGTACCCGTCACGGCCGGCGTCGTTACCGACTTGAGATCGCCGGCGGACCCGTCGGCGTCACCGTCCAGGTAATAGTCGTATTCGACGGTGCGATCGATGAAGTCGGTGATCGACTTGATGAAGCCCTGCGGGTTGTAGGCGATAGTGATGCCACGCGGGTTGTCTGGCGTATCGAGCGTATCGTGGACGGCCACGACCCGGCCCTGACCGTCATAGTCGAAGGTCAGGGCGTTCCCGTTGCGGTCGGTGATCGCGCTGATCTTGCCTGGCGCGTCGGGGTGATCCAGCGGGTGGAAGTCCCAGGTGCCGGTGTCGGCGAAGGTCAGGGTGCAGCTGTCATCGGGGTTCTGCTCAATCACGCGGAAGAACTCGGGTGCAGTCCACGTCCCATCCGGCTGGAGTGTATAGAGGTCCAAGCGGGCGTTGCCCTCGAAGAGGACAAGGTCGTCGCCGTTGGGCTCGACCCGGATGTTGTAGGAGAAGTCCCAGCCATTGCCCTGGGCCGTGCTCTGACCGAATCGCGAGCGGTACTTGCGGGACCAGACGAAGTCCATGCCGCGTCCTTTGATCTGCAAGTCAACCGCTGATTCAAGGCATTCTCCGGAGAACAAATAGACGGGATTCCCGAAGGTGATGTCACCGCCGCAGCACCTGACACAGTTCAAGCAGGGCGGCGGATTCTTCTTCGGCTTTGGATTCGGGTCCTGGTTGAAGAAGGCATGGTCGGCCTTCGCGCCGATCCACTGGAAGGGCACGCCGCCCTCCTCGACGCCCCAGGTGTCATCGAACTGCACGGTGAACGTCGGCCCGCTGCCCAAGACAGGCGTGGCCGTGCCGTACTTCGTGCTCGCGAGCCAAGTGATCTCGGCTTCGTAACCGGGCGGGTCGGTCACGGCGGTGAAGGTGACCGGCTCGCCCTCCGGGATCAGCTCGGGCAGATGGTCATGGCCAACGACCGTGACGCGGTACGTCTCGAGCGCGATCTCCGGGTGGTGGTCGAGCGGACCCGCTGAGATCGTTATCTCTCCCACGCTCGTATACGTCCGCGAGCTCACGCCTCCCAGGCGGATACCCACGCCGTCTTCGCGCCACTCGATGAGCGGCTCGAAACCGGGAGGATCGACGTCGACCCTCATATGGCCGCGACGGCCGATGGAGGTTCGGTAGGCTCCCCGTCCCACTTCCCGCAGCTCGGCAATCGATCCTCCAAAGAAGTACTCCATCGTGATCTGGTTCAGCTCCTCCGGCGGGAGTGTCTCGTCGATCTCGACCGGGTCCACCCAGATCTCGATGGACGTTACCTCGATGGCGTCGACCGGGAGGTCGAGGACCTCCAGGTCGCACGTGTTCTGGTACTGGGTGACATTTCCGGCCATCACGGTGGCTACGACCGTGTGCACCCCGCGACTCGCCAGCATCACTTCGGCCGTCGATCCCGTCTCATCGGAGGACACTTCATCGGCGCCCGACCAGAGGACGACCTCGCCCGCTTCTTTAGGCTGGTGGAACTGGACCAGCGTACCCAGCGGGATAGACGTGGCCGGCGGCGCGAAGTGCCAGGTGGAGGTGAGCCCCGTCACCGGCCCGATCCGCAGGAGGTTGATGTTCGGACTGCCCGGCTCGTCGATCGTCGGTTGGTTGGCAGAATTCGGAACTTGCCAGGCTACGCTGTAGGCCAGAACGGGAATGACGAGGCGTGCGATGAGTCGATGGACGTTGGACATCGGCGGCATCCTTGAGATCAGGCGTGATCGGACTTGGATCACGAGTGCGGCGTTTGACTGCGCGAGCTAGCGTCGACGGCGGACGCCGCCGAGCATCCCGGCCAGCCCAAGAACGGCCAGGCCGGCGGGTGCGGGAACCTGCGTCCACTCGATGACGACGACGGGGTTGAACATGAGATCTTCTCCTGACCCGTCCCAGAAGATGTTGAAACCGTCAGTCGTAGCCAGACCGGGACCAAAAACCACGCTCACGCCGTTGATGTAGTTGGCCCCGTCCGGTTCCTTGAGCCCCAGGATGTCGACGTGATGGCTAAAGAAGCTCTCGGGCTCGAAAAACGTGAAGTCGAGGATGATGAAGCCCGCGAACGTCTTGCCCGGCGGTGGAGGGAAGATCTCATCCGACGAAACCAGGACGTCGAGCCCGAGTCCCGGAAGATCGGCGTTCTCAAACTGGCTCAGACCGCCGAACAGATGAGGCAGACCGTTGTCCGACGTTCCGTTCATCATCGAATGGGTGCCCCAGAGCGGGATGTCGTCGGCGAACCCGTTGACGACGATGGGATCGTCCATCGACAAGTCGGCGCGAGCAGATGACGCTACGAAGATGCCGACGACGACGACAGCAAACGCAATGAGCCTGCGTGTTGGCTCTCTCATAACTGGTTCCTCCTCGCATGAAGTCTGATCCAGCAAAACCCTACCTTCCCCAAAGGGATACCCGGGCCACAAACGAGCCGAGGGCAACAGGATCTCTTCATAGAAGCGCCGGTTCAAGTACGAAACTGTTATTTGGTATTTGAAACAAGTAACAAATACCGCACCTTGCATGCTGAAGCTGCGAAACTATCGCTTGGGCACGCGGAACCATCGCGGCCGCGACATCGACATCCCCTCATGCGTCAGGTCCGCTCCGTCCTCAAGCGGCGATCCCGTGACGTCGTCGTCGGCCAACTGGCAACTCTCTGAAGAACACATCGACGACGATTCGGCCTTTGCTGACGATGCTATTGTGGGGTCCCTGGTCCGTGACTTGGTCAACGAACACACCAAGTGGTTTCGCAGAGCGTACGTATGTCACCTACGTGAGTGACGCCTAGTCAGGTGACGCCTGCGCAGGGGACATCGCCGGTTGGACCGACGGTCACAAGGGGCGCCAGGCGGGATTTGCGCAGAAACCTGGTCGACAACTTGGTCAAAACCTTGGTCAACAAGAAGTGAAAACAGGAATGTTCGAGCAATTCGGCAACTTGGAGCGTTTGGTGAACGTAGAATATGTACAGCGGGAGCGTGCCAGGACGAGCTCTGGGGGCGCGGTCCGAGCATGAGGCGGGTGCGCCGAGGTCGCATGGACCATCCGACTGAGCCGTACGACGGCTGAGTTCGGTGCGGACGACACGAGGGACGGACTTCCGAGCAGGGGACGGAGGACGTCATGAATGGGCGGGAACGACTGGACGGTCAGATTCGGCCGTGTCTGTCGATGGCGGATCTGACGGTGGTGGTGGCCGGGGGCATCCGGCTGGAGATCCTCAAGAGCCTTGTGCTGGTCTCGAGAGATGTCACGAGCCTGGCGGATGAACTTGAGCTCGAGGTGACAATGGTGAGCCACAACTTGCGCATCCTGCGCGACAACGGGCTCGTCAACGCACAGCGCCGGAAGCAGAAGCGGATCTATCACCTCACGGACCGTGTCCGCGGCTCGCGAAATGGCGAGTTCGTGCAGCTGAGCATCCGTTCTGAGCAGGGAGAATCTGTCGTGTTTCAACTTTTGACGAGCGACCGGCGCTGCCAGGCGAAGTGATTGACGTCGGAACCGCCAAGGACCGACAAGCTGAATTGGTTTTGATTCTCCTCGATTCCGAATCGTCTTGCGAAGCTTGGCCGGAACGTATACCGTCCGCGTCGTCTGCGACGAAGGGCGCTGAGAGAGCAGGCGGGACGAGCCATCCTACTTTGACCCTGCGCCGCAGTAATGTCGTGTTCGTTGTTAAGAGGCACCGTAAAGCGCTGCGGATGGGATTCGATGAGCAAGCGATCGACGGGTTGGCGGTCTCCGATTCCGGAGGCGGACTTGCTGCGGGCAATCTTGCGCCTGCTCGCCCATGAGCCGTCGCGCGACATCATCAGGCGGCTGACCCAACAGCCGGCAGACGTGGCCACGTTGGCCAAACACCTGGGCCGCCCATCCTCGACGATCAGAGCCAACCTGAATCGTCTTGCCAAATGCCATATCGTCGAAGCGGCCCAGGTCAAACCCAAGCGTCTGTATCGTCTGGCTGAGACGGTCACCGTCCATGACCGACCCAAGACGATCCGGGTGACGGTCAGGACCCCCGGCGGCAGCGCGATCGCCATCAAAATGCTTCACCCGGTCCGGTGACCAAACCGCCAGACCCACCAGCCTTCGCTCGACCGTGAACTCCAGCTCGGCGGTGATCATCCGGCGGCATAATGACCACCGACTGACCGCATGATCTGGCGCAGCGCAGATTCACGCCGACGGCGGATGGGCTCAGGCTCCGCCGCTCATTGCCCGATCGCCTGCTCCCAGGCCGCAGTAACAACGGCGAGATTGGCGTCCAGGTGTGCCTTGGCCGCGGCGACCTGTGGATGACCGGCATATTCGCTGAGCGTCGCCACGGCTTCAGGAGCAGGGGTCTCGCCCAAGTCAGCGGCGATCCGCGTATGGGCCAGGACGTTGCGAAGCTCGACCCATTGCGCATCCGGGCGGTTGGCGACAAGGAATTCAGTCGGGCGATCCCAGGCGCTGTTGCTTCGGATCGCCGCCAGCCTGTTCGTCTGGTTTGGATTCAAACTCGCTGAGCCGGCGTCGAACACGGTATCCAGTACACCTTGGCGTTGGAGCGTCGCCTGGAGCAGCTGCGACTTCGCGGCACTGTAGGCAATGAGGTCCTGATCTGTGCCCTGGCCGCTCTGGATCAGCCGTTTGAGCTGATCCACGGACTGCCGGGCGCTGGCGTAGCTGGTGTCTGCCAGGCTGAGCGCGCCTGGATTGGCGGTCATGTACTCACGTGCTTCATTGACCACGGTGGCGGCGTCGCTGGCCGAGGCACCAGCGGCGGTCAGCGCTTCGGGTCCGAGACCAGCTCGCATCAGGGCGACCGTGAGTTCGGACGCCGTCGGTTCCAGCAACGCGGCCAATGTCCTGGCGCGAACTCGTTGGGTGGATGCGGTCCACATGAAGAGCGATACCGTGGCGAGCGCAAGCAAGACGATGAGCGGGTAACGCGCTTTGCCGAATGCCTTAGCCATCTTGAGGCTCCTTCCGATGAAAGGGGAGAACGGTCGTCGATCAGTCCGGCCAATCATCGCAGGGCGCGCATCGATTGCCAGCGCAAACGAGCTACTTGTTATTTGAAACAAGTAGCAAATACCGACTTTGCTCTTGCCGTAACTCGACGGGTCTGCGATGAATCACCACGTCAATGCAAATGATCTGGTGTACCAATCGCAATCGGAGGCTCACGATGATTCGTCACAAGCGTTCCAGGTATGCGTATTCCACGTGCATCCTTGCAGCCTATGCGCTGATGATCTCACTACCACAGCGCGCCGAAGCGGTTGACCCCATCCTCGAGGTCTATGACGCCTCCCTGACCACCTATCTCTACGATGTTGGTGATGGGTCGACGCTCGCGCAGCACGTACGCCCGCTGATGGAGCAGCGCGGCGTGAATCTGGACGGGTCGCTGCGCCTAGGCTCCACCCATCCAATGTCATTGCAGGGCAATCCCTTCGGTGAGGCCTGGAACGCCAACATGATGCTCTCGGGCGTTCGCCTCGATACCGGAACGTACGTGATCAACGATGTGGATCTGGCGCTGCCCTCGCCGGGCCCCTCATGGGTCATCGGCCGCAGCTACAACTCACGTCAGGAAGATGAGGCAGGCACGCACCTCGACAGCAACGGGTATCAGGGATTCAACTGGTTCCAGTCGGCCCAACCGGAGATCGTGCTCTTTGAACATGCGACTGACGATGACAAGGATGTCATCTACCTCGTGTACGGCGCCGACCGGTACATCGAGTTCAAACGGTTCGACGCTACGAGCACTGAATACAAGTCCAAGAACGGGGCGGCCGGCGTGATCGAGTTCACGAAAGCCATCGATGGTGATCCGGATCTCTACGTCTACACCGATCAGAGAGGTTGGGAGTTTTGGTTCTTTGGCTTCGACACCCTCGCCTTTAACGCCAAGGGACAGTTGTGGAAAATCGTTGCGCCCAAACCTGGAGCAGAGGACTATGTATCCTTCGTGAATTCTAAGACGAGTGCCTCGACTGCCGTCAGTCTCTATGATTCCGACGGTATTCCGAACGATGCCTACGATTCCGCAGTTCGCCGGTATAAGTACACCAACACGAATGGCCGCCTGACGAAGGTGGAGGTGAGACTGTCAGGCACCCTGGTCGCCCAGGTCGACTACGAGTACTACGGTGCCTCCGA
This sequence comes from Phycisphaerales bacterium, assembly GCA_036475395.1. Classification (GTDB taxonomy): domain Bacteria; phylum Planctomycetota; class Phycisphaerae; order Phycisphaerales; family SM1A02; genus JADFNO01. The sequence continues at coordinate 14,228 of JAZFYE010000362.1, forward strand.
TAACCACGGGTCCTTGGGCGACCTCAAGCTCGTCACGATCTCCACGCCGCTGACGGAGGATACGAGCGGATACGACCCCGTCAAATGGCTGATCCGAAAGAAATACTACCGGTATTGGAAAGGGACGTGGACGTCGAACAACCCCGGCCACGATCACCTCATCAAGTACATCTATGACTTTGAAGGCACGCGGAACTTCGACTGGGGCGAAAATGGCACCGAGATACCGCCTGATCTCGATGACGGCTTTCTCGCGGCAAGTGACACAAGTCTGAAGGCGTACGCCAGTGCGTACTTTGAGTATGAAGAAAACAGCTACAAGATAGCCAACACCTGGTTCAACGGCGAATGCGGCTGCTCGGGCGCGGCCAACGGAACCCACAAGTTTACCTACGAGGACTCAGGCTACACAAACAATCCAGGGTACGACACGGCCTGGAAGAACCGGACGATCGTTGAACGTCCTGAGGCAACCTACAAGACCGCGGATCCGGATGTCACTTCCTTCGTCACCCAGTACTTTGACGAGGTCGGTCAGCCACTGCACCGCGTGAATACGAAGCTGACGCCGTCGAATACAAGCGGATCGCAAAAGGTGTGGGCGACGAATGTTGTCCGGAACTCCGATGGAACCAACAAACTCTATGGCCAGATCACCGCTATCCATTCGCCGGCCAATGTAACCGCCTACGCGCACTCCACAGGCATCCTCACTACCTCGCCGGGTGCCGGTCTGGTGACCGTCTTCACGCGCGGTACAACAGGAGTGCTGCGAGGCTTCCTGCAGGATGCCAAGCACAAGACGGGAACCAACGCCGAGAATGTGTACCTTGACCTGACTTTGGCTTATATAGCGCGAACACTCGATACTGGGGATTCCGATGTGGACAGGCCGGTCATTTCCAGCCAGCGCATCTACACTAAGGAGATCACATCCGGTACGACCGACTCGCGGCTGACCTCGTTCGCGCAAACGTGGCACGAGATTTCTGATGCCACGGACGTTCTATACATCACACCCGAGATACTCACAACAACCTTCCCGGTCGTTAGCACGGGCAGCAACGGCCCCGGCGGCACGGCGTTAGAGTCCAAGCTGTACCTGAACGAAGCTGGTCAAACGGTTTGGCAGAAGACAACCGACGCGATTATCAACTACTGGCAGTACAAGGACGATGACGGTCGGCTCGAGAAGTCAATCCAGGATGCCGACACGGACCATACGGATTTCACGGACCCGAACATCACGATACCCTCAGGTTTTGAGAGCAGCGGCACGGAACTGCATCTCGTCACGTGCTTCGGCTACGTTGGGGGCACCGGCATGGGGATGAGCGACGGCGGGTGCACTTCCGGCGCAGGCGGCGACTCGGTTGTCACCGGCGATGGGCCTGCCACTGTGACCTACCGCGCCCGGCTCGATGATGGGCGGATGGCGAGACTCGTCTTCCCGCACTTCGAAGATAAGGCGACCGATGAGTACTACGGCCCGGTCAGCTACACCGTCTTCAACCTCGCGGGTCAGGTCGAGCTGCAAGGCGTCATTGCCCTCAGCGCCAACTCCGGCGAATACACCACCGTCGCTCCGACGAACTTCATCGACGAGACCAAGGCGGATCCGCTCGAGGCGATCGATCACGGCGGCACAACGATCGGCACCGTCGAGCAGATGTCGACCAGCATCTTCAACGAGACCGGCCTGGTGCTGCAACAGTCACGAGCGTACTACATCGTTCCCGACGGCCCCACCTTTGGCGAGGGGACCGAAGGCACGGATTACGATGCGACCCGCTACGCCTATGACGCCCTGGGGCGATCTGCGCGCATCAAGGATCCGACCGGCACGATCCAGCGCACCGTCTACGACACGCGCGGACGAACGACGGAGCAATGGACGGGTACCAACGACTACGCCTTCGACAGCGGTGAAACCACCGGCCCCGACGATATGGTCAAGACCGCTGCCCTGGAGTACGACTCCGGTTCCGATGAAGGCAACAGCTATCTCACCAAGCAGACGCTGTTTGTTGAAAGCACCGCCACCAACAAGCGCGAATCAACCTTCGAGCACGATGTGCGCGGGCGGGTGCTCTTGCAAGTCAATCCGGAGGAGCCCAAGCACGTCCTGAGCGTATTTGACAATCTGGGGCGGCTCACTGCCAGCGGATTGTACAGCACGGGCGACGGCACGGATGATGTCGAAGCGGGTGACGATCCGGTGACACGCTCTGACGACCGCCTGAGTCTCAGCCAGACTTCCTACGACGAGCTGGGCCGCGTCTTTAGAAACAAGACGCACAAGATCGACATGGCCGACGGCTCGGACGATGACAATCTCCTTACGGACAACTGGTTCGACAAACGCGGGCGACTGATCAAGGTGGACGGGTCGCAGTTAATGAAGTACCTCTACAACCGCCTGGGTCAGCAGACGCATCAATTCATCCTGGCTGTGGACGATGACACGGCCTATGCGCATGCGCTCGACGTGAGCGGTGACATTGTGCTTCAGGAGAGCCAGACGGTCCTAGAGGTCAACACCGGCATCACGCTGATGTCCGCGGTGATCGATCGCGATCACGATGACTTCGGCGGGGGAGAGCACACCGGCGCGCTGGATGATAATAGCGACGGGGGCACCCCCGATCCGTTGAAGTACACCGCCGCGGACATCCACGGCCAGATACAGATCGCGGCGTACTGGTACGACTCGATCAATCGCCTGACGGATACGGTGAGCTACGGGACAAACGATGGCAGCGACTTTACGCGCCCATCAACGCCACCAGCGAGCAGCGACACTGAGCTGCGCACGACCTACGCCTTCAACGCCGACGGCACCCTTCTTTCGATCACCGATCCGGAAGACCTGGAGACACAGTACGAATACGACGACCTCGGCCGACAAACCGCGGTCATTGACAACTATGTGAACGGCGTACCTTCCGGTCTCACCGCCGATGACGACCACGTCACGCGCTACGTTTACGACGACGGCCTGCGCATCAAGCTGTGGGTGGATATCTATCCAGTCGACTTCGGCGACAGCACGCCGGACGCCGAGGATCAGGTCACAACCTACACCTACGGCGTCTCGCCGGACGACTCGCCGGGCGCGTCGAAGTTCGACTCACACCTTCTTCTTAGGGAAATCAAGTATCCCGACTCCGGCGGCGCCACGGACGTCGTGCTGTTCGCCTACAACGCTCAGGGCCAGCAGATTTGGTCGCGCGACCAGGAGCTGAACATCTTCCAGACCGACTATGACGATGTCGGACGTGAAGAGCATCGCCGAGTCACTACCCTCGACGCCGCCTTCGACAACCGAATACTGCGCATCACCACCGTCTACGACGATCTCGGTCGAATCGAAACGGTCTCTCAGTACGACAACGCGACCGTCGGTTCCGGCACCATTCAGGACGAGGTCAAATACACCTACGACGGCTGGGGCAACCTCACCAACTTCGAGCAGGACAACAACTCCGCCGTCGGCGCCGGCGGCTCGATCGACGACTACGAAGTCAAGTACAACTACGCCAAGAAGACCGGCGGGCGCAACACGATCCGCAGAACCACGCTCTGGCAGCTCCACGCTTCCATTATCAAGAAGACGCTCACTTACGAGTATTCGTCCGCGAATGGCTTGCACGATAATGATGTGAGCCGAGTGACCAAGGTTAAGGTGGGTAACGGGCCGGGCGCGACGATCGTCGCGATGTACGACTACCTTGGTGTCGGTCAGATCGTGGGCACGGACTTCCCCGAGCCGGATGTCTTTTCCAATCTCTACACCAGCGGCAGCAGTTACGATCACATGGACCGCTTCAACCGCGTGACGACCAATCTCTGGACGAAGGACCTTGCCACCGACATAGACTTCTACAACGTCGATATCACCTACGACCGCGATTCCAGCATTACGCTCATCGAAGACAATGTGCATGTTGGGTTTGACGTGGACTATACGATTGACAACTTGAATCGTTTGCAAAAGGCCGAGGAAGGCACATGGAACGGCTCGATCATCACCCCCCGAACCCGACAGCAGCTTTGGGAGGATCCCTCGGCTAACCCCGCGCTGGATCAACTCGGGAACTGGACACACGTTCGTTTGGATCTCGACGGTAACAACGACTTTGTCGGTACCAACGAGTACGACGATGACCGTACGCACAACATCGTCAACGAACTCACCGCTCGGGATGTCGATAATGACACTACGGACGACTACACGCTCGTCTACGACAAGCTCGGCGAACTCACGGACGATAAGGAGTTCTATGAGTACAAGTACGATGCGTTCGGCCGATTGATCGAGGTCGCCGGCACTACGACCCAGGCGCTCGTTGTCGAGTACACCTACAACGGCCTGG
>JAZFYE010000363.1:0-2940 GCA_036475395.1 Phycisphaerales bacterium
CGTTGCTGACCATCAGATCGCACATGTTTACGTCCACGCATCCGATCAACTTCACCGAGTGAAGTCGTTGTGTAATGAAGTTCAAGGCGTTGATCTCGTCCTTGATCGCCGCGAGCAGAAAGCGCACGCGATCGATCATGAGCGGTCCGGGGATCTTGTGCTTGTCTCCAAATCACGGCGATGGTTCAGTTACGATTATTGGCTCGATGATTCCCGAGCGCCGGATTTCGCGCGGACGGTCGATATTCATCGCAAGCCGGGCTATGACCCGTGCGAGTTGTTCGTTGATCCGAACCTGAGCTTGCCGAAGCTGCGCATCGCGTGGAAGTTGCTTCGCAAGCGATTGGGCTTCCACACGCTGATGGATGTGATACCACTGGATACATCACTGGTTCGCGGTTCACACGGGCGCGCCGATTTGCCGCCTGACTTACAGCCGGTGATGATCACGCAACATGATCCGACTGACCGCGCCCAAGAGATACCTTGTCAGGCGGTGCGCGATATCATCCTCGAACATCTATTCGAGCGCTGATCACAGGTCCCAATGCCAGGAGATCCGGAATGCAACATGTGATCGAATCAATCGTGGACGGCTATGACCGAGGACTCTTGACCCGCCGGCAGCTCATCGGCCATCTTGCGGCCGTTGCCGCGGCGATGTCGGGAACGGCTGTTGCCTCACAAAGCGGCTCTCCAGAGAGCACCTTCAAGGCGACCGGGCTCGATCATATCGCCCTTTCGGTCACGGACGTCGCGCGATCGCGCGCCTTCTACGAGAAGCACCTGGGACTAAAGGTTATGCGCGACGGAGGCGAGCAAAATTGCTTTCTCCATTGCGGTGACAACTTTGTCGCATTGTTTCGATCGAAACAGTCGGCGATGAATCACTATTGCTATGCGATCGACGACTACGAACCGGATACCGCCGTCGAAAAACTCAAGGCTGCGGGCTTGACGGTGAGGCGTGCACAGAACCGCGTGTACTTCGATGATCCCGACGGCCTGGAAGTCCAAGTTGCCGCGGCCCACGCCGGGTCCACCACGACCACGCCCTAACCTCAACGCCCGATACTGCGCTCCAACGGCTCGCCGCGCCCCCCCCTTGCGGTGCGCTTTACCGTGCGCGTCGCCAGATCGAAGCGTTGCCCCGGCGCGAGGAAATAGAAGCGCCCTTCGGCTCCCATTGTCTCGTGATCGTATATCGCGACATACGATCGGCCGATGACCTCGAATTCGTCGCCCTGCACGACGATGGCGGTGTCGTCATCAAGACCGATTCCCAGAAGCTCCGGCTTGGCGCGGATCACCTCGATCATGTCGAACTGTCGGTTTCGCGTCAGCACGTGCTGATCGATCGCGGTGTTCTTCAAGTAGCCGAATCCCTGCTCGTGATCGCCCATCATGATCACGTTGGTCTTTGAGTCGCCGCGCACGAGGTACGATCCCTGAATGGTGGCCCCGGCAGACGATCCGCCGATTACCCCGCCGCGATCCAGTACGCCACGCAACGCTTGCTCCGTCTTAGTCCCGAGGTACGCATCCGCCAACCGCCATTGACGCCCGCCGCCAAACCACACGCCCCCAGCTTCGGTGAGCGGCTGCACGAACGAATCGGAATTCGCCTTCTCACGATCCCGAGTATGAAGCACGGTCACGTTCTTTGCGCCGTACCCGGTCAGTCGCCTGGCGAAGCCCTGTCCCGACGCCGCGGCGTTGTCGCCGCCCATCGCCGTCGGAATCACGACGATCTTCGCATCGGCGCCGCCGGCAAGCTCGATGAACCGCTGGACGATGCCCGGCGTGAGACCTCCGCCGACGATGACAAGGGAGCCGTTTGTCGGCCCGACCTCCTGCGCGGCGGCCGTGCTCGGACAGATCGCAGCGACAAAAGCGATAAGAATGCAAACGGCCGATGTCTTGGGCATCTTCATCATGTCATCAATGGTAGCCGATGCACGGCGAGAGGAGCCACAGATGAACACTGATGGGAAGGAAACAGGGATGCGGGATGGGCCATGCGCCATGCGCCATGAGGCGGGAACAGTGCGTACGAATCTAGCCAGTTTAGCGGGTGACGCGCAGCGTCCCGAGAGAGGGGAAGAACCACAGATGAACACTGATAGGCCGAACGGGTCGGGAGTTCGATCCGCGATAAGACGAACCTGTCCCGTTTTCTTCACGGCAGGTGGAAGAAGATGAGCAGTAGAGCAGGTGATCAGGAGACCGCAGTGGAGCAGGTTCGGTCTTCTCCCTCAACTGTTCACCTGTTCTCCTGCTCCACTGCTCTATTGCGGCTTCGCCGCAATCGGGGTGACAGGATTTGAACCTGCGACCTCGTCGTCCCGAACGACGCGCTCTACCAAGCTGAGCTACACCCCGCTGAAGAAGGCATTAGGGATTAGGGATTAGTCATTCAGACAATTTTTCCAATTCCTTCCTAGTGCCAAGTGCCTACATCTTTAACCTATTTCAAATGGGCGGAGCAGGATTCGAACCTGCGAAGGCGTAAGCCAGCGGGTTTACAGCCCGCCCCGATTGTCCACTCCGGCACCCGCCCCAGTTTTCGGGGCCGTACTCTATCGCCCCGGGTGTCTTGCCTCAAGCCTCACGACTCACGACTCACATCTCACATCTCAAGCCTCAAGCCTCATCGCTGCGGCCTTTCAGAGCCACCGGGGGGACTCGAACCCACAACCTGCGGTTTACAAAACCTACGCGAACCCTCAATCCCAAACCGGGATCGGGGGTCCTTATACCCTCAGCATGTTTCCGCTGCAATCAGATACGCGTCCACCCGAGTCGGATACGCGCTGTCGAGACCTAAAACCAGACCTAAAAGCTACGCGGCTAGACGTCGCTCAGCGGCTGATAGAGCGGGGAGTCGCGCGGGAAGTCGCCGAGTTCTTGACCAAGTGCGCACGAGCCAAGCGCGTGGCG
>JAZFYE010000364.1:0-10961 GCA_036475395.1 Phycisphaerales bacterium
CGATGACCGATAACCAAGCCAGCTACATCACCCATCTCGAATCGGCCTTGGACGGCACGGAGCTTCCGGCCGGGGTGGTGCAGACGATGCACAACGATCGGCCGCTCTGGGTGCGATACGACCTTGCCGCCCTACGTGAAAATGTCAAGCGCGATGTGCTGGCCGATCGGACGGCGGGTATGTGGCGCTACCGCGAGCTACTGCCGGTCGAATCAGATGAGCACATCGTTTCCCTCGGCGAGACGATGACGCCGGTGCTGAAGTGCGATCGACTCGGCCAACAGCTCGGTGCGAGCAACCTCTATATCAAAGACGAATCGCGGCTTCCCACCGGTTCGTTCAAGGCCCGCGGCATGGCGATCGCCGTCTCCATGGCCAAGCAGCTCGGGATCCAACGGGTCGCCGCCCCCACCGCCGGCAACGCCGGGGGAGCGCTGGCCGCCTATACCGCGCGGGCCGGGATGGAGTGTTACCTGTTCATGCCCGCCGACACGCCGATCGTCAATCAATACGAAGCCGCGCTGCACGGGGCCAAGGTTTTTCTGATCGAGGGTTTGATCAACGACTGCGGCCGAATTGTCCGCGAGGGTAAGGACGCCATGGGCTGGTTCGACATGAGCACGCTCAAGGAGCCCTATCGAATCGAAGGCAAGAAGACGATGGGGTTGGAGCTGGCCGAGCAAATGCACTGGCGGTTGCCGGATGTGGTCCTGTATCCGACCGGCGGCGGCACGGGGTTGATCGGGATGTGGAAGGCGTTCGATGAGCTGGCGACACTCGGCTGGCTTGAGACGGACAAGCGGCCGCGGATGTACGCCTGTCAGTCCAGTGGTTGCCCGCCGATCGTCAATGCGTTCGAGGCCGGCGCGCGGTTCGCCGAGCCGGTGACAGACGCTCGCACGGTCGCCGCCGGTCTGCGCGTTCCGGGGCCGGTGGGTGATTTCATGATTCTCGATGCGGTGCGCGCCTCCGGTGGGAAGGCGATGGCCGCCGAGGAGTCACGACTCAAGCAATGGATGAGCGATACCTGCGCGCTAGAAGGCATCTCACTGTGCCCGGAGTCGGCTGCCTGCATCGGCGTGCTGCAACGTGCTCTTGCTGAAGGCGAGATCAAGCCCGACGAGACGATTGTGATCTTCAACACCGGCGCCGCCCAGAAGTACGTCGAAGTGATGAAGGTTGATCTGCCAAGGATCGATCACACCCAGCCGATCGACTGGGATCGCCTTAGCGCCGTTTCGCCGCCGGGCTTGACCCGGCGTGGGTTGTAGCTGGCGGTGCCCGTTAGCTGTGAGCTGAACCTGCGCCTCCCGCTACACTTCCTCGATGCCGCGCTACGAGGTCTTCGACTGGTACGAGAACCCGCTGTACTACGACATCATCTTCGATGTCGATACCGAGACCGAGGCCTCGTTTGTCGACGCGGTGTATGAGCGTCATGTGCAGACGCGCGGCCGGCGGATGCTCGAGCCGGCGTGCGGCAGCGGACGGCTCGTGGCGGCCATGACCCGGCGCGGATTCAACGTCACTGGTTTTGATCTCAGTCAGGCCATGCTGCGGTTTGCTCGGCAGCGTCTGCGCGAGAAGCATCTCAAAGCTCGTCTTGTTGAGGCTCGACTCGAATCATTTTCGTTCGCCGCGAAGTTCGACATCGCGCATTGCCTGGTCAGCACGTTCAAGTATTTGTTGAGCGAGAAGGCCGCTCGGTCGCATCTGCAACGGATCGCAGACGCGCTCAAGCCGGGCGGCGTGTACATGCTGGGACTGCACCTGACCGACTACAACGACCGGGCCCGCAGTCGGGAGCGATGGCTCGGGTCGCGCGGCCGGACACGAGTGATCTGCAACATCCAAAGTTGGCCGGCCGATCGGCGCAAGCGGACCGAGCCCGTTCGCTCGCGCCTGATCGTCAGGTGTAACGACAATGAGCGACGCTACGAGACACATTGGACCTTCCGCAGCTACAACCTCAGCCAGCTCAAGTTACTGCTGCGCAGTGTGCCGCGGTTGGAGCACGTAGCCACCTACGATTTCAGTCATTACATCGATTGCCCGATCGCCTTCGACGGGACGCAACTCGACACCGTGCTGATCCTCCGGCGGCGTTGAGCGATCAGCCGTTGACTATGGTCAATCCTCGGTTCGCTCATACCACTCGGTCATGATCTTCGCTGCCGGCTTGAACTGAGGGGTGAACAGCGGATTGTCGCCGGTACCTTGGGTCGCCGTCGTCGGGTGCCACTTCCACCAATAGACGCCCGCGCACCAGGGTTTGCCCCACACCGCCTCAAAGAACGCCTGATAGCAACGAGCTTGCGTTTGCGTATCGACTTCGCGGCTGTCACCGGGCCTGATCCATTCCCACGGATCGATCGCGGCGTCGGCTGTCGCTCGGTATCCCAGCTCGGTGAAGAGCACTGGTTTTTTATAGCGATTGTGGATGCGTTCGATTCTGTTGAGGTGTTCGGTCCAGCCTCGCTTCAGATCGTCCGCAGTCGGCTTCTCGTGATCACTAAGCGGGAAGTACCCCTGGATACCGATATAGTCCAGCTCGTCCCAGAACTTCACTTCCTCAAACTCTGCGTACCAGTTGGCCGCATACGTGAGCTTGCCATCGTAGATCTTGCGAATTTCCGCGATGACGTCGCGCCAGTCATTCTCGCGCTGCGTGACTGTCGCGCGAAGCTCCATGCCGATACATAGCGCTTCAATGCCGTTGTTCTGGGCGAATTGAGCGTAATGCAGGATGAAGTTCTTGTAGCTGGCGAACCATTGCTGCCAGTGTTCTTCGGAATCCATTTGTATATTGCCGCGCCACTTTCCGCCACTCGTGTCGCGAAGCCAGATGTGGGGTTTGAGCAGCGTGCGGATGCCAGCCTGGCGCGCCAGCGTAGTAGTAACCCTAAGGCCTTCATCAGTTTCGCCCCAAAAGACGCCGCCGCCCGTGACGAGACTGATCGCCGGCGAGTTCACCGAGCGCTGCCACCCGAACGGTGTCTGGACGATCCAGTTCACATGGTGCGCGACGAGCGGTTGAATGTGCTGTTCGGTGATCTTGCGCCCCGCAACCCAGCTCACGCCGCGGTGTCTTGGGGAATCGACCACTTTCTCATGTGGCGGCGCCTGGGCGATCGGGTGGTCCGTCTCCTGGGAAACTAGCCGCGGTGCGAGGACCCCGATGAACACGATGAGGATCAAGCTCGTCAGCAGGTTCCGTCGCATGAGGGCACTCGCTCCTAAACCCCGTCTCAAGAGAGTTACGATGCTAACACGCGCGCCCAGAGCGATATTCGCCCTGGTTCAAACGAAGGGCGCTCGGACTTCGCACCGCCACAGTACACTGGGGCCATGGCTGGAACCAAGACCAAACGCAAGACGCAGTTTGTGTGTCGTTCCTGCGGCGGGGTTCAACCTCAGTGGATGGGCAAATGCCCTGACTGTGGGACCTGGGACAGCCTTGAGTCGTTCACCCCGGCTGCCGCGCCGAAAGACGGGGCGCCGAGCGGGCTGGTTCAGTTGTGGACTGCAGATGATGCGCCTCCGTCGCCGACGGCAACGCCCCTGCCGCAGATTGAAGCGGACCACATCCGACGGCAGTCAACAGGCATCGCCGAGTTCGATCGGGTCCTCGGCGGCGGGCTCGTTCCGGGCTCCGTCGCGATGTTGGGCGGTGAACCGGGGATCGGAAAGTCAACGCTTCTGCTTCAAGTGGCTGGATGCTTGGCGCGTGACCATTGTCGTGTGCTGTACGCCACGAGCGAGGAATCGGCGTACCAGACGCGGCTCCGTGCTGAACGCCTCATCGGCTGCGACGCCGATCTTGACGCGCTGGGTGATCTGTTCGTTCTTGCCGACACGAGTCTTGCGCGGATCGTGGAGCAAGCCCGCAAGACCCAGTCGGCGGTGATGATTATCGATTCGATTCAGATGGTCTATCAGCCGGACCTCGAAGCATCGCCCGGCTCGGTCGCGCAGCTTCGACGATGTTGCACCGAATTGGTTTACCTGGCCAAGGTCTCCGGCATGACGATCGTTCTAGTCGGTCACGTCACAAAGGATGGGCAGTTAGCCGGACCCAAGCTGCTGGAGCATCTCGTCGACGTGGTGTTGTCGTTTGAGGGCGATCAACACCACGGACGGCGGATCGTCAGAGGCCTGAAGAATCGCTTCGGCACCACGCTCGAGATCGGTCTGTTTGAGATGACCGAGTCGGGACTGATGGAAGTGGCCGAGGTCACGGACGTGCTGGACCCCAGCTCGGCGCCACAACCGGGATCGGTGGTGTGCCCGGTCATGTTCGGCACGCGCTGCCTGCTGGCTGAGGTCCAGGCGCTGACGGCGACGGGATTCCTCGGCGCCGCGAAGCGCCGCGCCTCCGGCATCGACGCCAATCGGCTCGCCATGCTCATCGCCGTGTTGGAAAAACATGGAGGGTTGCGATTGGCCGACCAGGATGTGTTTGCCTCGGCGGTTGGGGGTCTGCGCGTCGTGGAGCCGGCCGCAGATCTTGCGCTGGCGTTGGCCGTAGCTGGGGCGCATTACGGGCGAACGCTGGACGCGGGGACGGTCGCGATCGGCGAGATCGGGCTCGGGGGCGAAATCCGTTTGGTGCAGCAACTTGGCCCGAGGCTCCGTCAGGCCCAGCGCCAAGGGTATCGGACCGTCATTGGGGCCAAACAGCCCGCCGAGGGCACCGTGGGGGGTGTGGTGCGCGCCTGCGTGTCTACTATCGGGGAAGCCCTGGGCATGCTCACCTAGGCGACGATCGATCGTAAACCGCTTGATTTCATGTAGTTACATCTCGTCGCCGGGGTTGCAAAAGGCTCGATGGTACGGCTCGCCACGTCGTGCCTTGATCGATCGCGCAACCGTTGCGCCAGGGGACGCTTTGGGCAAAAAAGAGCTCTGGCCGCAGACCGGGCCCCGAGGTGGCCTCTGCCTATTTCGCTGAAGTGAGTTGAGCGATGTAAGTCGTTTGGTGAAAGTCACTTATATCTGGAAGTGGCGTCCGGGGCCCCCTCGTTACCCACTTTTTTCCCCAAATCCACATCTGAGGTGGCGACATCCCCACAAGTCAGTATCATCTTCGCTTTCAATGAATCGGCCGGACTCGGTCGATATGGTGCCAATCACGTCCGCGGTCCAAGCCTTGTTGGTTCGGACGATTCCGGACGGGTGGATGAACTTGGACGCCGGGCTCAGTGTCGGCCTGCGTGTCCGTCGGATAGGAGAGTCATCGAATGAATCTGACGAAGCAAGTCGGCCTCGTTGTGGGTGCGGCTGCGCTGACGCTAACCGGCGGCAGCTTTGCCGACACCACCCCCGAGGCAAATACGGATCTCAAGGCGCAGCTCAACGACGCCTTGGCAAGAATCGATCAGCTCGAGGCCAAGCAGAACGACAACTGGCTTACCGAGCAGCGCGCTGACGAGATCAGAGGACTCGTGCAAGATGTGTTGGCCGATGCCGACACCCGCGCAAGCCTGCTCGCCCAAGGTGTCACTGCCGGCTATGACAATGGGGCAGTTATCTCAAGTGCTGATGGCAACTGGTCGCTGCGCACCAACATTCACATGCAACAGCGGTTCGTTTGGAACAACCAGGATGAGGGTAGCACCGTTGGCCTCATCGATGAGGATCGTTACGGCTTCGAGAACACGCGGACGAAGTTCATCCTCACTGGTAACGTCGTCAACCAACAGTGGATCTACAAGGTCGAGATCAACGTCGGGTCGCCCAGCGCCACCGCTGTGCCAGGTTTGGTCCCTCTGGCGGCTCTGGCCGGTGTGGGCGCGGACAGCCGCGCCGGAACCGGCGATGCCTACCTCGGCTACAAGTACGACGACGGGCTGACGGTCCTGTTCGGCACGATGAAGGCGCCGTTGCTCCGCGAAGAGCTCGTGGACAGCCGCTATCAGTTGGCCGTCGAGCGTTCGGCGCTCAATTACCTCTTCACGGGTGGCCGCATGGATGGTGTCGCCCTCGACTGGATGGGCGATCAGTTCCACATCACCGGCGCGTTTAGCGACGGCATACGCACCGGCCAAACAGTCTGGGCCACACCGACCACGGATTTCGCGTTCACCGGCCGGGTTGAGTACCTGGCCTCCGGCACGTGGGATCAGTTCAGCGACTTCACCAGCCCCGCCGGCGACGAGCAAGGCATCATGATTGGTGGCGCGCTCCATTTTCAGGAGAGCGAAGACGATGCCGGTCTGGCGGACGTCGATATATTGGTTTTGACCGCTGACGTCTCGGCTGAGTTCGGCGGCGCCAACCTGTTCGCTGCGTTTATCTACACTGACATCGATGCGGCTGGACTACCTGCCGTGAACCCGTTGGGCTTCCTCGTGCAGGGCGGCGTCGCCTTGAGCGACGACTGGGAGGCCTTCGCTCGCTACGAGTTCAGCGATTTTGATGTCACCGGGATCGAGGATCTCAGCCTCATCACCTTCGGTGTGACGCGCTACTTCGCGGGACACAACGCCAAGTGGACGACCGATGTTGGCATCGGCCTCGAAGAGGTGTTGCTTGCTCCCGCTATCACGGGTCTGCGCACGGATGCACCAGGCGAGGACTCCCAGGTCGTGATCCGCAGCCAGATCCAGCTTGTCTTCTGAGCCGACTGCGATCGATTTGAGGAAAAGCTCCGGACCAACGGGGCGACCACACGACGAACCACCGGCCGGTCTTTCTAGACCGGCCGGTTTTTTCGTTGGCGTGAACATTCGGCCCAAGTCCTTCCGAGGCGGCCGCCTCCCTTCTCGAGTCGCCGGCTCGCTGCTTGATGGTTTCAGGTCTGAGGGTATGATTCGCGTTCCAAAAACTGCAAATCCGACCGGTCAACGGCCCGCACCGCGACGTCTCCACGGATGGCGCCGCGGGGGCAGGGGTGGTTGGAAGCGACCGGCAGGCGGAGGCAGATCGCTCGTTCCCGGCGTGGCCGGAGACCGATAAAGGAGTCTGAGCACATGCTTCGTATTGCGCCACTCTCACTGCTACTCGGAGCCGGCCTGTTGCTGGCGGCTGAACCTGCCTGGGCGGATGACGCGATTGGCACCTCGCCGCCATCGTCGATTGACGAGCTTCTGCGACGAATTCGTGAGCTTGAAGAGACGGGCGCCCGCCGGCAGCGCGAGCTCGAACATCAGCAGCAGGAGATCGACGAGCTCCGCCAGCAGGTCGGTGACAACTGGCTGACTGAACGGCGGGCCGAGGAGATTCGCAATCTTGTGAGCGATGTGCTGGCCGACGCCGACACCCGAAGCACGCTCATGCAGGATGGGATGACGGCCGGGTGGAGCGAGCAGTTTTTCCTCGCCTCTGGAGACGGGCGGTTCAAGCTGCAGGTCTCCGGTCTTCAGCAGTTCCGCTATATCTGGAACTTCCACGATCAGTCCGACAAGTACCGGGCCGGCTTTGAGAACGCCCGCACGAAGGTCACGTTGCGCGGCCATGTGATCAACCCCGATCTCACATATCTCATTCGCGGTAACTTCGCGCGAAGCGGCGGCGACTTCGAGCTCGACGATGCGTGGCTGAGGTATCACCTGACCAATGAATGGAATGTGCGGTTCGGACAGTTCAAGTTGCCGTTCAGTCGCGAGGAGCTGGTTTCGCCGGCCAAGCAGCTTGCCGTCGAGCGATCCTTGGTCAATGAATCGCTGAACCTGGGTCGATCACAGGGGATCGAGTTTGCCTACGCCGATGAGGCCAATCGGTTAAGTCTCGCCTTTTCTGATGCGGGCCAAGACCAGGTGGGAGGCTTCAACCTCGTCGGAACGGATGGGCAGAACTCGCGGGCACTCGCCGAGGACACGGAGTACGCCGTCACCAGTCGGTATGAGTACCTGGCCGCGGGGAGCTGGGGGCAGTTCGATGACTTCACGAGTCCCGTCGATGAAGAGTTTGGCCTGCTGCTCGGCGTCGGCGTTCACATCCAACAGGACGAGTTCACGGGATCGTTTTCGTTCGGGCGAAATGAGGAGCGATGGTTCGCCTGGACGTTCGACGTCTCGGCCGAGTGGGGCGGCGCCAACGCCTTTGCCTCCTTCTTTCATCACTACATCGATGACGGGACATTCGGTCAGATCAACGTCTACGGTGTGGTCGGTCAGGCGGGTGTCTATTTCACGCCGAAGTTTGAGGTCTTTACCCGCTTCGAATGGGGGACATTCAATATCGGCGCGGCCGATTTCCACGATCTGTATCTCATCACGTTCGGCGGCAACTACTACTTCGACGGGCATGACATCAAGCTCAGTGCCGATATCGGGGTCGGTATTTACCCGGTTGAATCACCCTGGGACAGTGATCTTGCCGGGTGGCGCGTGGACGGCGACTCAGCCGAGCCGCAAGTCGTGATCCGAACCCAATTCCAGTTGCTGTTCTGAACGGACGGCTCGACCTGAGCCGGACGCGGCAGGCCGAGCGTTGAGCACCGTCTCTACGGACGAATCTCGATCGTGCTGGCGCCCTCCACCAACACCTCGTAGACGATCTCCACGTCCGCTGGCAACATTCTGATGCAACCCATTGAGGATTGAAGACCAATCGACTCCGGTTCGATCGTGCCGTGGATTCCATACCCCGCCAGATCGCGATTGTATTCTTCCAGGCCTTGCAGGCCGATCCAGCGCTCCCCGATCGGATTCTCCGGATCTTTGCTTGCGTAGTACCGTCGTGTACGAGGGTTGGTCCAACCCGGATCGATCAGCTTGGAGTTCACCCGCACCTCAAACAGGCCCGTCGGGGTCGAGTTGAACTCACCCAGTCCGACCGGGTAACTGGCTATGTAAACAAGGTTGGGGGCGCGGCCGAGATACAGATCAAGCCGGTACTCGGACTTGTCAATCACGGCGTGGAACGGCCCACTGATCAGCTTCAGGCGCTGCCCGGCTCGGACATTCCTTGCCTCCCGTATGCCGTTGATCCGCAAGATGAACCGCCAATCGACGGCCAGTCCTTGATCCTTGACGATCTTGGAGAGAATTTCGTTGGGCTGGACGATGTAGGCTTGGGCATACGGATCGTTCTCGACGATCTCCGGGCTGAACACGAGCCGTTCGTTGAGGGCGCGGAGTTGCGCGCGCGTACGATCAGATTCAAATTCATCGAGTGAACCTGACAGAAGCGCGCGGCTCAGTGCGCGGCGAGCCTCTAACGGTTTGTTCCGGGCCAGCAGATCAAGACCAGACTCGACCCGTTGTTGGGCCCGCGTCCGGTCGGGGCCGGGTGGCGGATTGGAGTTCGCCACCGGTGGCCTCGGGGATTCGGCTCGGACCCCCGAGCGATCCGATCCGTCCGTGCCGAGCGCGGTCTGAACGGGCGAGTCACCGCGCTCGCGGCCAGCCTTATTCGCAATCGCCGCCGGAGGTTCGATCCTGGCTTTGGCCTGGGCGGCTGCGTTCGCCCGATCGACCCGCCCCCCTTGGGCGATCTTGACCGTTTCGGGTGACACCGGCGGTGTTCCTCGCGCAGCGCGGGATTCTTTGCGAATCTCCCTGTCACCCGCTGTCTCCCCAAGAGGAGCGAACGCCTCGGTCGACGCCTGATGAGGCCAGAGCTTTACGAGCCCAAGCCCGGCCACCGCCA
This sequence comes from Phycisphaerales bacterium, assembly GCA_036475395.1. Taxonomy (GTDB): domain Bacteria; phylum Planctomycetota; class Phycisphaerae; order Phycisphaerales; family SM1A02; genus JADFNO01. The sequence continues at coordinate 9,595 of JAZFYE010000364.1, forward strand.
GAACGATTACGGCTACCGCTGCCGGCCAGAGTTTCCTACCGCGACCTCGGCGATACATATGCGTTGTTCGCGCCAGCGGCCGCCTCGATTGGCTTTGTAGAACCACGCCATCCTCCTGAGACCGTGATCGGCACTTCCCTTTATCGGATATTTGAGCGCTCGGGCAAAACCGGAATCGGGCCGACTTGCACAGCGTTTCCGGTCAACCGGCTGGCTCTAACTATCCTCTGGCCCGGGATCCGCGGGCGTGGGTGACGCGTCGATCCGTGACCACGATGTCCACGGAGACGTCGCCATCGTCCACGGGAACCTCGTCCGTGATCTGAACGTCGAACCCGAGCCCGACCGTGGCGGCTGTGCGCCGCAGGCGGCCAAGGAACCGGTCGTAGTATCCCCCGCCCCGTCCCAACCGGTGCCCGTGGGCATCGAAGGCCAGGCCCGGCACCACCACCAGGTCCAGGAGACTGGGCGGGATCGGCGCGCCGCCGCGCGGCATGCGCAGGCCGTGCTCGTCTACCTCCATGACGTGATCGTCGAACGAGGTGACTTCCACCGGCTCCATGTCGCGGCGTTTCCAATCCACACGTGGGACGCAGACGGTCTTGCCCGTTTGAAAGCAGCGAATTGCGGCCGGTGTCAGATCGACCTCGGACGCCAGAGGCATATAGAGCATCACAACCGAGGCGTGCTGAAAGACCTCCAACGCCGTGAGTCGTGAGCAAGCGGCCACCGACCCGTCGTGCCGTTGTTCATCGCTCATCGCGGCGAGCTTCGCCAAAACCTGGCGACGGATTTCTGATTTTTGTTGGCTGTCTCGTTCACTCATGGTCGGGGTTCGATGGGGTTTGGTCCTTGTCCCCGTGCGGCCCCCGCGCTTTGAGGTTCTTCAGACGACGCTGCAATTCAGCTTCGAATCCGCGATTCGTCGGTATGTAATAGACCCGATCGACGCCGAGGTATTCCTGAAGTACATACCCATCGGCCGAGTCGTGCGGGTACAAGTAGTTTTGTCCGTGCCCAAGATCTTCTGCACCGCGATAACTTGAATCGCGCAGATGTTTCGGCACCACGACGGTACGCGCTTCGGCCACGTCCTTGGCCGCGGCCCAGATCGCCTTGGCGGATGCGTTGGATTTCGGCGCTGTCGCCATGTACACGACCGCTTGTGCCAGCGCGAATTGACACTCCGGCCGTCCCAACCGCTCCGTCAGCTCCCATGCGGCGGCGGCAACCTGAATCGCCTGCGGATCGGCGTTGCCGATGTCTTCGCTGGCCAAGATCGCAATCCGCCGGGCGATGAACCGCGGATCCTCACCTGCTTCCAACATCCGCGCCAGCCAATACACCGCCGCGTCGGGATCGGTGCC
>JAZFYE010000365.1:0-7921 GCA_036475395.1 Phycisphaerales bacterium
GGGGCTCTCTTGGCTTTCTTCTTTGAGGCTCTTGCATGCCGTTTGACGATTGGTATACTTCTGCTACTTCATTTGCCCCCGGAAGGGCTCGGTATGGGGCTTGTCCCCTACCGGGCCTTTTTTCTTGGCCGGCCGTTGCCCCTCTCTCCCTCCGGTGATGATGGGCCAACCCACGCCGACCCAGGCCAACCGCACCAACGATCACGACAGCCGCAGCATCGCACGCGTCGACATCGTCGCGCCTAACCTTCGGCAACCGTCATGACCAACGCGCTGCACTTGACAGGAATGACATTCGCAACGGCGGCCCTGCTTCAAAGCTGCGCTGGGCCGCCGAGCGTTGTCGAGCCGCCGGCGCGCGTTGCGACGGATACCATCGCGGGGGCGCCTCCGGTGCTACCCACTGAACCGGCGAAGACCCAGGGCGATCCGGCGCTGCCGCTCGTGCTCAATCCGTTTGACGGCATCGTTGTCTTGCCGAACGGAGCGGCGGTGGAAATTGCGGCTTGGACCTGTCTCGAAGCGGGCTGGCTCGAACAAATCGCCTGCGCCCCCAATTCGCGCGAGCATGAATCGCTTGTCGTCGTCAAGGCCCCGCCCAGTGAGATTCATGCCGCGCTGCTACTGGCCGGCTTCGAGCCCGGCTCACCCGGCACGTGGAGCTACGTCGACGACGCGCTACAGTTCACGCAACCCACCGGCGATCGGCTTGACGTGCTCGTGCGTTACGAGAATGCGGTCGGCGACACGATCCAGGAGCCGATGAGCGCTTGGATTCAGGATCATCGCGGCCAACACGAATTCCCTGATGAGCCGTGGGTGTTCGGCGGCTCGGCCTTTGAAAAAAACCTGCCGTGGATGGGGCCGGGCGAACACTACGTCGCTGACATGACCGGTTCGATCATCGGATTGGTGACGTTCGGCGACGAAGTGATCGGCTTCTCGCGCGTGATCGCCGATCAGGAAGCGGTCCACCCTCCGGTATGGGAAGTGCGGACCGAGCACGTGCCGCCCGTGGGAACGAAAGTGACGCTGATTCTCCGCCGGGCCGTCCCTACGCAATCCACCGTGCCCTGAGCGATTCAGCGTGTTCGTCGAACCTGGCGATCGTTCAGCGACGATCGGGGGATAAAGCGCGCACGGCAGCCTCGGTTTCTGTTGCGATCCGGTTCCACCCCTCGCGAGTATTGGGAACCTTCGAGAACTCCAGCGGCTCTCCAATCGTCACGGTGATCTTTCTTGGCCGCGGTATCCTTCGATCTGGCGAAAGTGCGGCGAAGGTTCCGTTGACGAACGCCGGCACCACCGGCGCGGGTGTCTCAGCGACGATCATCCCCAGTCCGGGTCGGAAACGGCTCATCTGCCCGTTGCGGCTCCGCGTACCCTCCGGGAACAGAATGTAAGCGCACGGTTGGCTTGTCAGCCGCTGGCGAAGTTCCCGCAGGGCGTGCGAACCACAGTTGCGTCGCCACATGGGAAGTGCGTTGAGCAGCCCAGCCGCAAAGGCGGCCACGATCGGCGTCTCGAAGAACGTATCGCCCGCCGCGATGGGAAACACTCGATCCCAAAGAAGCCGCCGCATCGATGCCGCCAGCACAAGCGTATCGAGATGACTGCTGTGATTGGCCACCAACACGAACGGCGGCGTGGCGGGGATGTACTCCCGACCGGTAATCGAGAGCCGATGGGCGAGGGTGAGGTAGGTGCGAACAGCTGTCCACCAGGCGAATCTCGCCACCGTCTCGATCAACCCGCTTTCGCGCTGAAGGCTGCGAAGTCGCTGGCCCGTGGGGAGTCCCAGGTCGTGTGCCGGCTCAAGCCGCCACTGGTCCATTCGCTAGCCTCCAGTGATGATCCGCATCTCCTGATCGAGCCCGAAGCCCTGGAAATACCCCACGTAATGGTATACGGCCGGGGCCACCAGAATGAGGCTGTCGAAGCGGTCCAGCAGCCCGCCGTGGCCGGGGATTGTTACGCCGATGTCCTTGACGCCAAGGTCGCGCTTCAGCGACGAGAGCATGAGGTCGCCGAATTGGCCCGCCACGCTAATGAGCAAACCAAGACCCACCAGGTGTACAGGCGAGGCGAGCACCGTCCCGGCAAACAGGAAATGTCCCAGCAGGGCGTACAGCCCTGTGGTCAGCACCACTGCGCCCAGCGCGCCTCCGAGCGTTTTATTAGGGCTCGTATTCGGGACGAGCTTGCGGTGCCCGATCGATTTTCCGGCCAGGTAGGCGAAGATATCGTTCGCTTCAACACAGACCAGGATGGTCAGGATCATCGGTCGGTAGTCAACATCGTTGGCCATATACCCAAGATGACCGAGGCCGACGCCGAACAAGAGGAACCCCCAGGTGCCCAGCGCCACCCGCTGGATGTAGCCCTTGGGTCGATCGGCAAGAATCGCGACGGCGGCAATGACACTGACACCGAGGGGCCCCAAGGCCATGAAGAACCCGTACCAGTGGTCCGCCACGGCAAACGTGATGAACAGCAGGCCGACAACCACCGTCGCGCTCATCATCTTTTCGCGAAACAGCCCGGTCGCTCGCGCGAACTCGCGATAGCACAAGACGCTCAGCACGGCGATCGCGGCAATGGTCGTGGCGGCGCCGATCAGCACCGGCACGAGCATCAACGGGGCTAAGACCAGCCACGAGCGGTACCGCTTCCACAGCTCTTCACGTTGTGCTTGTTCGACCTGGCGCCATCGAAACACGATGGCCATGAGTGGCGCCGCCACCACTAACGCCCCGACCACGCCGACAACGATTCCTACCGTGACCGGATGGTCAAATGCGTGGGCGTAGCCGAAGAGACGCTCCGATGTGTCGGGGGTCATGGGCTGGACTCCGCAAGTGACCTCCCGATGTGTCGCAGCCGACGAACAAGGGTGAACACACAGCCGAGGATGATGACGGCCAGCCCTGCTGCTGATACGCCCCAACCCGGTCCGTCAGCGAGAGTCGGTTGCCAACGTAAAGGCGCGAGCGCGCAATACAGTGCAATGACAGTCACCACGAACATGCGATGCGGTTTGGCCATTGGCCCGCAGAAGACTTGGCCGGCTCCGGCCACGCCGCCCATGGCTCGGACGTAGGCCACAAAGATTGCCAAACAGGCGGCCACGTAGCCGAGCATGATGTCGCCGCCCGTGGCGTAACCCAGCCCGATCAAGATGAACGCGTCCGAGACACGATCCGGGATTTCGTTGTAAAGCTCACCGAGTGCCGACTGGCGGTTTTGCTCAATGGCCACCATGCCATCGAACATGTTTGCCAGCAACCGAAGCTGAACCAGGGCCGCCCCCACGATCCAGGCCACCCGATCGAGCGACGATGTAAAGGAGGTTGCAGCCAGGGCAGCGCCCGCGGCGATTCCCGCTAGCATGCCCAAGATTGAGATCAGATTTGGCGATACGTTACGGTCGGCTAACCACTGCGCAATCCGCTGCGCCGCCGCTCGGTTGCGAGCTGCAATTGGTCGGCGATCCTGGGGCTTATACGGCTCATCCGCCATATGAGCAATCTCCCGACTTCATCAGACTCCGCCAGCGGTGTACGGGGCGCGGGGGACGGCTGGCTGGGGCTGAGTCGTTACGCCAGTCGCACCTCGACTTGTATCACGCTTGCCATTGCAGATCAAAGCAAGGTGACCATGATAGATGGTACTGCGATCGAACAACCGCTTTCTCGTCGCACGAGCCCACGCCGGCATGACCGGCAACGACACGTCCCCAAGCAACTGGCGAGCCGCGCTTTCTTGGTCCGTGCTCCTGTCGCTGCTGTTTCTCGTTGTCTACGGCAGTTGCAACTGGATCACGTCCAGACGCAGCGACGTCGGCGTCGTTCAGTTCGAGTGGGAGAGGGCAATCCCCATCATCCCCGCGATGATCATTCCCTACATGTCCATCGACCTGTTTTTCGTTGCGGCCCCGTTTCTCTGCCGCAGTTCACAAGCATTGCACACGCTCGTGGGGCGGATTGGGACCGCAACAATCGTTGCCGGAGCCTGCTTCCTCTTTATGCCGCTGCAGATGGCGGAGGAGCGGCCGGAGTTCTCGGGCTTCTTCGGCGTCATCCACGATCTGCTCAAGGCCGGCGACCGGCCGTACAACCTGTTTCCGTCACTGCACGTGACATACCTGCTGACCCTCTGGGCCGTGTATGGTCATTATCTGCGTGGGTTGGCGGCTGCGCTGCTGCACGTGTGGTTCAGCCTCGTGCTCGTCTCCGTTCTGTTCGTCTACCAGCATCACGTCATCGACATGGCGGGCGGGGCAGCCTTGGCGATCGCCTGCTGCTACACGTTTCCTGCGAACCGGCCCCCGAAGCGGGCAGGGCGGGCTAGCGTTGTGCCCCGTTCCCGTACCGGCGCGATCTACCTGCTCTCGGCGGGGGTGCTTGCCGCCGTCTCCTATGGCATCGGAGGGTGGGGATTGATTGGACTGTGGCCGGCGGTCTCGCTCGTTGTTGTCGCGGCGGGCTACTTCGGGCTAGGGCCGGCGATCTTTCGCAAGGCCGACGGCCAAATACCGCTTTCTGCACGGTGGGTACTCGGCCCGTATCTGGGCGGCCTGTTTGTTTCGCGGCTGTGGTATTGGCGGACGGATCGCCCTTACCACCAGGTCGTCGCGACGGTGATCCTGGGTCGGCGGCTGGGTGAGCGAGCATCGCGATCCGCGATCGGCGAAGGCGTGACGGCCGTGCTTGATCTGACCGCGGAGCACGCGGCGGCCCCGGCGCTTCGCGGCTTGCCGTACTTGAACGTGCAGGTGCTTGACCTCATTGTCCCGACGGTGAAGCAGCTTGGGGAAGCGGCGAAGTTCATCGCCGAGCACGCCGCGCAAGGCGTGGTTTTTGTGTATTGCGGGCTGGGGTATTCCCGAAGCGCCGCCGCGGTCGCCGCCTACCTGCTCGCCTGCGGCGCGGCCGAAAACGTTGAAGACGCGTGCGCGATGATTCTCCGGGCCCGCCCCCGTGCCGTGTTCAAGCCCGACCTCCTTGCCGTGCTCGAGGCGTATAACGAGACGCTGCGCTGAACGAATCTTCACGAGCGCGGCGTCTTCTGCGCCAGCGCTACGGTGAAGATCCCCTGGTCGTCGATTTCCATGGCGATCTTCTGGAATCCCGCCGCCCTGACGAGTTGATCGATCTCCGCCTGCGATCGGCAGCGCATCACCCACGGATCGCCGTCGCGGTTGACGAGCACCCGCGCGATGAACGCCAGTTGCGGGTGCCATGGTTGGTTGGTGTAGATAAGATACCCCTCGCCCTCGATCGTCTTGGCGAGGCCGCGCAGCGAGGCGCTGACCATCTCGTTGTCGCTGAACAGTTCGTACAGGCCGGAGACGACGGCGACGTTCGGCCGGGGACGAATCGCCGCCAGCGCCTGCTCGTCGAAGGCGTCGGCTTGCTCGATGGTCACATTGGTCAGCGTCATCTTGGCGGCCAGTCTCCGGGCAGCCTCCAGCCCGCCCGGGTCGCGATCGCGCAGATGCGCGGAGATGTCCAGGATCGACCACTTTCTAAGCGTCTCCAGCAGATACCGACCCGGCCCCGAGGCGATGTCCAGCACTCGAACTGGTCGTTCGGTGGCGGATACGCTCTCGATCGCGCAGTCCAGCAGGCCTTGGAGATTGATCTTCCTTTGGCGGATGGCCGCCCACCCGGGACCATTGAGGTAGATGCAATCGATCAGTCGGCCGAGCGGCGTGATACCTGCGGGGCGGTTGCGGTAGATATGATCCAGCGACTCGCCGGAATCGAAACCGCTGCCCCACCCGATCCGGATGCCGGTGCTGAGCCGGCCGAGCGTCTTGAAAACGGTCTTCGCTGTGGCGTAGTACAGCCGCTGCGGCGAGAAGAGAGGCAATGGCCGGGACAACCGATCAAACACATCCCCTGCGTGTTGGCTCGGCTCGACGGTCAACAACGACGGCGAATCAAGCTGCCCATCAAAGGCCTTACCAACGAACTCGCGGATGCGGGCAATCGGTCGGTGGCGATGGCGTTCATGCAGGATCGCATGGTAGAAGCCTTCATACGTCTCCATCTGTTTCACCGCAGAGGCCAGGCGATCAAAGAAGCGCCGCTCCCACGAGAGCCTGACGACCAGGTCCGAGCCTGCAGCCAGCAGAAGCGTCGGCACGCGAATCGCGCCGGCGTCGGCGAGCAGGCGGGTGGACGCATCGTGCAGGTCGAGCAGGATGTTCACCGCGATGTTGCGCGAAATGAGCTCGTCACGGGCATAGGCCTCCGCCATCGCCGGATCATGCGTCAGCATCCGCGGCTTGACGTAGCTCTTGACGAAGGCCTTGCCGCGAAGGGCCCGCCACAGCCGCAGAACCGGAATTGCCAAGGGAATATAGAGCTTGACCCGGAAGGCGGGGGTGATGAGCACCATGGCTCGAACGGGCGGCGCGTAGTCGTGTACCCACGCGCTCACCAGGACGCCGGCCACGCTGTAGCCGAGAACGATCATGTTCTCGATGGGGACGCTGTGCTCGCACGAGATGAATCTGACGAAGCAGTCAACGTCTTTGACGAGCACGGCGAAGCTCTCCGCGTAGCCGCGTTCGCCGGGCGACCGGCCATGCCCACGTGCATCCCAGGCAAATAGGTTGACCTCATCAAGCGCCAAGGCCTCGACCAGATCCTGGAACCGTCCGGAGTGCTCATGCCCCCGATGAAAGAGCACAAGGGCCTTGTCGCTCGGCGGCTCAGCCGGCCAGAACCGATAGAACAGCTCGGTGCCGTCTTCCAGGCGCATGGTGCGCTCGACGGCTGATCGCGCGGGAGGCGTCGCTTCGGCGGTCGTCGCGGTGGTCATGTGCTCGACCCTCGCTCTCAAGGCGTCCATCAGGATATCGTGACCGGGAAGCGATGTCCCGCCGACTTCCGATGACATTCGCCACACTCGGTTACTTCTTGACCTGCGGTTCGACAGGCCCAGCGACAACAGTAAGCCGACCGGTGGCGAGACGCCGCGCGGCACACAGGGCGATCGCGATGGCGTCGGCGACGTCCGGCGGACTGGGAAGCTCCGACAGGCGGCATTGGGCCATGATCGCCTGCTGCATCTGGATCTTGCTCGCGTGGCCGTGGCCGGCGATCGCCTTCTTGACCTCGGTCGGTAGAAGTTCGTCCAGCTGTACGCCTTTGAGCTGAGCCGCCAGCAGCACCACGCCGCGGGCATGTCCCATCAGGATGGACGTGCGCACATGGCGATAGTGGGAAAACAACTGCTCGACCACCATCAGATCGGGCTGAAGCTGCTCGATCAGGTCGCCCAGGTCGTGATGCAGTTGCGCCAGCCGAAACGGCATCGGGGCCTTGGATTTGAGGCGCAGAACGCCGGCCTCGATCAGCCGCGGCTCGGGCTCACCCTCGGTTAGCTCAAGGCAGCCGTAGCCGGTGATGCTCAATCCGGGATCGATGCCCAAGACCCGCATTCGTCAGAAGATATCGGTTTGAGCGCGGCCTGGGCGTCGAAGAAGACTCGTGGCTGCGCGGCGACGCTCGACCGCTAACCCTGAAGCGCGTCGCTTTCGATCTCGCCGTCGGCCAGTTGGATGATGCGCTGGCACTGGTCGGCGACGCGCGAATCGTGTGTCACTACGAGAATCGTCATGCCTCGTTGATGAAGTTCGGCCAACAGCCCCAAAATGGCTGCCCCCGTTTTGGAATCGAGGTTACCGGTCGGCTCGTCGGCCATGATGATCGACGGATTGTTAATCAACGCTCGGGCGATGGCCACCCGTTGCTGCTCGCCCCCGGACAGTTCAGGCGGGCGATGGGTGAGCCGATCGCCCAGACCCACCGCCTCAAGCTGCTCGGCGGCCCGGCGGTGCCGCTCGCGCCGATGCACGCCGTGATAAAACAGCGGCACCTCCACGTTCTCGATCGCGTTGAGCTGGCTG
>JAZFYE010000366.1:0-2835 GCA_036475395.1 Phycisphaerales bacterium
CGCTGCGCCAGCTCGATTCGCGTCTGGCGATCCGGGCGGTGGATCTGGACGACCATGCCGGCCACGAAGCGACTGATGAGGGCCGCGGAGAATCGCATCTGACGCGGATGTTCGTCCGAAGCCATCACCACCCGGGCGCCGCTCAAGTCGATCGCATCCAGCGTGTACAGGAACTCGTTTTGTGTCGCCACCTTGTTCGAGAGAAAATGCACATCGTCGATGGCCAGCAAATCGAGCCTGCGGGTCCGCCGGCGAAACGCCTCAATGTGGCCGTTGCGCACGGACGCAATGAATTCGTTCGTGAACTGCTCGGCGGTCACATACCGAACGGCGCCGCGGTTGCCTCGTTCGCTGAATCGTTGACAGATGCCCTGCAGCAAGTGCGTCTTCCCGACGCCGCAGCCGCCGTGGAGGAACAAGGGAGATACCTCGGCCGTCGATTGGGATTCGGCCAATCGTGTTGAAGCGCAAAAGGCGAGCTCATTGGACTGGCCGACGACGAAATCATCGAGTCTTCGTCGCGGGGAATTCCGGTTGGGCTTTGTCGTGCTGTTGGCATCCGGCGTCAAGCGGGTTAGTCGATCGCTCCTTTCTCGAGTCTGCGAACCGTTGCGCCGGCGCTCACGGCGAGCCGAGTCCTGGGCGAATAGATCCGGATCAACGTGGATGTGCACGTGTGCCGGTCGGCCGAGGGCTTCGCTGGCTACGCCGCGCAGGTCGTCAGAGAAATGGCTGGCGATCCAGTCGGCAACGAACTGGCTGCCGGTAGCGACCTCCACACGCTCTGCGCTTACCGTAAGCTTCGCGGTGCGGTCGAACCACATGTCGTATTTATGCGACCCGATGCGATCGGCCAGCCGTTGTGTCAAGGTGCGGGTTGTCGTGTGTGTGCAAGCGCTCTGGGTCACGTGTTCACCTCACTTGAACCTCGATCTCACGCCTGTATTCGTGATCGGGCGACGACTGCGGTATCTCATCTTGATCCTCTAGCTTCGCGTCGAAGCGGTGTTCATCCGCAACGCCGGGAGCTTCCTGCCGGTTGAGATCGTCGAAAAAAAGCAACGCGCGGAGCGTACGACCGAGCGCACAGTTTCACAAGAGCGAATCTCGACTCAAAACGCGGCGCGGCCAGTAACCCACGGTGTGGCCGGGAGGTTCACTGCAAAAAAAATGTTGTCCACTGGTTTGACGCGTATGTCGATTCGCGGTGGATAACCTCAGAAGCGCTGCTGTTGGATGGACTTGACGCGCGGTCGACGTTCTGCGTAATGGTTCGGCCTGTTCAGGGTGAATCGCTGCGCAACGATCGGATCAGGGCCACGCGTCGAAGTTCGTCCCGGAACCCTTCCGCCCGATAGATTCGCAGCGCCGGAGCGTTCTGCTCGTCAACGGCAAGGGTCACGATCCGTTCCCGCCGCCCGTGGAGTAGGCGCAAGGCATGTCGCAGCAGTTGCCGGCCGAGGCCCCAGCCGCGAACGACCGGCGCCAACCCCAGATATACCAGCTCGATCGTTCTTTGCTCGGGGAAGGGATTGAGCAGAACCACGCCGACCGGCTGCGCGTCGACGCGAAGCAACGTCCACAGCGACGGATCGAACTTCCCCGTGGCGCGATGACCGGCGAGGATGTCCTGCGGCTCACGGAGGCCAAAGAGCTTCGGGCAATCCAACGTGTCCTCATAGCTGGCCATCACCGCCAAGAGGAAATCGTCGTAGAGATGCTCGACATAGGCCTCGGTCGCGGCGCCGGCGCACCATTGGGGAGATGCTGGCAGCGTCCGCTTCGAGACGGGTCGCTGGAGGTAGGTCAGCGTGGCCAGCTCGGAGAATCCACCGGCCAGGGCTGCTTGGCGCTCCAGCGACTCGTCCGGCTCCAGGAGTAGCTGGGCCAGCTGAACGTCCCGGGCCACCAAGTGGCCTGCCGCGTGGTCGATGAGCTTCCCCAGCGACGGCACCTCCTGCGGCGACCCGGGATGGCTGGCGAAGACCATCGCCGTTCGCCCCGGGTTGGGCACAGCCAGGACCGTCTGCACGATCCGGCCTTCCCGATCGACCCGCCCCCACATGGCGTCCAGCTGGATTCCGTTCGTCTTGGCGTAGTGCATGAACCGCTGGGCGTTGGCTCGATCGCTGGGCGAGCCGACCGCGACCAGGCGTTGGACCGCCTCCAGATGCCGCGCCGGGCCCACCTGGATGATCCGAGACTCCGGCTCCTCGCCCTCAGGAGGATGCAACTGCCCCGGGTTGGTCTGCGAAACGGTCATTGCTGCGGTCCATTGACCACCAAGGGCCTGGCCATACAATAGCGACCGTGCCTTTTCAGCGGAGATTGACCGATGCGGCGGACTTCTGATACGCGTTTGTTGGCCCGGTGCGTGGCCTTGGCCTGCCTGGCGGTGCTGACGCTCACGGCTGCGGTCTGGTCGTACCCCAAGCCTGCCTCCGTGCCCTATCGCTGGGAGCTCGACTTCGAGCCGGGTGAACTGAGGTTGTGGGTCGACACCGCGGGAGGCACCGCCGCGTATTGGTACTTCACCTACAAGGTCACGAACCGAACGGGGCGGGACCAGGTCTGGGCGCCCAGCTTCACCGTGTTTACCGATGGCGGCGAGATCATGCAGTCCGGCCGCGCGGTTTCCGCTCGTGTGGCCGACGATATCCGCGACCTTCTCGGCAATATCTTCCTGGAGACGCAGAACGAGGTCATCGGCGATATCTTCCACGGCCGCGAGCACGCCAAGGAGGGGCTCGTCATCTGGCCGGCCCGGAATACTGACGTGAACGAGATTTCATTGTTTATTGCCGGGATCAGCGGCGAAACGGCCCGCGTGACCAA
>JAZFYE010000367.1:0-21315 GCA_036475395.1 Phycisphaerales bacterium
CGCAGCCTGATTACCGCTCGGATCGCGAGACTCCTCGGCGTACTCCTGAGTAGCCAGGTGCAACTACTCGAAGCGCTGCAGCTGACTCGCCGAGCGACCGTCAACACACGGTACGCCGATCTCATGCAACGCGCTGAGGATGGAGTAGCGAACGGCAGCCCGCTTAGTGCGTCATTTGAAGGAACTCATCTGATCAGTCCGTCCATGACTGAGGCCGTCCGCCACGGCGAACAGAGCGGCCAGCTCGCAATCGTGTTGACGGATATGGCCGAATTCATGGACGAGGAGAACGAGGTCGTCGTTCGCACTCTCGCCAGCATCGTCGAACCGATCATCCTCATTGTCCTTGGCGTCATCGTCGCCGTCCTTGCTCTGAGTATGTTCATGCCGTTGTTTGACCTGACGTCGCTTACTCAAGGAGGAGCGTAAGAGGATGTTCAGGACACGGCGCTCATCAATCGGCATTGACGCCGATGGTCGGAACGTCAACGCAGTGCAGCTGACGCGGTTGCGGAATCATCTGCGCATCGAGGCCGCAACATCCATTCCTCGCGCCGACAGCACGATTCCCCTGGACGAAGACGAGCTCTGTCACGTCACTGATATTTTGTACCGGCAGGGATTTCGCGGCCGCGATGTCGTACTTGCCCTACCCAATGAAGCAGTGATGAGCAGCATCCTCAAGGTTCCATCAAACGGCGCCCAGGCCGAGCTATCACAAGCGGTCAGAAACCAGCTCGCCAAGGCACATCACTGTGATCCCCAAGCCCTCGAGATAGCCTCGTGGGACGTGCCGGCACATGGTGGTGCAACGGCGGTCGAGCATGTGATGGCCGTGGCGTGCCGCACGGAGCTGGCGAATGCGGCGATCGATATCTTCGAAGGAGCTGGATTGACGGTGCGAGCGATTGACGTTCGGCTCTGCGCGCTGGCGCGCGCGTGCGGCCGGTTCTCTCCGGGGTCGGACGGTCTGGCCGCTCTGTTGAACGTTGGATGGGGTTTTGCAGAACTCGCCTTGGTCCGTGGAGGCGTACTTGTTTTCGAGCGCACCCTGGTCGATTCAAGCCTAAGCCAATTGCATGCGTCATTGAGAACCACGTACGACATCGATGCCCAGATCACGGACCGCCTCATCGCGGAGGTTGGGTGTGAAACAGTTGCTGCAAATGGGGATGCACGATCAGATCTGGCCAGCGCTGTGCACAAGCAGATCATCGGATACATCGACCGGCTTGTCACCGAGTTGAAGGCCTCCATTTCTTTCGCAACGCAGGAATATGCGCAGGGACGCGTTGAGCGCATCTTTTTGATGGGCGAGGGAGCCGCTCTTGCCGGCCTCGTGCCACGGATCTACGCAGAACTCTCCATAGAAGGGCGCTCGGTCGCACCGACCGACATCGCCGACGTCACGGCTGCCATTTCTAAGCATGGCGCCTCACCACTGCTGACGGCCGCCGTAGGCCTTGCCAGCCATCCGGATGGATAATGTCGGTAATCAGAGTAAATCTTGTACCCTCCGCACGCCGCGAAGCGCAAGTCCGCAGCGCTCGCATCCGCTTTTGGTTCATGACATGCGCCATCTACGGTCTCGGCTGGCTTGGGGTGTTGGGGCTTGTCGGAGCGACGGCGCTGAACGATGATGCGGGCATACGTGACGAACTTCGTCAGGTCAACGACCTTGTAGCGGAGTCCGAGTCCGAACTTGCCGCGTTGCGAGGCGAACTTGCCCAATCACGCGCCGAGCTGACAACATCGCTGACCATAGGAAAGCAGCCGGACTGGAGCGCCTTACTTGCGCTGTTGTCAACAACCCTCGGCGATCGAATCATTCTGCGCAACTGCAAGCTCACGACACTCCGCAAGTCGCCCGGTGCGCGCGGGCCGGTGACGGCATCCACTGTTGAGGATAGGTCAGTGACGGGAGTCGCGCGGGAATCGACGACCATCCAACTTCAACTCGACGGATTCGGGCTGGCGCAGCAGGCCGTGTCTGAGTTCGTATTGAGGCTTGAAGAGACATCGCTGTTTCGCCAAGTCAAGCTACTCGACACGAGGCGTGAACCTTTCTTGGATAGCGACGCCATAGCGTTTCACATCGAATGTCTTCTCGAGACCGAGGAGGCACGGCAACCATGACTGCGCGATCTCCATTCAGACCCCAGCGCTGGCATGTTGAGATCATGGGAGTGGGACTCTTCGGACTTCTCTCTCTTGGGGCGTTCTTGATCGTCGTTCGGCCGATCTCTCACGCAGCCATCGCTCGCGATGCGACCCAATCCGAACTCGCGGACCAACGCACATTCGCGGCGCAAATTGAGGACGTACGCAAACAACTCAAGCAAGAGGTCGGATTTGTCCAACAGGCGCGGGAGGCGAGTTGGGTACACTTGGAGCCCCTGAGGCTCCTGAACTCGCGCATGGCGCAGATTGTCGATCTGGCCGCGGCACAGAACCTCGTTATTGACCAGTCGTGGTCAAGGGAAACAGAGTCCGGTGAGCAGTTTCAGATGATCCCTATCAACGTTTCTGGGACGGGCAGTTACTCCGATTGTGCTGCGTTTCTTCACGAGCTACACGAGCACCTTCACGATGTGCGCGTCACGGCGTTCGAACTGTCCGGTAACCCGAGCTCGCCGGCGCACTTTCAGTTCGATCTTGTGTGGTATGCGGCTTCGATAGCCGTGCCGGACTCAAAATAATCGAAAAATCACTTGCCGGCAGCCGCAATGAATCGTCTGTGTCTGTGGCGATGCCTATCACTACAAAACAAAAGGTCTATGGATGTGTGCTGGTGGCGGGTCTGTCGGCGTTCGCGGCCGATAAGACGTTCTTCGCCCCGAGCGATGCCGCAGCCCAGGATTCATCCGTCAGCGAGTACGCGATGACGTCATCGACCTCCGTACTGGACGCAGCGAGGCGTGATCTCACCGCGATGGCGGACCTACCAACCGAGGGCAGCGACATCGCGGATCGCCTCTCGGCCGTGGCTGAGGCCCGCTCGTTGGACCTCACCGACGTACGCGATGCGTTCAAGCCATCCCCAAGTTGGATCGGCGATGATGGCACAGTTCAGCAACTGGACCTGGGCGGTCCTGCGGCCGCGACGTTCGTCCGGTCGCACCGTCTCATGGCCGTCATGGCCGGGGGGCCCAATGGGTCAGCTATCATCGACGACAAGTGCCTATTTATAGGGCAACAGATCGACGGCTTCCGGCTCATTTCGGTGGGAGCCCGCGATGCTGTGCTGGAATCGAATGGGGTCCGAGTCGAGCTTCAGTTATCGCAGGAATAGCGAAAGATTTCGACGGACTAAAGCGAGCCGTTCTTATCGGCTCGTCCCGCTGGCGGAGCAGGTGTCAAACATCGGTGCCATAACACCACCGCAACTCAACTAACGCTCAAGAGCCGACGATGAATAGGTCGGAGATCATCGCGCACATGCCTGGACTGTCGCTCCCATCGAGCAAGCCCTGTGGAGGCCGCAGAATGAGACCTTCTCGAAAACGTGTCAACCGAGCCTTCAGTCTCATCGAGCTCATCATTGTCGTGGTGATCATCGGGATCATCGCCGCGATCGCGATTCCTCGAATGAGCCGTGGCGCCGCCGGTGCCGCAGATTCGTCGCTCTCGGGGAGCCTGGCCGTGATGAGGAGTGGTCTGGATATCTACGCGACCGAACACGGTGGGACGTTTCCGGCGCTCGCCACTTTCGTCAACCAAATGACGTTGTTTACGGATTACCCTGGGGCCACGAACGCCGCCAAAGTCGCTCCGTTCATTTACGGTCCGTACCTCCGGAAGATTCCGCCGCTTCCAGTCGGAATTGAACGCGGTAGCGTCGGCATTACAGGCGCCGCGGGCACGGCTGGCTTTGGTTGGGTTTATGACGACGTGGCCGGCACGATCGTTGCCAACACCCTGATCGAGGCCGACGTCAGCGGCAAGCCGTACAACACCTACTGATTCACGTGATCGATCGGCGGGGCGCTCTGGTCAGCGCCGGCTGGTGATGGCGCAACACTCCAAGCTCCGGTAGGAACAACGACAAGGGGCGATGGTATGTTGGGCGCTCGTCATCGCAGTTTTACGCTCATCGATCTGGTAATGGTGCTCTCCGTCATCACACTCGTGGCGGCGATTGCCGCACCCAGATACGCCAACGCCTTGGTTCGATATCGCGCCGATGCCGCAGCACGACGAATCATCGCCGATATCGGACTTGCCCAACAAACCGCCAAGACGACAAGCTCCAGCCGAACTATCATTTTCGATACCACCAATCACGCCTATTCCATTTCCAATGTTCGCGCACTCGACGGACAGAACATGACGTATGTCGTGACGCTCCGGGAGCGGCCGTACCTGGCTCGAATCGCGTCTGTGGATATAGGCGGCGATGCGCAGCTCACATTTGACGGCTATGGCGTACCCGACAGCGGCGGCGTCATCACGGTGCAGGTTGGCGATGAGACAAGGACCGTGGCCATCGACCCAGACACTGGATCGGCGGAGGTCCAATAATGGCTCGTCAGTCTGGTCAATCATCGATCTGGGTACCGCCCGGACGGCCACGGCGGGGGTTTACGCTCATCGAACTGACCGTAAGCCTGGTCATTCTCTCGCTTCTGCTCGTTGGCATAGGTTCGTCGATCGTGCTGGCAAGCCATGCCCTCCCTGACAACGACAGCCCTCTGATCAAGTCCGTTGAGGCTGGCACGACGCTTGATCAAATCGCAACCGAGCTCGAGACCGCGCTGACCATTGCCGAGCGATCGCAGGCGTCGCTCGCCTTCACTGTGCCCGATCGTGATGGAGACGGGATCTCCGAACGAATCCGCTACGCATGGACCGGAATCGCAGGTGATCCGCTGACAAGGCAATACAACAGCCAACCGGAGGTGCCAATCCTCGCTGATGTCAATCTGTTCAATCTCGTGTACGACATCGAAAGCACGACGGAAACATATCCCGGCGCCGGCGTGGAGGATGCCATCGATTGGCTGATGGTCGATTACACCGACACCAGCGGGCTCATGTCGTTTGCGGTGACCGCCCCTGATTGGATCGGCCAGTATTTCGCTCCGGATCTACCCGGGATCGCCATGCGTTGGCGGCCCACGCGAATCAAGTTCAAGGCGAAGCAAGCCTCGTCTCCGGCACTCACGAAGGTTCAGCTCCGTCCCGCCGACGCCAATCTGCAGCCGACAGCCACGGTACTGAAGCAGTTCACGTTGACTCATTCGCAACTCGATCCCGCCGCTTTCACGTGGCACGAGTATTCCTTCGGTGAAGAAGGATGGCGTATGCCCGAGGAGGGAATCTGCCTCGTGCTCGAGCACATCAGCGGCACAAGTTCAGTCACGATCCAATACGACGACGACAGTGGATCAGGCCGCCTTCGGACGCTCGATGGCGGCGCGTCCTGGACGTACGACAGTGGCCGGTCGATGGTTTGCCAACTCTACGGGAAGATCACCCGACCCGGCGGCCCGTCACAGTACGCCACGAGCGGTTTCCTGAAGTTGGTGCGAGTGACGCTCCAAGCCGGCAGCCCCGACGCCCCTCGTGCGCAGACGTCCATCCAGACGCTCAATGTGCCTCCGCTGCTCTCGGCGCGGTGGGAGACTGACTTTGACACTGACCCGACCGCCATGGACGTTGATGCGGATGGCATCCCCGATTGGCGAACGGTCGACGCAAGCGTGTTCGATACAACGGAGCTTGTGGGCGGAACGTGGCAGGTCGGGACCGCCACCAAGCTGCGAACCTACCCCGACAACGACTTCGTCGAACTGACCGTCGCGAACATTCGGTTCCGCGACACCACCGCAGACGGTGCGTCTGGTGCAGTATTCGACATCTACTTCGACCGTGTTGGTATAACGTCGGCCAGGATCAGCGCATCGATCGTGTTGGAAGACGATGGCACGCAGACGCTCAAAATGGCTCACTATCTGAACGCCGCGACCGCTGAGACGTTCGTCCGAGTGAAAGACCTGCCTCTGGAGTTCGTTGATCTGCGCCTCATTCTTGATCCGGACAACGATACGGTGGCTGTCTTCGTGAACGATGTGTACAAGGCAACGCACCTGTACTGGAGGTACACGAACGGAAGCAATATGGCGCGGTATGCCCAGATCGGGGAGTCCGGCGCCGATGCTGAGTTCGATTCCATCAGTATCCTCGTCGTGGCGTCCACGCTATGAGTCGTTTCCATGGAGCTCCGCGGAGTTTGGGAACCGCGAATCGCGCGTTCACCTTGATCGAGGCCGTGATCAGCGTTGTTCTCGTGAGTGTCCTGCTTGTGTCCGCGATGAACACCCTGGGGACATCCAAGACCATACAACTGATCATGTCTGATCACGGTCGGGGGCAACAACTTGCCTTTGATCTGATGAGCGAGATTCTGGAACAGGAATACGAGGAGCCTATCGATCTGCCTTTGTTCGGCGTGGAAGGATCGGAAAGCGGCCTTTCGCGCAGCGCCTTTGACGATGTGGATGACTATCACGGTTGGACGGCTGCCCCTCCGCAATACAAAAACGGCTCGCCGATCATCGGCTACAACGGATGGACCCGCAGCGTTGCGGTCCAGTGGATCGATCCGAACGATCTTCAGAAAACCGCGGCATCGCCCACGGGAATCAAGCGAATCACGGTGACAGCCGCAAGGGGCGCCGAACCGGCCGCGACGCTTATTGCGTTTCGAACCGCGGCCTGGACGAGCACAGTTCCGGATCCGATAACAATCACGGGCAACCGCCCGCCGATCGCTTCAGCCTCCGCCACTCCGGTATTGATTCAAGGTGGAGACACGGTGACGTTCGACGCCGGCGCTTCCACCGATCCGGACGGCGACCTGCTCGTGTACTTCTGGGTGTTCGGCGACACCACTTCCGGCAGCGGAATCACGATCGACCACACCTACGACACCGACGGGTTGTACACCGTCATCCTCACGGTCTCCGACGGTCAAGGCGGCATTGATACTGATTCTTTGACGATCGAAGTGGACTAACAACATGGGACATGTCCTCATCCCACATCGCCGTGGCAGCGCCTATCTGCTCATCCTCATGACGTCTATGATCGTGACCGTGATCGGCCTGTCGGCGCTGCTCGTCATGCGCGTGCAACTGCGGGCGGCGGCAAACACCAATGATTCGGCTCAGGCACGACTCTGTGCCCGATCGGGGATCGAGATGGGCTTGCTGTGGATTCAGCAGGATTCGAACTGGCGGACGACACTAGGGAACGGGCTCTGGGCCGATAACGTGCCGATGGGAAGCGGAGCATTTTCCCTTGAGGCGTTCGACCCCGTCGATAACGATATCACCGATTCTCCGGACGATCCGGTCATCCTGACCGCGACCGGCATCAAAGATCAGTCACGGCATAAGCTCCAGGTGACGCTGGAGCCGAGGACCGGGCTTGGCGCGGTTGAGGTGTCGTTGCACGCCGGCAATACCCTCATCATGCAAGACGTCACGCTTAATAGCAATCAGACGATCAGCGCGAACTTCAACGTTGACGGTCGGGGTATCACGGAGATCTACGCTAACGCTCAAGCCGCGAACATCGTCAAAGGCGGTACGTACTTCGGCAGCGTGGTCAGCGGGGCGCCGGTGCGCGAGATGCCGGACCCAGCCACCGCCCTGGACTATTACATCGCCAACGGTACGCCCATCAACTACACCGACCTGTTCATCGGCGGGGTCAATTTGCTTACGAATCCGGGTTTTGAATCGGGCACGACAGACTGGTATCCCTTCAATAGCGGGTGCGATATCGCCGTGGACTCGTCCAAGCCCAAGACCGGTTCTTTCTCGCTGTTGGTGTCGAATCGCACGGCGCCTTGGGCCGGGCCGGCGCAGGACATCACGAGTCAGATCGTGAGCGGCGCCACCTATCACGTAGAAGCGCAAGCTAAGAAAGTGGTTGCAAACGTTGCCGGCATCAAGATCACGGTCAGGATCGAATACAAAGAGACGCCGCTCTCGTTGCCCAAATTCTCCTTTTGGTCCACCGCACCCCAGAGTGCTGGTAAGAAATGGAAGCGACTCCAAGGCGACTTCACGCTCAGTTGGGTCGGCACGTTGCAGTCGGCCGTGATGTATGTCGAAACCGACACCAGCCTGGAGAGTTTCAGAATCGATGACGCCGTGCTGATCGAGATTGGCCTTACCAGTGACCGCCGAATGAGACACACCGTACTCAGTCCCACAAGTAATCCGTTTGGAGCTGGAGTGACGAACCCGCAAGGTATCTACGTGCTTGATTGCCTGGGGCAGATAGTCTTCATCGAGGACTGCCGAATTGTCGGCACGCTGGTGATGATCAATCCCGGACCAGGCTCGGCGGTCCAAGGATCGGTCTCGTGGGAACCCGCCGTGGCGAACTACCCAGCGCTCTTGGCGGACCAGCAGATCATCATCGGCATCGGCACGACCGGTCTGAGTGAGAGTTCGCTCAATGAAAACTTCAATCCACCGGGCACGCCGTATCCCTACCCGCTGGGATCGGAGAACCTCGACGTACTCGATGCATATCCATCGATGATCAAGGGGCTCGTCTACTCCGCAACAACGATAGTTTTCCAGAACCATCCCATCATTGACGGCGTCGTGGTCGCGGAAGGGGATGTCCTAGTTGGGAGTAGCGACCTGGATCTTCGCTACCGCTCGATCTACCTTGAGCAGCCCCCGCCGGGTTTTGGCGGTACTCAGCCAAGAATGGTGCTCGCAACGGGGAGCTGGAGGCGCATCGTGGACTGAGCGCCATCTGGCCCCGATTGGTAGGCGTCAAGCGGCCTCGGAATCCTGCGCCCGGTGGCTTGCGACCAGCGCATCGTATTCGGTGAGATCCAGGGTCAGGAAGACCTTGGCAAAACGCGGGTCGAATTGTGTGCCGGCGCAATCGGCGATCTCGTTGAGCACTTGTTGGCGCGTCATGGCCGATCGATACCGTCGATCCGAACTCATCGCGTCGAAAGCGTCAGCCACCGCCAGGAGCCGACCCAAGAGTGGAGTGTTCTCGCCGCTGAGCCCCTCGGGGTAGCCTTGTCCGTCCCATCGCTCGTGGTGATACAGCACGCCGGGCAAGACGTCCGCCAAGAGAGTGAGATCCTTGAGAATGTTGTACCCGATCCTGGGGTGACGCTTGATGAGTTCGAACTCGGCCTCGGTAAGCCTTCCGGGCTTCCCAAGCACGGCCTCAGGCACGCCGATCTTGCCTACATCGTGCACCAACCCCGCGATCCGCACACGCTCTGCCTGTGCGACGTCCATATCGCAAGCTCGTGCAAGCTGCGAGCCGAGCAGCGCCACCCGCTCGGAGTGACCGAAGGTGTAGGGGTCTTTGGCATCGATCGCGGCCGTAAGCGCCTTCAGCGTCCCTAAGAACAATCCTCGCTGCTCGACATACATGGCGACGTTGTGGAGAAAGGCGCCGAGAAAGTCGGCCGCGGCGTCGAGCAGTTGCGTCTCGACACTCGTGACTTCTGGATCTGGGCCGCGTTTGTCGCCCGCCAGCAAGAGCCCGGTCACCTCATTGGAAGATACGATCGGTTCCGCCACCACCTGGGACTTGACGTGCGCTGCCAACTCACTTTCGTTGCACTCAAGTAGCTTTGTCCACTGATCCGTGTCAAGCTCGCCAATAAGCTGCGCCGCTAGTGCTCCAAACTTATTCTGATCGACCGAAAGGTCGCCCGAGCAAACGAGTGCGTCGACGATTTCCGGCACCGGCCCATCAGAGGCCAGCTTCACGGCAACCCACTCGAAGTCCAGTGTGTCGCGCAGGAGTGCGCACGTCATCCTGATAAACTCGACGGGATCAGCGAGGCAATTCATCGATCGTCCGAGCCGGTACAGGAGGCTGATCTGCTCGAACGCGTGGGCTAGTTGTCCGCTGAAGTCGCGCAGCGCACGACGGTTTGCGGCAGCTTCATCAAGATCTGCGTGCATCCACCGCAACATTGGGATGAGATATTCAAGATCAGATCGGCAATAGCGAGCACACGGCGCCAGGGCGGCTTTCGTTTCCCCAGGATCGAGCTGCGACGAAGCGCAGATGGCTTGGAATTGCTCGGTGTCGAAGAGCGCCTCGCCCAGAGCCATGATCATTGTCATCCCCGCCTCCGGGTGGGAAGGGTTCGTGACGACCGGCACAAGCCAACACCCGCAAATGAGATCAATCGGAGGCACATCGTCGCCGGTCCTCCACACCGCGACCGCGCTGCTGATCAGATCTCCCAGAAGCCCAGATCGCAGCCAAAGATCAGCCGGCCCAAAGCCCTTGGGCGGCTGGAGAATGGCGCCCTTCGCATCGAGACACCACACCGGCAAACCCAGTTCGGCGCAGCGATCGGCAAGCAGCTGCGTCGCAGCTAGCGCATTGTCTGGCGTTGCGCTGCCCATCACGCCGCACTCAAACCCGCGTCATCGACCGGAATGCTCTCATCTGATGGGAGCTGCAACAGCTCCTTGATCTGCACGATAAGATGGCGCGGACTGAATGGCTTGTCGAGAAAGCATTTGATATTCGTCCGCTCGAGATCGGCTGGCGACACTTTGTGACCACGGGCCGTCAGCATGATCACAGGAATCCCTCCCGTCTCGGGATCGGCGGCCAGCTGCTGACAGAACTCCAGGCCATCCATCACGGGCATCTGGTAATCGCTCACGACCAGATCGGGTCGATGCTCGCAGGCCAGCTTATAGGCGTCCTGGCCATTGCTGGCACAGATGACTGAGAAGCCAGCCTGGCGGAGCTTGAGATCCAGCATATACCTGATTGGTGGCTCGTCATCCACAACGAGAATCGTCTTGCCGTTCATGATGGCTCTCGTGTTACCCGACGCATTCCTCTGTACACAGAAGCGCGATAACAGACCTGTCACCCCAAATCTTTATCGACGCTTCCAACCCGGCGATTTACGCTGGAAACCGGCGCCGCCCAAGCATCCGGCTGCTCTGCGCAGGCGGCTCGGCTGTTGCTGCGCGAAGCCATCGCACAGGCGAGCACGCTCGATCGAATAGAAACCTAGCCAGCGGATTATCGGACTGTTCGTTTGATGTGTCTACCGATCCGAAAGGGACGCGCGTCGTGCTTCAATATTCAACCGAGTACCCACGCGGTCATCTAAGTGTAGAAGTTCAGCATGCAGCCGTGGCTGATATCGGATCATCGCAACAACCCGATCGTTTCCTTGATCCTCTCTCAAGCGACAGCCTCCAATCGTGAGCGATCGTTCGCAAACTTGCGGAACTCGCTGTGCATGGCAATCCGCTTGGCGATATAGAAGATCACGGGGAAGATCAGCAGCTCGAGGATAAAGCTCGTGGCGACGCCGCCGATCATGGGCACAGCCAATCGCCGCATCGTGTCTGCGCCGGCTCCGCTGGACCAGAGCACTGGCAACAGGCCGCCGAAGATCGCACAAACCGTCATCGTCTTCGGGCGTATGCGCTTCACGGCGCCGTCGTGGACTGCGTGCCAAAGATCGTCCGCATTGCGCATGCGACCTTCGCCTTGGAATCGCTCAAAGCTGGTGTCGAGGTACAACAGCATCACGATCCCCGTTTCCACCGCCAAGCCGGCAAGAGCGATGACTCCTACCCACACGGCCAGCGAGAGGTTGTAGTCAAGGAAATGGAGCAGCCAGATCGCGCCCACCAGGCTGAACGGCAACGTGAGTATGATGATGGCCACGCGCAGCCAACTCACCGTCGCCATATAGAGCAGCAGAATGATGCTCACGAGGGCCATGGGCACCACGATCATCAGCCGTGCCCGGGCCGCTTGCATGTATTCGTATTGTCCGGACCAAATGATCGTGTATCCGTCGGGAAGTTCGACAGATTCCTTCACGGCCCGCTGGGCGTTGGCGACGTACGTTCCGACGTCGATCCCAGCAATGTCCACGTAAACCCAACTGGTCAGCCGAGCGTTCTCGCTCTTGACGAGCGGCGGGCCTTTGTGGATGTTGATTGATGCGAGCTGACCCAGTGGAATCTGCGCCCCGCTGGGGGTTGAGACAAGCGTCTGCCTCAGCGCGGGCAGGTTGTCTCGTAATTCATGCGGATACCGGATGTTGACTGGATAGCGCTCAAGGCCTTCGACGGTGTAGGTGACGTTCATCCCGCCCAGGGCGCTCATGATCACGTCCTGAACGTCGCCGATGGTCAGCGCGTAGCGAGCGATCTCGTCCCGGTCGATGATGATATCAAGGTAGTTGCCCCCCACGCTCTTCTCGGCGAACGCACTGACGGTGTAGGCGCCAACACCGTCGGCCGTCTTGACAACCTGTGCGACACGCTCGCTGAGCTGAGCAAGGATGCTCAAATCAGATCCCATGATCTTGATGCCGACCGGCGTCTTGATGCCGGTGGAGAGCATGTCGATCCGCGTTCTGATGGGCATCGTCCACGTATTGGTCAGCCCAGGAATCTGAATGATTTCATTGAGGCCGGGAACATGCGTTCCATCCGGCCATTCGTAGCCGTAGCAAAGCTCATCGATCGAGATGGGACGGGTTTTGGGCCAGATATTGCGCAGTACCGGTTTGACGAATTCAGGCCAAGTGTCATAGAAGCGTTGCACCGGCACCTGCCGCCACTTGCTCTTGTCACGATGCAGTGTGATCGTGGTTTCGATCATTGGCAGGGGAGCGGGATCAGTCGCGGTTTCGGCTCGCCCGATCTTGCCCAGGACGTTCTGCACCTCCGGGAACTGCATGATGAGCTTGTCGGTTTGCTGGAGGAGCTCCCGCGCTTTCATCGTACTGATGCCAGGGTCGGTTGTGGGCATATAAAGCAGATCACCTTCCTCCAGCGGAGGCATGAACTCGCTGCCGAGTCGCTTCAAAGGCCACCACATCGACAGCACAAGAAGGAGGCACGCAAAAAGAGTGAGCCATCGAAACCGCATCACGAGCGCAAAAGCCGGGTTATAGACCCACTCCAAGACGCGGTTGATCGGATTGCGATGCTCGTCCATAATCTTCTGTGGGAAGATCACCAGGCCGCTGAGAACCACCCATCCAATCACGAGCCACCAGCGATACTCGTCGAACCGCGGTAACGGAACCACGCTCAGGACCATCGCCGGCGCAATCACTGCCCCGAAATAGACCGCGAAGCGCTTCCACGGCGACATCGACTTGGGAACGACTCGATCCGAAATGAGGTACACCATCAGAATCGGGACAATGGTTACGGCAAGGAGCGCCCCGGCGAGCATCGCGAAAGACTTGGTGTAGGCGAGCGGCTTGAAGAGACGCCCGGACTGCTCGCCCAACGCGAAGATCGGAAGAAAACTGACGGTGATGATCAGCAAGGCAAAGAACAAACTCGGGCCGACCTCGATGGCGGCTTCGGTCACGATTTGACTGCGCGGGCGCGGCGATGCCCCGTCCTCGACGCGACGCCGTTCGCGTTCAAGATGTTTGTGGGCGTTCTCGACCATGATGATCGCGCTGTCCACCATCACGCCGATGGCGATCGCAATTCCACCAAGGCTCATGATGTTGGCGTTGAGGTCGAGCGCGTACATCGTTGCGATCGTGATCAACACGCCTGTCGGCAAAACGAGGATGGCTACAAGCGCGCTGCGCGCGTGCACCAAGAACAGAATGCAGACGAGCGCAACAATGATGATCTCTTCGATGAGCGTGTGAGTGAGCGTATCCATCGCGCGCTCGATAAGATCGCTGCGGTCATACCCGACGACGACCGCGACGCCGGGAGGCAGTCCCTTTTCGAGATCAGTGAGTCTCTCGGTCACTCGATCGATCGTTGCCAGAGCGTTCTCACCGAAGCGCATGACGATGATGCCGCCGACGGTTTCGCCCTCCCCGTTCCAGTCGGCGATTCCGCGGCGAATTTCGGGGCCGATGCGGATGTCGGCAACGTCGCTGAGATAGATGGGTGTGCCGTTGGAACTGGCGCCAAGTGAGATCTTTCCCAGTTCCTTGATCACTTGCTGTGTCCGGCGTTCCTCGACCGACGCGCCGGCTGCTCGCAGCTCGCTGATTTCCCTATCGGTGAGCGCGCCGAGATAGCCGATCCCGCGAACCATGTACTCGGTCTCGCTCATCTCGATCACGCGCCCGCCCACGTCAACATTGGACCGTCGCACGGCGTGCTTGATCTTCTGCAAGGGAACGTCGTATGCCAAGAGCTTGACGGGATCGACGACGATTTGATATTGCTTGACGAATCCTCCGAGCGACGCAACTTCACTGACGCCGGCAACGGCCGTGAGCTCGTAGCGCAGATACCAATCCTGCAAACCACGAAGATCCGAGAGGTCCTGCTGACTTGCCAGAAGCGGCCCTCCATCCAGCGGGCACGTCTCATGCCCCCTCACCAGTACGATCGGTTCCAACCGATCTCGAATCTCCGACGGAGCTTGGTCAAGTGAGTCATACCGACGATTCTCTTGGCGGTCGGCATAGATCACCTTAGAGTCCGGCAAGACGCGGTGACGAATCAGGCGCTCCTGTATTTCGGGATCTTCCAGCACCTCATTCGGGTCGGCATACCATTCGTCGTTCACCGGATCATGCCAGAAACCGTTGGGATGGTCCGGGCAATACTTGCCGGTGACAAGCGCGTATTCAAAGATCCACCCGACGCCGGTGGCATCAGGGCCGAGTTGTGGGCTGACGCCCGTTGGTAGGTTCCCAGCTACGAAGTTGAGCTGCTCCAGCACGCGACTGCGCGCCCAGTACATGTCCGTTCCGTCTTCAAAGATGATGTAGACGAAGCTCGTGCCGAACATGCTGTATCCGCGCACAACCTTTGCGTAGGGCACAGCGAGCATGGTCGTCGTGAGTGGATAGGTGATTTGATCTTCGACGATCTGCGGCGCCTGGCCGGGGTATTCCGTGCGGATCACGACCTGAACGTCGGAGAGGTCAGGGATGGCGTCGATCTTGATATTGAAGATCGACCACACGCCGGCCGCAACGACGAAGAGCGTCAGTAGGGCGACGATTCCGCGATGACGGACGCACCCAGCTATGATTTTGCCAATCATGGATTGCTTGCCTTCGCGTTATCAGCGCTGATCGTTCCTTTGACGGTACCGCAACGAAGCATGGATGGTGCGTAAGGATTCGCTACTTCGTCGGTGGCTTGCAGCCAATTCTTCTTGACCATGGGGCAGTACACTTGATAAAGCGTCGGCGCCGCAGCCTCGCTCGGCGTAGCCACGGCAAGTAGTTGCAGCAAGGCCTCGGACACCCGCTCGAAAACGCCACGGATCGCGTCAATCTCTTCAACCGGCTCATTCGCTGCTTCCATGATCGTGTTGGCAGCGCCGCTGACGAACTCATCTTCGACGTTCGCCAGCACCATTGCCGCCTCATGGATTACGCCAAGGTTGGCGTTGATCCCAGTTGTCTCATCACGCGTCAGCGTCTCGTGAATGCTGAGGTACGCCGATACCAGTTGATCAAGATTCTCCTGAGCGTTCGCATCCAAGCCGGCCTTGGCAGATCGCTCTTGGGAGGGCTGCGACGTAGCCGGCTCGTCCGGGGCAGATGAGGGATCTTCCTCGGGCCTGGATGTTGCGCCGGTCATCGGCAGCACGCTCCGCTTGTTGGAACACTCGAGCATCCTCGAGCCAAAGAACGGATTGCGCACATCACCCTTGGGCTGAAGCCAGATGCTTCCTCCCTGGCCTTCACGGAACATGGGGCAGTGAAGTTCGTGGACTTCAGCGCTATATGCCGGCGGTATTCCTGTCGCTCTCGTGAGCTTGGAAAGCGCGACGCTCAGATCTGCGAAGGCCAGCCTTGCCTCTTCAATGTCGGATTGGTCGATCAACTCCAGCGACTTCCCCCTGATCGTGGCTACTTCGTCATGCCGGTGCCAGAAGTGCTCATCGTCGGGGAGCGTGATGTTCAATAGACGATCGACGCCTTGAGCAATCGATCGGGCGTCTGACGAAATTCCATCCGTGGAATCACGAGTGAGCATGTCACCGATTGCGAAGTACGCATCGAGTATTTCACCGATCGCATCCACCGCTTCTACCGGCAGGGAGGACAACTCACTGGCCCCGGCGACGACGACCACTGTCTCTTGTCCGCTGGCCAGATCGCCGCGCACAAACTTGGCGAGGGCTTCGCTAATATTGACCTCACTGTCAAGAAGGAACTGTCCGCTGGTGACGACCAGCTCCCCGGGTCGAAGACCATCGAGAATCTCGATCATGCCCTCATCGGTTTCCACACCGGTTCGAACATCGCGCGGCTCAAACTTGCCCTCGCCGAGGCTCACAAAGGCCACCTGCCGCTCACCAGTGTCGATGATCGCGGCGCGAGGCGCCAGCGTACGATCCCGCGCGAGCGTGTTCTTCAACTCGACATTGCTGTACATGCCCGGCTTCAGCACGTCGTTTGGGTTATCAAATTCGAGCCGGACGTTCACCTGTCTCGTCTTCTCATCGAGATAGGGGTAGATGTAGATGACCTCACCCTCGAACGTCTGTCCGGGGATGTAAGGCAGCGACATCACCGCACGCTGGCCAACTTGAACGTACGGCAGCTGATACTCATAAAGGGTGACCATCACCCATAACTTGGAAAGGTCTGCGATCCGATACACTTGCATCCCGGGATCAAGGCGCATCCCCTCATTGGCGTGCTTGGCGATGACGACGCCTTTGTGCGGGCTGTGCATGGTCATGGTTTTTGATGGCACGCCCGCGGCAATGAGCTCTTCAATCTGCTGTGGCGATACGTCGAAATACTCGAGCCGTGTTCGCGCCGCCTCCAACAGATTCTGGGCGCCTTCAGCGGCTTGGGGAACAAACTCGGCCCCGATCTGACTCTTGTTCCGATAGGCCAAAAGGAACTCTTCCTGTGCCGCATAGAGGTCTGGGGAATAGTACTCAAACAGCGCCTGGCCCTTGTCGATCTCAACCCCTAGATAATCGACGTAGAGCTTCTCGATCCACCCCGGCACTTTCATGTTGATGTCACGAACGCTCGTCTCGTCGTAAACAACCGTGCCAACGGTTCGAATGGTTCGAACCAGGGGCCCGGATTTCACCGGCTCGATCCGGACTCCGATGTTCTGGGTGATGACGGGATCGATCGTGATCTCGCCTGTGAACTTGTCTGGATCAATAGGAGTCAGATCCATCTGACAGATCGGGCAGCTCCCGGGGTTTGGCAGGATGACCCACGGGTGCATGCCACACGTGTAGAACTGCAATCGAGCGGAGTCGTCGCCCGCTTCATCCGTCGCTTCGTCGTTGGTGCTTGATGGGATCACCATGGTCCAGAAGTTCGAAAGGCCGGACTGAATCGTCGACCCCCACTTCGTACCGATCGCCAGCATCACAACCGCGACGATGAGTAGAGCGAAAATCACCGCAAGGCTTGGTCCTTTCGGCGGAGGCGGGCTTGGCGGCGGCTGTTTCTCGGTCTGCTCTTTTGTAGCACCGGTCGTCGTCGCGACGTTGCTCTCAGCGCTCTTCGCAATTTTGCTGTGTGTAGTCTGTTTCATTGGTGCACCTATGGGTCTACATCCTCATCGCGCGTCGAACGCTTGCCGGAGACGGGGGCCGGATTCATCGGATCCGACGGCGGCGTAGTACGGTTCAAGTCATGCCCGACAACTCGCTGAAGCTCGGCAAAGCTCTGCTCGAACTGCGCGAGGTTCTGGTGATACATCAACTGAAATACCAGCAGCTTCCGCCAGTTATCGATAAGCGTCAGGAAATCGACCTTTCCACTTCGGTAGCTGCTCAGGGAGGCGTTGACGGTCTGCTGCGCCTGCGGAACGATGACGTCGCGGAAAAGAATGACCTGTTGCTGCTGGCTCTGGACCTTCGCGAAGGCGTCCTGTACACGAAAGTCGACACGGTTGCGCTCATCGCCGAGCGCCGCGATGTTCTCCAATCTTCCCCGCAGCGCCTCGCGCTGGGCGGCATCCAGTCTTTCCGTCCAGATCGGCAGGTTGATCCCGAAGCCGAACCACCACTGATCGTCGCCGTTGGCGATCCTTGAGAGTCCCTCGCTCTCGACCAGGTTGTAGTTAAAGCTGACCGTAAGGTCAGGCCAGCGGTTCAGTCGAGCCAAGTCCAGTCGCTGCTTATAGCCTTCAATCCGTTCGTGAATCTGGCGAATGGCTGGGTTGCTATGGGCGGCCTCCGTCAGCAGCGCTTCAAGCTCGAGTTCAATCTGGTCCAGCGTCCGATTCGTCGGCTCAGGAAGCGGCGCGTCAACCGGGCGGTCCATGAGACGGTTGAGCATTGCCCCCGCAGAAATGAGGCGCTGCCGCAGCGCAATCAACTCATTGTCGAGATTACTCAGTTCAACCGACGCCCGCAAAACATCTTGTTGGGTGGCGGTCCCAGCTCGGTACTTCGCCTCAGCCACGTCCTGGAATTGCGAGAGTAAAACATGGTTGTCCTGGGTAACCTGAATCCCCCGAGTCGTGTAGTAGTATCGCCACCAAGTCAGACGTGTGTCGGCGATGACCCGAAGCCTGAATTGCTCCAGCGCCGCTATCGCCTCCGCGACATCCTGAGCAACGATTCGTCCTCGTGTCTGGAGCTTGCTCGGGAGCGGGAAGCGCTGGCTCAGCGCGGTCATAGCGCCGACCTGGCCCGCGGCGGTTTCTGCCATCTCGCCGAAGGGTGCGAACTGGAACATCGGATCGTCCAGGCTGGTCGCCTGCGGGATGCGGTTGGCCAATCTCCTGATCTTCTGCTCGGCGGACTTGATGCCCGGGTTCCGCTCGAGCGCAAGGAGAACATATACCTCGGGACCCGCGTCGTCGGGAAGTGTCGGCAACCCGGCTTCTGCGGGCTGTCCTGCGTCTCCAGTGCGATAACGACGCGTCAGCTCGGGCGCCGGTTTCACGTCGACCGCTTCACGATCGATCCAGTCTGCAAACGGTCCGGCACGACAGCCGCTGACACAACCGGTAAACACGAGCATGCCAAGAAGAATGAATGAAAGCCGACTGGTCATTGTGTATTTCCTATGTACTCATCCGCCGGAGCAATGCAGTCGCCACTTGATTCCGTCGCCGTCGTCCCGCCCGCGGCTGCGTATCCTGAGCAAAGCCGACCGACGCACCGGTCAACAGCAGCGCCATCGCCAATACGGCTGCCCTTTGTCTCCAACATTTCGAAACGTTCGTAGTCACGTCAAAATCTCCCTGCGTTTGAGCAACCGATTCAGACGACCCAGAGAACGATTCCTGGGCCGGTGGTTTTGTACACGAACCAGCCGACCGCACAAAAATGCATCGCTCTGTCGATAAACGACACAGTTTGAAGCAAGAGCCGTACCTGCACGATGAAGACCCGAAGCGCGCGAACAGCGCGCCCTGGCCAAGCCGGTGCTGGTGAGACGTTCGACTAAATTGTAAGGAGACAGTGGCGCAGCAAGAGCGAATCTGCGCACGGCAAACCAGGCCCGGCTCGAGCCGTCCTCGCTTGCCAGCCGAAGCGCGCCACACTTGGCACGACCATTGCCGGCGTCCAGGCCATCGTTACCAGGACTTGGAAATCGACTTCTCCGGGAATGGGAAGAACGGCGACCCGACCGACATTGGCGTCCCGCGAGTGATTGCCGCAGCCGCACGAAGAAGGATCGTCGTTCGGCGTGCCGGTCCCAGGCGATGGCTCGCAGCAGCTGCTGGGACTCGCCACACCAGCCGCGCCCGTCAAGGATTCAGTTGCGCGGATCGCGAGGCAATGTCCCTTCGCCTCGCGTGTCGGTGCCGATTCGAACTGGTTGTAAGGGGCAGTTGGGGCGGCGCAAGCTGACGACGAGAGCGCTGAACCGAAGACGCCGCAGCAGCACCATCCGGGCGACCAGAGGGCCATGGTGACCGCCATGATGAAGCTGGTTATGCGTATGTTGACCATAGGCCCTGATGCCTTGCGAATCGTCGCTCTCGATTATACAACGTCAATCTGGTCAGGAAAGTTCAAAGAACCTACGAATTCTCCCGTACGGATTGGGAAAAAAGCGTGATTCTCGGATTTGAGCGTTCCGCGTGGGAGGCGCCTCGCCTCCCAGACGCAATGGTGATGCCGCGCCCACCGCGGGGCGGCCGCCGTCGTGGGCGTCCAGACAACGCAGTAAAAGTCACAAATGCAGATCCTGTGTCCCCCCGGCCCCCGGGAAGCTCAACAAGATCCTCAGCCTTGGCGTTCCGCTTGGGCTCCAGGCACGGTGGACCACGCTGAGAACATTCGGAACAGTCGCCAATTCATTGGCCTGATTGAGTAGTCTATTCAAGACGTGCACGCCTTCTCGGATTTTCGCGCGAATCGAAGAAATAGGTGACTGTGCCTCGTTTCACAAAGATTGTGGGCGTCTTGTTGCCCTGCTTTCGATAGGTCTTCACGAACGTGAGTCCATCCATCTCGGGCATGTTCCAATCAACGAGCAGAAGGTCGGGATTGAATGCGGCAACCTTCGTCAGCGCATCCTAACCGTTGCATGCCTCCTCCACCTCGGTGTAGCCTAGCTCGATGAGGATGCTCTTTGGAATCTTCCGCATCGTCTTCGAATCGTCAACCACTATCACTCGCACGGTACGATCTCCTTGTCACCGCGACGACTATGCGATTGCCGGCCGATTCGTCTGAGACACAGCTACCTTCTTGAGAGACACCTCAACGGCAAAGTCGCCGTACGACGAGCGGCACGGAATCGAAACACACACGCTGTCGCTTGGCGGCTGCACCGTGTTCTCCTCGCCCATCACGACCGACGGGCGACTGAGGCAAACCTGCTTCTCTGCAAAATTCGCCTTGGCAGCGCCGGAGATCATATTCACCAGCTCGCCGAGGGCATCGGCGAAGTCGTCACTCTTCCTATCGACCGGCGACCCAACGAAGGAGCTGGCGATTTTTTCCGCACTTGCCACCGGGAGGCTCAGCACAACGGTCCCGATGACGCCCCCCGTCATCGGGATAATGACGGAGATGTCGTTGACCAAATGCGGCAGTTTACCAGGAATGGGGTCTCCGAACGTCACTTCAAGCCCCAGCATTGTCTGGAAGACCTTCTTGGTCGCCTGGACAAAGGCCGTGACGTAGCGGGGATCGAGCGAACTACTCATTCGTGCGCTCCAGGATGCTGCCAACTTGCGTCGCACCGGTCTGAGGCGTCACCGACGAGAAAAGAGATGCTCCCGGCTGTGTCGAGCAGCCGGGAGTATGGCCACAGCAGTAGGAGACTGTGCCATGGCCGGATCGTCGCTCGGGGCCATACAGGCCGAAGCACTGGGCGGTCGCAAGCACCGTTATGTCATTGTCGCGACGGGCTGGCCA
>JAZFYE010000368.1:0-6444 GCA_036475395.1 Phycisphaerales bacterium
CTGGTCAACTGGGGCCCCTGCCCGTAAGCGGACCTCGCAATCCTGTTCCAACCATCACACCCCCAGCCTTCCTCGGCCGGGGGTTTTCTTTGGGCCGGGGACATCTTTTGTCAGGGTCGAGGTGCTCGGGGCGCTCGCGCGGCCCGGTCAGGGGCACCGACGAAGCGGCGGCGAGTCTTCGAGATGGGGGTTGGAGGCAAGCTCGGAGATCTTACTGACCCTCGGCTTGGGCCAGTACCCTTGAAGCACGCTCCTCGTCGGCAGTCCCCGATCGCTACCGGTCGAGGGCGTCCGCACCCCGCGCGGACTTCGACCTTTCGCTTCTTTTCTGTTGACTTGCAACGGAAAATCCGTTCCACTATTGGAGATAGCGTAGAGAGCGTTTGGGCGGGGCGGCGCGTGGCCTAGCGCGCCTGGCGGAACCCTCGTTTGAACACCCTAATACATGGAAGAAGAATGGGGACTCGGCTATGAGTAAGGAAACAGAAGGCATGAAACAAACCACATACTGGAAGGGAAGCCACCGGCGTCTGAGTCTGCTCGTGTCGGCAGGTGTCGTGCTGGGGCTTGCCTCCTGGACCTACGGACAATGTACGAATGCCTGTGGCTCGGGCGACATCGCCGAAGGTGAGGTGTGCCTGGTGGACTTTGGGGTGGATACCACCGGCGGGTGCAACGTGGATCCCGCCGTGTTCGGCCCCGGCGATTGCAGCGTCACTATCTGCGGCACCGCATCCACCTACGACGCAGACACCGACGGAGACGGAATACCCGATACGGATCGACGCGACACCGATTGGTATCTCGTGGATGCCGCCACACTGGCGCTGGCGGACAAGGACGACAACGGCGTGGTCCAGATTCGATCGACGGTGACCTCCGAATTCCCAGCCGTCACGTTCTTCGTGGCGATCGGCGATCCGGTCTGCGACGACGTGAACGTAGTCGGGACCACGGGATTCTCAGCTCCCGGTTGTGCCGGCGGCGACTCGTCGGAATTCGTGGTCATCTTGGCCGACCATCCCAACGGGATCGTCGTGTTCGTCGCCCCGGGCAATCCGGACGGCAGCGGCATCTTCGACGGCGTCGAGTGTGACTTGGGCGCGAACGACTACATTCTCCAAATCGAGTGCATCGAGCTGCCGACCGCCTGCGCACCCGGCGCCGGTCCCTGCGGCGAACCCAACGGAACCCCCGGCTGCGAAGACCCGGAGTGTTGCGCGACGGTCTGCGCAATCGATTCGTTCTGCTGCATAATCGTTTGGGACCAGCCCTGCGTCGACCTCGCCAAAACGCTCGGCTGCCTCCCGGAACCCATTCTCACAAGTGCGGATGGGCTCTGGACGGCGGAACTCGACGAGTTCGGGCAGATCTTTAACTTCTTCCCCCCGGACCAGCCGAAAGTGGACAACGTCTTTGAGTCGCTCATCTACGAAGCGAACTCCCAAGTAGGCGACATGCTCTCACGGCGGGTCGGGAGTAATATCAACTATACCGTCGTCGAGGGACCGACCATTTCCGAGGACGGCACGAGCGCAATCACTCGTCTGGAGGCGAACGACGCCGACTTAGCCATCGAGATCGAAATCCTGATGCTCGACGGCCTCAGCGGCGGAGCGTTGGTCAAGATTCGCTGCGAGAACACGGGTGACGCTGCCATCAGTTGCAAGATCTTCTACTACTGCGATTACGACATCAGCGGCGACTTTGACGACGACGAGGCGACGACGATCCCCGATCGGCCCGACCCGATCTTTGCGATCGAGCAAATCGACGAGAACGAAGGCGGCAAAGGCCCGAAGCCATTGTGGTTCGGCGGCTGCCCCGACTACGAGGGTTGGGAACTCGACGAATGGCCCTTGTTGCGTAGCGCTCTCAATGGCGGAGTTGAAGCGCTCGCCAACGCTGATGCAACAGACCCGGGATTTCTTGATCACACCGCCGCATTGAGCAGCGCAACGACACAGCTGGAGCCCGGCGAAATCGTTGAGTTCCAGGCTGGCATCGGGGGAGTCGACTTCGTCGGTTGCGAGGCGCCGCCGGATCCATGCCCGTGGGACCTCGATGGCAGCGGCATCGTCGGGGCGACCGACCTGCTCTCGTTGCTCGTCAATTGGGGGAAGTGC
Organism: Phycisphaerales bacterium; assembly: GCA_036475395.1. Classification (GTDB taxonomy): domain Bacteria; phylum Planctomycetota; class Phycisphaerae; order Phycisphaerales; family SM1A02; genus JADFNO01. The sequence goes on from JAZFYE010000368.1 coordinate 2,127, forward strand.
GCCGACTGCAACGATTGCCCGGCTGACTTTGACGGCAACTGCACCGTCGGGGCCACCGACCTGCTCGCCCTCCTGGTCAACTGGGGCCCCTGCCCGTAACCGCGAAAGCGGCCCTCGCCGAGTCGTTCCAACCACCACACCACACCCCCGGCCTTGCCCGGCCGGGGGTTTTTCGTGGGACGCCGGCCGGGGCGATCTGCATCCGATCTACCGCCGGGACGTTTGCAGGGGCGGTGATTGAGGATTGTGGCAACTGGAACCGGCCCCCGCCCCGTATACTGGAGCGTATCGGGTTCGGTAGCCGTTTTCGACGTAACCCGCCAGCCCACGTCGCTGCCAGCGTCCCGGTGGAAGGCGGATCGGGTGGAAAGGAGACTGATCGATGTCCGGACCAAACTTGCCCGGTCGCATGGGCCTTTTGATCGGGCTGCTGGCTTCCCTGCTCGTCTGCTCGTCCGGCTTGGCCCAACCGTTCGACAACTGCCCTAACCCCAAGGGCGGTGACTGCTTCACGGCGACCCCCGGCATCCCCGGATGCCAGCTTCAGAGCTGTTGCGAGGCTGTCTGCGCTGTTGATGAGTTCTGCTGCCTGATCGCGTGGGACCAGCCCTGCGCCGACATCGCCATACAGATCTGCACCTTCTGCGGACCCGGCAACGGTGACTGCTTCAATCCCAATGACACGCCCGGCTGTGACGACATCGAATGCTGTGAAGCCGTGTGCGACGAACTTCCGCTTTGCTGTGAGCAGGCGTGGGACGAGATCTGTGCTCAACGGGCTGTGGATATCTGTAACTGCGCCCCGGGCGACGCTCCGGCTAACGACGACTGCGCTAACGCCATCGGCATCAACGAGGGCGACACGCCTTTCACCACCCTCTGCGCCACCCCCGACGGTCCGAAACATCCCGGATTACCCTGCGGACAGATCCAGTCCCCAGATCTCGGGCGCGACGTGTGGTTCCATTACATCGCGACCTTCACCGGGACCGCCCGCGCCCATACCTGCGACGACGCCGATTACAACACGGAACTGGCGGTCTATGACACCTGCGCCTGCCCCGTCGACCCCGACACGATTCTCGGCTGTGACGCGGCCGGGCAAAACTGCATCGGATTCGGCTCCGAGGTCATCTTCGACGTCGAGATCGACCACTGTTACACCATCCGCGTCGGCGGCATCGGCACGGCGTCCGGCACCGGAACCCTCAGCGTCGGCGAGGACATCCCGCCCAAGGCGCCTGCCAACGACGATTGCGCCAACGCAATGGTCCTGATGCTCGATCAGCCGGCCGTGTTCGACAATTTCACCGCCAGCACCGACGGGTTTCCCAGCGGTGTGTGCAATTTCTTCGGCCAGGCCGACATCAAGAAGGACGTCTGGTACGACTTCACGCCAAACACGGACGGCACGTTCGAGGTCAGCCTCTGCGGCAGCTCCTTCGATACCAAGCTGGCCGTCTATGACGGATGCGCATGCCCCACTCCCGTCGATCCCATCGTCTGCAACGATGACGTCTGCGGCGCGCAGTCTCGCGTGAGCTTCACCGGCGTGGCCGGTCAGTGCTACAAGATTCGAGCCGGAAGCTTCCCCAGCGACCCCGGCGGGCCCGGCCAGATCGAAGTCATCCAAACCGCCGGCTGCCCCAGCGGAAACGCCGTCCTTACTCACAGCGTTGATGACGAAATCACCCTCGGTAACTCCGTCGCCTGCCTTGGCGATGACAAAACCACCACCGCGGACAACGCCTACGCCCGATCCTACGACCTCTCCGTTCTCCTGCCCGGTGTGCCGATTGACGTCACTTGCGTCGTCTGGGGTATTGAACGGAACAACAATGCCGACGTGACGGCTCAAGTCACCCTCTATAGAGATAGCGACGGCGGCGCTCCGGTACGGCCCGGCAAGGATCTAGAATTCATCGCGAGCCAGCCGCTGCTCATTCCGGCGGGCACGATCCAGGAGCTCAAGACCGTCACCTTTGACCCGCCCGTGACCATTAAGGCGGATATGGTGCTTGTCGTAGAGCTGGCCCTACCGGATACGAACAACATCACCGGCGTGTGGGTCGGCTCCAACCCCAATGGCCAGACCGCCCCCGGCTACATCCGCTCCGATTTCTGCGGCGTGCCCACCTTTGTTGACATCGCCGACCTCCCCGGTTGCGACCCCTGTGCCGACATGCACATCGTCAATCGCGTGATCGGCACCATAAAGGGCGAGCCATGCCCGTGGGACCTCGACGGCAGCGGCACCGTCGGCGCGTCCGACCTGCTCTCACTGCTCGTAAGTTGGGGCCCGTGCAAAGGCTGCCCCGCCGACTTTGACGGCAACGGCATCGTCGGCGCCTCCGACCTCCTCGCGCTGCTCGTAAATTGGGGGCCGTGTCCGTGACTCGACCCTACCTGAACCGTGCAGTGGAAATCGCCCGCTGCTTGTTCCGCTCGCCAACTGCCGGTAGAGTCAAATAGCCGGTGGAGATCATTTTCGGGAACATGAGTTGGTGCTTGACGTTTTGATGGCTCATGGTATGGTGTAGTTATAGCCGCTGGCGCTGGTCATACGTAGCTTATATCGCGGAAATATTGACCTAGATGGAAGATCGAGATGCGTTCATCGAAATTCGCCATCGCCCTCATCGTCGGATCATTCGCGACCTCAACCCTCGCTCAACAGACACTTGACTGGCCGGTCGGCGAACTTCAAGACTACCACCTCGACAGCGGCGTGCAAGATAATCCGGGAATTGGGGCTGAGACGGTGTTCATCGATGTGATTGCGATCCGAGACGCGGCCTGGCTGCGGATCTACTTCGCGGAGGTTCAACTAGGGGCTGACAGCTTCATCCGTTTCACCTCGCTGTTGGATCACGAAGTCCAGGAGCTTGATGCCAACGGACTGGCCATGTGGGACAATTCATCAGCCTACTTCAACGGTAATGCGCTGCTCGTGGAGCTCGTGGCTGCTCCCGGGACCACAAAGAACAGATTCGTGATCGATCAAGTCGCAATGGAAGAGGCGGTGGCGCTGCCGGAGGGGACCTGTGGAATATGCGATGCAGACGATCGCGTACCCTCCGATGAGGACTGGTCCGCCCGACTCTTTCCGGCCGGTTGCACTGCATCCATTTGGAATACCGAAAGTTGCCTAGTTTCCGCAGGCCATTGCATCGGCGAGAACATGGTCATCCAATTTCGAGTGCCGGACTCCGACCCCGACTGCAGTACGAATAATCCACCAGTCGCCGACCAGTTTCCGATCACCGGGGTTCTATTCGTCAACGAAGGCGTCGGGAACGACTGGTCTGTGCTGACCTCGGGCACGAACAACCTGGGCCAGACGGCGTATGAGCGCTACGGAGAGTTTCGCCCCATCGCCTCAAGTCCGGCTGGCGTCGGCGACGCTTTGGCCGTATGGGGCTTCGGGGTCGATACTCAATGCACGCGTTCACAAACACAGCAGACTGCCGGCGGCTCAGTGACGCAGGTATTTAGCACGTATTTTAGGTACGATGTCGATGTTACCTTCGGCAACTCGGGTTCCGCAGTTATCCGCAACGGTGAGATACTCGGCATTGTGACACACTGCCCGTGTCCGTCCTATGCAACACGTGTAGATCACACCAATTTCGCCAACGCCCGCGAACAACTCTGTGAAGGCTTTGTCGAGATCGCCAAGCTCCTGCCCAACGACGGCGCGGCGGGCGACCGGTTCGGCCGGTCCGTCGCGATCAGCGGCGCCACCGCCATCGTCGGGGCACCCCTTGACAACGACAACGGCTCCGACTCCGGCTCCGCCTACCTCTTCGACACCACCACGGGCCGGCAGCTCTTCAAGCTCCTCCCCAACGACGGCGCGGAGCTGGACCACTTCGGCTCCTCCGTCGCGATCAGCGGCGCCACTGCCATCGTCGGGGCCAACAACGACGATGACAACGGCACCGACTCCGGATCGGCATACGTTTTCGTCATGCCCCCCGGCGGCTGGATGGACATGACCGATACCGCCAAGCTCCTTCCCAACGACGGCGCGGCGGGCGACCAGTTCGGCAACTCCGTCGCGATCAGCGGCCCCCCTGGAGAAGAAGTCGCCATCGTCGGGGCACCGTTTGACGACGACAACGGCGACGCCTCCGGCTCGGCATACCTCTTTGATGCTTCTGCCTGCCCCTGGGACTGCGGCGGCGACGACGGCCAAGTCGACACGCTCGACTTGCTGATTCTGCTGTCCCGTGGTGGTGTCGAAGAGGTAGGCGGAGCCGGAGTTGGTGCCGTTGTCGTCGTGACTAACGGCCCCGACGATGGCGGTGGCGCCGCT
>JAZFYE010000369.1:0-2483 GCA_036475395.1 Phycisphaerales bacterium
CCGACCGATCAGCCGGACAAACCGGCGCCGATCGCGGTGGCGGTGACCGCGCTCGCCGCGAAAGCGATCATCCAGGCGCAGCCGCAGGCCATGAACGACACCGCGTTCCACAGCGCGATCCGTTTCATGCGCTCAGCCCAAAACGACGACGGCTCATTCGAAGGCGGCGCGCTGACGAACTATGTCACGTCCGTCGTGATCATGGCCCTAGCCGGAGCCGACGAACAAGACTTCCACGATGAGATTCACGACGCGACGCACTGGCTGGTGATCAAGCAGTGGGACCAGACCGAAGGGCTGACCGCCAAGCAAGATTGGTTCGGCGGGGCGGGCTACGGCAACCGGGGTCGACCCGATCTTTCCAACACCCAGACGATGCTCGATGCGCTGTACGAGGCTGGGATGAGTCCTGACGAACCGGCCGTTCAACGCGCACTCGCCTTCATCTCACGGGCACAAAACCTACAGGCGACGAACAAGGCTCAATGGTCGGGCAACGACGGTGGATTCGTCTACACCCCGGCCAACGGCGGTGAGTCGTTCGCCAGCCAGGCCGCCGGCGAAGGTCGCTATGGTGAGATCCTCCCCGCCGGTCAGCCTCGCAGCCTGCGCAGCTATGGCTCGATGACCTACGCCGGATTCAAGAGCATGCTCTATGCGGGTCTCTCGCCGGATGATGTGCGTGTCCGCGCCGCCTTCGATTGGATCCGCAAACACTGGAGTTTCGATGAGAACCCGGGTTTGGGTCAGCAGGGGCTGTACTACTACTACCACACGATGTCGCGTGCCCTTCGCGTCGCCCAGCAGGACATGATCACTGACGTCGATGACGTGGCGCACAACTGGCGCGAGGAACTCATCGATGCGATCGCAACACGACAGCGCGATGACGGCAGTTGGCGGAACACCGCCGACCGCTGGCTCGAAGGCGAGCCCGTGATGGCGACGGTGTACGCGCTATTGGCCCTGGAAGAGGCGCTCAAGCCGACGCTCAACGCAGAATAGACCGCGAAGCAGCAAGCTGATGCAGACGCCCATGGCGTTGCAATCCATGAGGTCGTACGGCTACGATCGCAGCTCGCCGCATCTGAAAGGATCTTCATGACCCTCCGCACATCCGGTTGCTCTTGGGCGATCACCGTGACAACCGTGTTTGCCCCCGCCATAGCGTCACCCACGCTGCCGCAAACCGCGCCGCTGAAGTTTGCCGTCACCTACGACGCCCCAATCACGAATTCGTACACCGGCCGGGTGTACATCATGCTCTCGCGGAGCGATCGCGAACCGCGCTTCGGTCCCTCGTGGGTCAACACCGATCCGTTTTTTGCGATCGACGTCGAGAATTGGCAGCCCGGCGCGGCGCTGGTCTTCACCGATGCGGCGCTGGGGTACCCGGGTCCCGCCAGCACGGTTCAACAAGACATCTACTCCATTCAAGCCGTGATGAGGCGAAGTCTCGACTCGCCCTCGGTCGGCAATGGTCCCGGCACGGCCTACAGCGTGGTGTCGCGCCAAGAAGTTCAAGGGACAACCAGCGGCGAGATACGGCTGCACATCGATCAGGTCGTACCGCCACGCACGTATGACGACGTCGAGAACGACCACCTTCGCCTCGTCGCGATCCGCAGCGATTTGCTCAGCGCGTTCTATGGCCGCGACATCACCATGCAAGCCGCCGTTGCGCTGCCGTCCGGATATGGCGATGACGACGCAAGAGGCTACCCGGCCCTGTACGTCATCCCCGGCTTCGGCGGGAACCACGTGCAGGCGACACGGTGGGCGCACCGAATGATCGGCCCGGAGAGGGACGACTTTATCATCGTCGGGCTCAACCCGCTTTGCCGCACCGGCCACCATGTCTTCGCCGACTCGGCCAACAACGGCCCGCGCGGCCGGGCGCTGATCGAGGAGCTGATTCCGTATCTTGAGCAGGAATTCCACCTCGTTTCCGCGCCGACCGCACGATTCCTGACCGGCTCCTCGTCGGGTGGCTGGTCGAGCCTGTGGCTGCAGGTGACCTACGCCGACTTCTTCGGCGGTGTGTGGTCGATCGTGCCCGACCCGGTGGACTTCCGTGACTTCCAGCGCATCAACCTCTACGAGACGGGCGCAAACATGTACATCGATGACCAGGGCAACCGGCGACCGATCGCCCGTTTCGGCGATCAACCGGTGTTGTGGTATGACGACTTTGCCAAGATGGAAGTGGTTCGCGGGGCCGGCGGCCAACTGTATTCCTTTGAGGCAGTGTTTAGTCCGCGCGGGCCTGATGGCAAACCGCAGCCGCTGTACGACCGAAAAACCGGCGCGGTGAAAGGCGACGTCGCACAAGCCTGGAAGAGGTACGACATCGGTCTCGTGCTCAAGGAGAATTGGCCGACGCTTGAATCGAAACTCACGGGCAAGCTGCGTATCTTTGCCGGCGAGAAAGATACGTTCTATCTGGAAGGCGCGGTTCGGTTACTCAAACAGACGCTTGATGA
>JAZFYE010000370.1:0-8029 GCA_036475395.1 Phycisphaerales bacterium
CTGTCTCCGGGGACGGCCATGCGTTTGCCGACAGGGCCCGTGGCGTGGTCTCCCAAAAGCAAGGAGATGATGCGATGTGGTTCAAACGTCAAGCGAGTCAAGCCGTTGCGACAATGGTCCTCGTGCTATCTTCGTTCGTCTTCGGGGCCGGCTCTGTCGTGCATGTCGATGACGATGCCCCGCCGGGCGGAGATGGACTGAGTTGGGACACGGCCTATCGGTTCTTCCAGGACGGACTTGCAAGTGCGGCCAAAGGGGGCGTCGCCGAGATTCGCGTCGGGCAAGGCACCTATAAGCCTGATCGCGATGAAGCCAACCCGGACGGCACCGATAATCGAGGCGTTAGCTTCAATCTCCTAAGTAACGTGGCGTTGATGGGCGGCTATGCTGGGATCGGCGCGAAGAACCCCGATGCCCGCGATATCGATCTCTACGAAACGATCCTCTCCGGCGACCTGCTGGACAACGACGGCCCGGACTTCGAGAACAACGACGAGAACAGCTACCACGTCGTAACCGGCAGTGGCGTGAATGAAACCACTGTCCTGGACGGCTTCACCGTGACTGCCGGCAATGCCAACTCATCCGATCTGCCACACAACCTGGGTGGCGGAATGTACAACGATCAAAGCAGCCCGATGGTGATCAATTGCACGTTCAGCGGAAACAATGCAGGTGGTTGCTCTGGAGGCAATGACGGAGGCGGAGGCGGGATGCTGAACCGTAACAACAGCAGCCCGACGGTGATCAATTGTGTCTTCAGCGGAAACAAAGCCGAGACTCACTGCGGCGGCTTCTGGGGTGGCGGCGGGATGGCCGGCGGGGGCGCCACGCTGATCAACTGCACCTTCATCGGGAATACTGCTGTCGGTATCGTCGGGGCCGGCTATGGAGGTGGGTTGAGCGGCCGCGCGACAGTCACGAATTGTACATTCATCGGCAACAGCGCGGACCGTGGTGGCGGGATGCAGGCCGGCTGGGGCTCGATCCTGACCGACACTACTTTCAGCAACAACTCGGCGACATCGGGCTCGGGCGGCGCAGTCTACATGAACGGAGGCGTAACCTTCAATACGTGTACGTTCAGCGGGAACTCGGCGACCTATGACGGAGGCGCAATACGGAGCAACGACAATGGCGATTCGCTCTTGATGAACTGCACGTTCACTGACAACACCGCAGGACTCAGAGGCGGGGGAGTATTGATTGTTAACGGCAGCCCGACACTGATTGACTGTGCCTTCGTCAACAATTCCGCTGATGTGGGCGGAGGGTTTTATCAAAAGTCCCAAGAAACCGCGAGCCTCACCAACTGCACGTTCAGTAAGAACCTGGCGACCACACGAGGCGGCGGTATGTACATTCCCGTTGGAAGCCCAATCCTCTCCGGTTGTACATTCAGCGGAAACATCGCAGAGTTCGACGGTGGCGGGATGTACGCCAGCTCTTCCACCAGCCCGACACTCACCAACACCGAGTTCAGCGGTAACTTCGCTTTCGTTGGGGGCGGGATGTACAACCTCGGCAGCGCCACACTGAACAACGTTACGTTCATCGACAATTTGGCGGGAGTCGGCGGTGGGCTCTTTACCCGCTCCAGCAGCCCGACACTGACGGATTCAGCCTTCAGCAACAACATTGCCGCCTTGGGCAGCGGAATGTACAACGAGCTGGGCAACCCCACGCTGAACGGGTGTGTCTTCACGGCCAATATAGCTACTCTTGACGGCGGCGGGATGTACAACTTCATTGGCGATCCGAGTCTCGGCGGCTGCCTCTTCAGTGACAACTCGGCAGACTTTGACGGCGGCGGGATGTACAACGTCTCCAGCACCCTGACGGTGACCGACTGTATGTTCAGCGGCAACTCGGCCAGCCCCTTCGTCGGCTCCGGCGGCGGGATGTACAACACCTCCAGCAGCCCGATCGTGACTGACTGTACCTTCAGCGCCAACACGGCAAGAAACGGCGGCGGGATGGCCGACGTCTCCGGCAGCAACCCAGCGGTGACAAGCTGCACCTTCAGCAGTAACCAAGCCAACGCCAAGGGTGGCGGGATGTACAACTCCAACAGCGCTCCGACCCTGACCAACTGCAGATTCACCAATAACTTTACGACCGACAATTTGTTGTTCGCTTATGGCGGCGGGATGTACAACTTCAATAGCAACCCCTCGGTGTTGAACTCTACGTTCGCCGATAACGCTGGTTTCGGCCACAAGGGAGGTAGTGGTGGGGGGATGTACAACAACAGCAGCGGCCCGACGGTGACCAACTGTATACTGTGGGATAACGTCCCGAACGACATCAAAGATGTCTCCGGTTCGGCAACAACCGTGCGCTACAGCGATGTAGAGGAAGGTTGGATGGGCGACGGCAACATCGACGCCGACCCGCTGTTCGTCGATCCCGACAACGATGACTATCACATCTCAGCCGGCTCGCCGTGTATTGATGCGGCGGACAACAGCGCCGTGCCGAAGGGTATCGATACCGACCTCGACGGCAATCCGCGGTTTGTTGACGATCCGGCTACGAAAGACACGGGAAACGGCGATCCGCCGATCGTGGACATGGGCGCGTATGAGTTCCAATCTGTGTCGTGCCCATGGGATCTCGACGCCAACGGCTCCGTCGGCGCATCCGATCTGCTCTCGCTGCTCGTAAGTTGGGGCCCGTGCAACGGCTGCCCCGCCGACTTCGACGGCGATGGTGTGGTCGGCGCGACCGACCTCCTCGCCCTGCTCGTCAACTGGGGGCCGTGTCCGTAGCTGCGACGAGTGGCAGGAACCCGAATAGCCGAATCGTGGAATCATCCAGAGCCACTTGGAAGCCCGGATTCAGGACCGATACGACCGCAGATTGGGTATCGTGCGGGTATGACCTCGTGGGAATTCGTCTGCGGAATAGCCGCTAGAATGGTGCTAATGGTATGCGTTGTTTAGTTTGTACGGTAGCTGATTGACTCGGACAAAGAAAAACGCGCCGAGGACTGGAAACGCGAGGAGCAACTAGAACCCGAGGAAGAACTATGGACCAACCCCTGCTGTTTTATGTCATCGGCATCCCCGTTGCCATCGGTGCCGCGGTCGCGACGGCCTTCATCGTGCTACTTGCCTGCAGGAAATCACGACGTTGATTGATCGGTTACTTAGTCGTGGCTGTTGCTGAACCAAAGCGCCTTGACCCCGGCGGCCCGCCCGACTTCGACGGCAACGGCATCGTCGGCGCCTCCGACCTCCTCGCCCTCCTCGTGAACTGGGGGCCGTGTCCGTAAGAATGAGGCAGCCCTGTCCACGGCCAGGTCGGCGTTACGCAACGAACTCGATCATGGTCGAGTTTGGCTCTTTACACCCACCGGCTTCCCTTGGTATCTTGGTGGGTGAGCGGCGTCCAGCTGCTCGCCTTGTTCGCACCTCTCTGGAATGACTCTGGAGAGGTGCTTTTCTCTGTCCACTGGCGATATCATGCGACCGTGACGGCCCGAAAGGACGGCAGGCATGGCAACAAGAGCAGAGCGGCAGCAAGCGCTGGAGCGGATGACGCTGACGGAGCTGGCTGCGTTTGAGAAGTTGTTTGGCGGTACTTGGTACACCGGCCACAAAGGAGACGCAGCCGCAGCCATTGAGTCGCTGTTGACCGAGGTAGAAGGAAAGGGCACCGGCGACAGATTGGATCGCCACCTCGGACTGCCGACGGATGCTGAGCAGCAGTTACAACTTCAACGGGACGGCGTAGAGGCGGCAAAGTCTTCAGGCCGCGCGGCCTGGATATCGGCCGGCTGCGCCTTGATCGCGGTCATCATCGCGGTCATTGCCCTGGTAGTGGCCTTGCAGACCAAATGAGGCAGTCCCTCTCCACCATTTTCCAACTCGGCTCTTCCACCCACCGGCTCCCCTTGGTATCTTGGTGGGTGATTATTCTTCTTGACAGAGCGGCGTGTAGCCCGCTCTGAACGACAGGCACCTCTCTGGAATGACTCTGGAGAGGTGCTTTTCTTGGGCCGCCTTCCCGAGTGTTGCTTATTGACGCTGGGTCACACGAGCGGATAATCGAGTCTTGTGGGCGTGGGCGTCCAGGCTGATATCTCACAAATGCCGCTTGGATTCAGCCCGCCTGTGGTATGCTGTTCTCGACCGGTCGCATGGGGCTCCTGTCTCCGGGGGCGGCCATGGACGGCGGACGGGCACCACTATGCGGCCTCTACCTTCAGGGAGGTTGAGCGATGTGGTTCGAGTCGAACTTCACAACCCCGGCGGTGGAGCCGGGCGAAGGTCAAATGGGAAATGTCGGTATATCCGAACAGCTCTCCGAAACGGATCCCGTATAACAAAGGACTGAAGAAATGAGAAGCCTCGCACCAACGTTGACGGTCACAATCGCCGGGCTTGCGCTCACGGCGATTCCCACGTCCACCCTGGCGGACCACATCGACGGGCATGACAATTGCGATCCGGTCTTCCCGGCGCCGATTCCAGGTGAGGAGCACTTTACCGGCGGCATCCTGTTCGTCACATTGATCGGTCCCCTCGAGGACGACATCATCACGAACACAACCTTTGATATCACATATGTGTCAGACGGCGCCACACCGGCGTCTGAGATCCAGTTGCACGGCACCGTCCAGGTGGACAAGGGCTTCGCCGAGTTCATCGTCACCGGGGAGGATCTCGGTTTCGGCAGTGGACCCGGAAAGTTCAAGGGCACGTTCTCCACCGATGCCCTCAACGGAGTTGTGTGGCCGAGCTACTTCTTCGACCCTTATTCGATCGTTGACTTGCAGATTGATGCCGTCAACGGCGGCATCGAAGGATACGCCTACTTCGTCAATTCGTTCATTAACTTTGATGTCATTCCGGCGCCGCCTTGCGCACCGCCTTGCCCGTGGGACATCGACGGTAGCGGCAGCGTCGGTGCATCCGATCTACTTGCACTGCTGGTTAGTTGGGGCCCGTGCAAAGGCTGCCCCGCCGACTTCGACGGCAACGGCACGGTCGGCGCATCCGACCTCCTCGCCCTCCTCGTCAACTGGGGGCCGTGTCCGTAGGGAAGAAAAGGACTAATCATCAGGCACTAGGCATGAGGAAGGGGTGTTGAGCCGCAAGCCGTTTGGGCTTGGATTTCGCGTGGGGACCGTTACACTCATGCACAGGAAGCTCGGTCGTGGAGCCGGGCGAAGGTCAAATGGATATTCTTCTTGGCGGGCAAGCCCATGCACGGACGATCCACGATCGTTGCAACGGCAGTCACGGCGGCACTTCTGCTGGCGGGTGCTGTCGTCCAGGAAAAGCGGAATCCGGCGGATCTCAGCGACGCCGAGTGGCGCGAGCGCCTCACGGCGGCCGAAGAGGGGTCGCGCTGGTACGTGGGAGCGCGATTCGGTATGGCGCTGTCGGGGCTTCCCGGCGACCGCGCGTTGCGCATCCTTAAGGCCTGCTGGCCGGAGATCGCGACCAGCGTGCGGAAACAGATCCTCAAGGGATTCACGCCGGCGGTCAGGAAGAAACCCGACATCAACCCGCACTTCTTCGACGTGATGCACCTGGGGATGACGGACCCGGACGGGGGCGTCCGCCAGTTCGCAACGACCTACGTGCAGCAGATCACGTTCAACGACTTCGGCGGCGACATGGAAGCCTACGGGCGGTGGTACGCCGGGACGCGCGGCCGCGCGGCGGAGGTCGTCATCGTCGAGCGGTGCCGCGAGTTCCTGCAAGACGCGCATGAGCTCGGGCCGGACGACGTTCCGGCGGCGCTGGACCGAATCGCCGAGGCCGCCAACAACCTGCGCGAGCTCACGGCGATGAGGGAGGCCGCGCTCGACGCCGGCATGTACGAGATCATCGATCAATGGATCGACGACGGCATCATCAGCAGGAACGACCCGAAGGTCATGCAACTCGCCGGCAACGTGGGGCGACCGGCGAAGCCGGGTGACGATCGGGATGCGCTCGAGCGCGACCTGGAGGACCTGGTGGAGCGTTGGGCAAAGATGGCAGCGGGTTCCCGCGACCCGGCCTTCAACCTGCTCGTCCGCGCGGTCGCCGGCCACCAGGATCCCCGCGCCATCCCGGTCCTCATCGGCATGATCGACGCGGACAACTCCTACGACACGATCTACGGCGTCGGCTACTTCGGGCTGGGCCGGATCACCGGCGTGGAGTACAGCGCCTTTCACGACGGGGCGTGGTGGCGCCGCTGGTGGGAGAAGAACAAGTCACGGTTCCCACCGCAGGTGCAGGGCGCGGCGATCCCCGATCTTCCCAAGAGCGACGCGGGCAGGGAGCACGTGCCGTTCCCGGACGATCTCGACACGCTCGACGGCAAGCTGCGTTATCTCGACCGGCAGCTCGAGAGCGGCGGCGAGCTGGACCTGATCAACATCTCCACGGAAATCGCCCGGCACGGGGATCCGCGCGCGATCCCCACCTTCATCGCGCTGATCGAGGCCGACGATTCCTACGACACGGTCTACGGGGTAGGTCACTTCGGCCTGGCCCCGATCACGGGAGTGAAATACGACGAGTCACACAATGGCGCATGGTGGCGCGACTGGTGGCAGACCAACAGGAATCGATTCCCCCAGGACACCGCGGAACAGGAGATCCCCGATCTTCGCGAACGTCTCAAGGCTTGGAAGGGCGCAAACGCCGCCCGGGAAGCCAAGCGGTCCGCCGCCGCACTCGCCGTCGAGTTCGCCGACCTCCCCGCTCAGGACCTGACGGCGCCGGACCACCAGCGGATGCGCTACTTCCTGATCGGTCCGCGGGCAGGCGACGACGAGCCTCCGGAGGGATACGGCCTGGTGGTGATCCTGCCCGGCGGAGACGGCAGCGCGGACTTCAACCCGTTCTGCAAGCGCATCGTCAAGAACGCGCTACCGCCGGGCTACGTGGGCGCCCAGCTCGTCGCCCCGGTGTGGACCACCGATCCGAACCGGCGCGTCTGGCCGACCCGGCAACAGCACACCGACGCCGCAGAGTTCACGACCGAGGACTTCATCAACAGCGTCGTGACGGACGTCGGCCGCCGGATCAAGGTCGATTATCGTCTCGTCTTCACCCTGGGCTGGTCGTCCGGCGGCCCGCCGCTCTACTCGATGTCCCTCCAGCCGGACAGCGTCGTGACCGGCACGTTCATCGCCATGTCGGTGTTCAAGCCGCAGACGCTGCCCGCGCTCATCACGGCAAAGGGCCGCGTCTACTACATCCTGCATTCGCCCGAGGACTGGATCTCCTTCGACCGGTTCCCGAAGGTCGCCGAGAAGAGCCTCCGCGAGCATGGCGCGAAAGTAAAGCTCGCCACGTATCGCGGCGGCCACGGATGGACGGAAGACCCCTATGGCAACATCCGCCGGGGTCTCGAGTGGCTTGCCGAGCAGCAGGCGAGCCCGTAGGGTGGGGACTGCCTGCCGGCAGAAGGACCCGAGCGAAGATGGCCGCTCACGACACCTCCAGGAAGAGTACCGACTTCGTTTCCTGGCGGATCGCCGTTAAGGTCCACCACAAACTTCCACCTGACTCAGCGACGACGCTGAAGATGAATAGTCGCTGTGGGTGTGGGCGTGGCGTATCTGGACTAAGCGTTGCTCACGACCTGCTGCCCACCGTTTGACACGATGTTGATCTGCAACATGGGCACGCTCGTCAACTTGCCAACCTGCGCCAACGACTAGACTAGCCGAAGGTATCGGTCCGTCACTTCTTTTCCGCGTCAAACTTCGGGAGACCGAGCAGATACGTGCCACGTCCCGGAAACGGGCGCAGTGGGAAGCAGCCGGACTCCCAGTCGTAGCCTTCTGCGTCAACGTCCCGTGCCAACCCTGCGAGTTCGGCGGCGGTGTACGCGCGTAGCTGCGAGACCACACCGTCCCAAAGGCAAATCGCTGGCACTGCGGGAAAGAGATAGGTCAGCAGCAACCGTCGCCATGTGAATGGTCGGATCAACGGTGTGACGGCAAGGACGACAAGCGGCCCCAGCAGAATCGAGAGCACTTGTCCAACAGATCGATGGGAGATTTCGAGTACTG
>JAZFYE010000371.1:0-3890 GCA_036475395.1 Phycisphaerales bacterium
GGCCGTTTGATGCTGACTACGCAGACGAAATTCGAGTTCTGCTTCGCTCGGCCGCTCAGATTTGGGCCCGCGATCAGGCCGGCGGTCACGCGGTCGAGCAACTCGCGGCGGACGTGTCGGTTGGACGTTCGGCGGACATGGCGTTCACACTCCCGGCCGACCCTGCGGCCGCGAAAATCCCAACCGTCTCCAAACCACTGGTGGGCGTGAACGTGAGCGGGCTACTTTTCAATGACGAGCCGAGCCGTGTGCGCGACCAGTTCAGTTTATGCTGCGACTATCGTCGGTTGATGCATGATCTGGTTGCTGCGATCTTGGGCGTCGACGCAGACGCACACATTCTGTTCGTGCCGCATGTCGTTGTCGACCGACCCCATGTGGAATCCGACCTGCGGGCGTGCGAAACGCTGCGTGCCACGCTTGGCGACGAGTTGCGTCGGCGCACGACCGTGATGCCGAACCCGAGTTCGTCATGCAAAGCGAAGGGGATCATCAGCCGGTGCGACTACTTTGTTGGAACGAGAATGCATGCCTGTATCGCGGCGTTGTCAGGCGAAGTGCCCGCCAGTGCGATCGCGTACAGCATCAAGACGTCCGGCGTTTTCGGTACGCTCGGCATGGAGCGCGCTGTGTTCGATGCGAGATCGCTCAGCGCTCATGACATCGTGTCCGGCATCGTGGCCCGGTTTCGTGCCCGGGCTTCGGATCGCCAACTGATCCGGGAACGGCTGGGCGGCGCCATTGCCAGCGTCGATCGTATGTTCGACGAAGTGGTTAGCCTGCTCCAAAGCGATCAAAAGAGGCGAGCCGCATGATTCGTCGAGCCGAACTCCTGATCGCGCCTTGGGATGCGGTCCCGGTCGATCCCAAAGAGACGGCGCGCTGCCTTGCTCGTTCGCTCAATGCACCACAGTTTGAGCTGCGCACGACCGGCTCGGGCCACACGGTTCTCTTCGCCTACGAAGGGCAAACGGACACTGCGGTAACGAGCGACGGCGGTGATTGGTCCATCACTGAAGGGCATTGGCCGGAACCGGTCGGGCTGCGTCTGAGCGTCTCGTCGGAGCCAGCCGACCCATCTTGGAGGGTCGACGTCGATCACTATGGATTGCGTCCGCTGTACTTCGGTCTGGATCGTCGTCGCCAGCCGGTCGTTTCCACAAGGCCGGAGATAGTCGCGGCCCTGATCGGGAGTCGGCTCTCGGCTCAGGCGTTGGCGGAGCAACTGCTTGTTGGATACAACCTGGAGAACCACTGCGTTTTCGAGGATGTCTTTCGCTTGCGCCCGCAAATGAGATTGAGCTATGAGCCGTGGCGCGGACTTCGCGTGACGCCGACGCAAGATGAAGCGACAAGTCGGCGCGGTGCCGAGCAATCGCCACATACTTCTCAACAATGGATAGAGACGATCACCCCCACGATTACCGACGCCTTTGACGCCGGCTATGCGTTGGAGTTATCCGGCGGTGTGGACAGCCGGTTCGTGCTGGCGATCGGACTGCACGCCGGCGTCAAACCTCGCTTGGCGTTCACACTCGGCTCAGATGACGATGAGGCCGGCATCTGCCAAGAAAGATGGACCACCGTCGTCCAGCCCGCACGATCAAAAGCCCGAGCCTCGCCTCCGTCTGACTTCCTCGCCTATTGAGCAGGTGAAGGACCCAGCGGTTGAGGATGATCGACGAAGGAAACGAGCTGCCTGATCCGATGCTTCCGGGGAGAATTGGATTGATGAGGGACCACACTGCGCTCACCAGGTACGAAGCCGTCAACGGCTCGGCCCTGAGTTCAATCATCGGGGAATCGCCAGGCCGGCCTATCACGATCGTCCATCGTGGGCGCGGGGCCGCCGACCTCACGCAGGCAACGTCGTATCTTCTCGTCGAGTCGAGCGGTCCAGCCCCCTCTCGCAACGACCTTGTCCAGATGACCGCCGAGCAGCTTCGATCGCTCGCTCCGCGCATCTGGCAGATCAATCGACCTTCGCATTCGTACCGCGAACGCGTCACGGCCGACGAGGCCAACGAACTCATTTGCGTTCGACGAGAATATGGACGCCCAGTCCTCGATACCGCCCCCATCATTTTGACCTCCGACCGCCAGATCGCCCAGCAATGGGCATGCGCTCGTTCCGACCGGCAAGCGCGCCGTCAGCTTCAAAGGGCGATCAATCAAGGGTCAGGCTCAGTCTCGCAAATGCCCCGGCGCCTGCGACAGTGGATCGGAACGTTCCCGGCCAAGCGACTCTTCGACATCGCCTTCAGCGTGATAGCGCTGTTCCTGACAGCGCCGCTGTACCCGATCGTGATGCTGGCGATCTGGCTCGAGGACGGGGCCCCCGTCTTCTTCGTGCACCGCCGCCAGTCGATCGGAGGTCAGGAGTTCGGCTGCCTCAAGTTTCGTGTCATGCGCAGGGACGCTGAGCGAACCAAAGCCGTTCTCGGCTCGCGCAACCGTTCGGACGGGCCGCAGTTCTATTTGCCGGATGATCCACGGCTGCTCAACGTCGGTCGGTTCCTTCGACGCTGGAACCTCGACGAACTGCCACAGTTCATCAATATCCTGCTCGGCGACATGAGTGTCGTCGGCCCGCGCCCCAGCCCCGATCATGAGAACCAGTTCTGCCCGTCGTGGCGCGAGGCGCGCCTGAGCGTCCGGCCGGGGTTGACCGGACTGTGGCAGGTCTGCCGCACGCGCAAGCCTCAGGTCGATTTCCAAGAGTGGATCCGTTACGACTTGGAATATCTCGAGTATCGAACCTGGCTGCTCGACTTGTCGATCATCGTGCGGACGCCGTTGGCGATTTTCGGAGACCCGGCTCGCGCAACCGGTGGATCGACGTAAGCAGGTCAAGCCTGCTTCTGTCGGCGCGCGCGGCTTTGGGCGCCACCGCCTCCCTCAATCCGGCGCCAGTCTCGCCACAACGTACCGCAAACAACGAAGCCCCCCGAGCACTCCTTCTCCCCTCCGCATGGAAACTGGAGTGTCGGGGGGCGGATGCTTGGCTGGCGCGCGATGCAGGCATAGCGCTCGCCGAGCGATCGGCCGTTCTTCCCTACCGGCGAGTTCTTTGCAACCCCCTGTTGCGCTGCTTCCGCTCGTTTGCCTCGCGCGTCGTCGGAAGCAATTGAAGTTTGTCGCCGCTTACTCTTGAAACCTACCACCAAACGAGACGAAGGCAAATCAAATCCCGCAGTCTCCTCAGATTGCCGTGTCCCTCGTCGGTGCGTGAATTCTGTCACGATCGATCGACTAGGCAAACGTGCGAGAGTCGTGAGGACCTGGCGCTGACGGAGCGAATGATCGGGCCGGCGGTTCACGACGCCGGATGACTCGGTCCAGTACCATATCGCGCGAACACTGGAATGATCGGCAACGCAAAGCACAACACCGTTGGCGTCGCGATCGCGGTGAGGGGCGGCATCGGCGGCCTGCTCATGGGCCTGGCCAACCTCGTCCCCGGTCTCTCCGGCGGAACGATGCTGCTCGCCGTTGGTGTCTATCCGCAATTCATTCGGGGTGTCGCGGAAATCTCAACATTCCGGTTTCGGGTAAAGACATTTGTGCTGCTGGCCTGCATCATCGGGACGATGGTCCTGGCGATTGTCGCCTTCGCCGGCGTCGCTAAGAACTTGATCATCGACCATCGCTGGATCATGTATAGCCTGTTCATCGGCCTTACGCTCGGCGGTGCGCCGGTCGTTTGGCGCATGCTTCGCCCGGTGAAGTTAACGGCAGTGCTGGCATCGATCGTCGGGCTCCTCGCGATGGTCGTCCTTGCCCTGACACAATCCAGCGGTGTTGGGACCGAATCGACCGCCGACACCCAGCGCCTCGCCATGCTCGTGCTGGCCGGGGTGGCCGCCGGAGGCGCGATGATCCTGCCCGGC
>JAZFYE010000372.1:0-2377 GCA_036475395.1 Phycisphaerales bacterium
TCGGCGAAGAATTCCTGTTCCGGGTCGGCGCTCATGTTCTCGAACGGCAGCACGGCGATCGAAGGCCTCTGCGGCAGCGCCAACGCGTCTTCCATCGCCCGGGCCGGGCGGTCTGAATTACCGGGGCGAACGCTGTAGACGCGCAACGGCTCAGCGATGTTCTTGACTTTGCGCTCGCCCAGGTCCTCGAAGGCCGTATCGACCTTCCCTTTCACCTGGTCGAAGACATTGCGCGCAACGCAGATGCCGCCGGGCTCGGCGAGACCCTCCAGGCGCGCGGCAATATTGACGCCGTCGCCGTATATGTCGTCGCCTTCGACGATCACGTCGCCCAGGTTGATGCCCACGCGGAAGTCGATGCGCCGCCCCTCCGGCAGATCGGTATTGCGCTCCGCCATGGCCCGCTGGATCTCCACCGCGCATTGCACGGCCGAGACGACGCTTCCGAACTCGGCCAACAGGCCATCGCCCATCAACTTCACGACGCGGCCGCTGTGCTCCGCGATCTTGGGCTCGACCAACTCTTCGCGGTGCGCCTTGAGGGTGGCCAGCGTGCCCGCCTCGTCCTCGCCCATGAGGCGGCTGTAGCCGACCACGTCAGCGGCCAATATCGCCGCGAGCTTTCGGGTGACGTTCGTGTCTGCCATGCCCCTGCCCCAGGACGACCAACATGGCCGCTAGCCTCCAGACATCCTATGCCAGGTGCGCGGGCGGGGGAAAGCCACGGCAGTTACTCCCCAGGGACGTATCACGCCGGGCTGTACGGGAATCTGGAACGATCAACAGGTCGAAGCTCTGATTCCAATCACGCGTTTTGTTGAGCAACTGGCTATAGTGCCAGGCAGTCAAACCGCCAATACGAGCGGATAGGATGGCTATGGTTGATCAAATTCCGTCACATATGGCGGCCGTGCAACTTGTGGGGCACGGCGGGATTGAAATGCTGCACTATCGTGAGGATGTTCCAACACCGACCCCGGGGCCCGGAGAGGTGCTGATCAAGGTCGCCGCGGCCGGCATCAACAATACGGACATCAACACCCGAATCGGCTGGTACTCCAAGAAGGTCAGCGATGCGACCAGCGAGGGCGGCGCGGGAGGGTTCGATGAGGTCGATGACGCTGACGCTACCTGGTCGGGTGTGCCGATGGCGTTCCCACGCATTCAGGGGGCGGACTGCTGCGGGCGGATCGTTGCCGTTGGCGAAGGTGTCGACACTGCACGCATAGGAGAGCGCGTCATCGTTCGGACGTTGATGCGGAACTACGTGGACAATCGTCCATTCGAATGTTCGGTCTTTGGTTCTGAGTATGACGGTGCGTTCGCGCAGTTCGTCAGGATTCACGCCAAGGAAGCCTACCCGGTCAGTTGCGACCTGACCGACGCAGAGCTTGCTTCGATTCCCTGCGCGTTCTCGACCGCTGAGGGCATGCTCCACCGAGCCTCCGTCGGCGCCGAACGCGTTCTGGTGACCGGCGCCTCGGGTGGCGTGGGGACAGCCGCCATTCAGCTTGCTAAGCGCCGGGGAGCATACGTGATCGCCGTTGCCAGTGGATCGAAGGCGGACGCCGTACGTGAAATCGGCGCGGACGAAGTTGTCGGCCGAAATGCGGACTTGGTCAAAGCCACAGGCAGCGAATCGGTCGATGTCGTTGTCGACCTCGTCGTGGGCGGTGCATGGCCCTCGTTGCTCGATGTTTTGAAGCGGGGCGGGCGCTATACGGCGGCCGGGGCCATCGCCGGGCCGATCGTCGAGTTTGATGTACGGACTCTCTATCTCAAGGATCTCTCGTTTTTCGGCTGTACGTTCCAGGAAGATGTGGTGTTCGAGAACCTCGTGAACTACATCGAGAACGCTGAGATCCGGCCCGTTGTTGCGAAGACTTTTCCGCTCAGCGACATCGGTCAAGCGCAGGAGGAATTCCTCGCAAAGAAGTTCACCGGTAAACTCGTCCTGATCCCGCCCGCTTGAGCGAGGGTCGAAAGAATCCTTTACGCCGCGGGTTCACAATATCAGCGCAGAATGCGCCTCACGGGAGAGAGCGATGAAGATCATTGTCATTGGAGCGGAAGGAGCTGTTGGTCGCGCCGCCTGCAACGAATTGGCCGCGCGCCACCAGATTATCAAGGTTGGGCGCAATAGCGGCGAGATTCACGCCGATATTGGCGACCGGCAGTCGATAGAGGCTATGTATCGCGAAACCGGCCCGGTCGACGCCGTTGTCTGCGCTGCTGGCGCCGTTCATTACACTCCGGTCGACGAGTTCACTGAAGATCAGTTCATGATCGGACTAAAAAGCAAACTCATGGGGCAAGTGAATGTCGTCTTGGTGGGGCTCGGTGTCTTAGCCGACGGTGGTTCGTTCACGTTGACCAG
>JAZFYE010000373.1:0-33361 GCA_036475395.1 Phycisphaerales bacterium
CACCGGAACTGGCCGAAGAGGCTGAGGCCGAAGTTCGTTTCACCCTGCGCAAGATGCGCGATCTGGAACCAGGTGAGCCCGATACATTCCGATCCGCGTCACTTGATCAGATGATCGACCAGTTCAAGATCATGGCGGCCGGGATCACCGCCATCGCCGGGGGGATCGTCGGCATCAGCCTTCTCGTCGGCGGCATCGGAATCATGAACATCATGCTCGTCTCGGTCTCAGAGCGCACGCGCGAGATCGGGCTGCGTAAGGCGGTCGGCGCCACCCCGGCCGCGATCATGATGCAGTTCCTGCTCGAGGCCACCACGCTTAGTCTCGTCGGCGGCTTGATCGGCTTGGCGATTGGGGAGGGACTAACGATCGCGCTCACGATGATTCCGGATGCCGGTTTGGAAGACGCTGCTGTACCCCTGTGGGCGGTCATCATGTCGTTTGTCTTCTGCGCGACGGTCGGCGTGGGGTTCGGTATGTTCCCGGCAATAAAAGCTGCTCGACTCAACCCAATCGATGCACTCAGATACGAATGACCATGATGAGTACGCCCCAAGTCCATCCGTCACGCCGCAATTTTCGGTCCAGACCGCTGGCCCGATCCTGCCTGATCGTCGGTCTGTCCAGCCTATCAGCATGTGATTCGTTCCTGACGGATGACTTCCTGACGGTGCAGACACCGCTTCAGCGTTTACGCGAAATCGAGTTGATTCGGCTCGAGGATCGGTCTGCGTCGGAGCCGTTGTCGGTGGAAGATGCTGCAGCTGAGATGCTGGACAGCGTCGTGGCTCCCTTGGCGCCGCCCGAGTCACTTGATTTGATGCTGGCTGAGGTGCGCGCTGCGGCGCTGGCCAACAATCTTGACCTGAAGGTCGAGCTGGTCAGTCCCTCGATCTCGCAGTCGATTGTGGACGAGGAAGAAGCGAAGTTCGAAGCACTATTCTTCGGCTCGGCCCAACACCAGGTGTTCGATAGTCCGACCGCTTTGGGAACCGAGGGCACCGAAGCAACGATCGACAGCTTTGACCTGGGGGTGCGCATCCCCCTTCGCACCGGCGGCACCGTCACGATCGACCTTCCGTTCAGTCGGCAGACAACGAACAATCCGTTCTCACTACTCGATCCAGCATTCAGCACCGATTTGCGGTTCTCAATTAGCCAGCCGCTCCTGCGAAATGCCGGTACCCGAGCCAACACGCATTCCATTCGGGTGGCAAAGTATGAAGCTCAGATCGCCAACGCCCGAACGAAGTTGGAATCGATCCGAATTCTCGCCAATGCCGATCGAGTATACTGGCAGTTGTACGCGGCTCGACGAGAGCTGGAGCTTCGACAGCAGCAGTATGAACTGGCGATAGCCCAACTGGAGCAGGCGCGTCGCAAGGTCAACGCGGGAGACGCGCCTCAGATCGAGATCACGCGCGCCCAGTCCGGCGTGGCGAGCCGGCTTGAGGCAATCATCATTGCAGATACGATAGTCCGAGCCCGGGAACGAGACTTGAAGCGCATCATGAAACGCGAGGATTTGCCGATCAACTCGCGCACTGATCTTGTTCCCACAACGCAACCGCAACCGGTTGGATTTGATCTGAACCGCGACGAGTTGGCTGATTTCGGTGCGGCGAACCGCATGGAGATGCTCGAGTTGGAACTGCAGCTCGCGATCGACGCCAGCACGGTTGATCTACGCCGCAATGCCCGTTTGCCATTGGTAACACTGGACTATGTCTACAACATCAACGGGCTCGGGAGTTCCTTCGGCCGCGCATTTGATCAAGTACCGGATCATTCATTTGAGGATTGGTCCATCGGCCTATCCGCGGAGATACCGATCGGCAACGAGCAAGCGAAGGCGCGGGTTCATCAGGCCGTCTTGCGGCGGTTGCAGCGATTGGCCACGAAGGAACAGCGCGAACTTGCCATCCGACAAGAGATCTACGATGCGCTTGACCAACTTCAACAAAATTGGCAGCGAATCCTTGCCGCGAGGCAGGAAGTGATACTGGCCGGCCGAACCTACGATGCCGAACGCCGACAGTTTGACGTGGGCATTCGCACGAGCACCGATGTCCTTGATGCGGCAACGAATCTGGCGGACGCGCAATCGCGAGAGATTCAAGCGCTTGCTGACTATCAGATATCCCAGGTCGATATCGCGTTCGCTACCGGGACGCTGCTGGGCCATGACCGCGTGAGATGGGAGCCGATCGATACGCAAGACTATTGATCGCGAGCCGAGCACGGTCCGCTTTTTGGATCACGATTGCAGGTTCGGGCCGTGATGACTCTTCTTCGGCCAAGAGGATTCCAAATGCAGGGACCGCAGGAGCAACAGACGCACCCGCCGACCGAGCGAAACGAGATGTTGGCCGACCACCTGCCCACAAAATGGCCGAAGGTCATCGGCGTCATCTCATTGCTCTATGCGCTCGGAGGGATGCTCTGTCAGATCGGCGGCGTCATGAGCTTGTACCTCACGAAGTGGCTTGCCCGCTTGGGAGGCTTCGAACTGGACATGGAAATTTCGGCGTCGCTCAAGGCCGTCCAAATCGGGTTGGCAGCACTGGTGTTCTGTGTCGGGATCCTGATGTTCGTCGGTGCGGTGAATCTTCTTCGCCGCCGGCGATCAGGTCCGTCGTTGCTTCGCGCCTGGTCGGTCATACGGCTTGTACTGATCGTGGTCGGCCTCGGTACCGCAATCATGCTGGTGCCGGCCCAAGTCGAGCTTCAACGATCGGTGCTCGATCAGCAAAACGATCGACTCCGAGAAGTCGGTATGGCAAGTCGTGTGAAGGAGAAAACTGATGATGAGCTTCGACAAGCGGCCATTAGAAACGGCGTCATCGTGTCGGGTGTCTTCGCTGCGTATCCGTTCTTCCTTGGTCTGTGGCTCTCGCGCCGCAAGGTGACTGAGGAAGTGCAGCACTGGAAGTGATTGACACGAAGCTCTATTCGCGCGCGATGAAGTCGGATTCACGCCGTCCGGTTCCAGAAGTCAGCCCGATGCCAATTCGGTGCGGCGCAGGGACTTGAATTGGCTCGGAGCGTTGGATTCTCGACCAAGATACCGGCGGCCGGAGATGAACGGGCACCGAGATTCGCAATGCGCGGCATTTTCGCTGCCACACGCATGCCGTGCAGTGGCGATTGCGTGGCAGAGCCATCGACACGCCGACTGCATGACGGACGCTGCGAATGCTCAGGCGGCGCGCTCGTAGTCGACCGGTTTCATTGCTCGGCCCAGCGCTCATGCCGCCCTCCGGTAGCAACCCTGCATCCACGGGTTGATTCGAATTCAACATAATCCCCATTCTGAGACCAAAGTTATTGTGAGCCATGGCCAAGAGTTGCTTGTCGTTGGTAATACACAAGGCGAGCATGTCAGCTATCGAGGTGTCACCTGATCAGGCGACACTTGGTCAGGGGGTAGCACGAGTTTGTGCCAACGAGTAGCATACGAGCTACAGCGGCATTGGAACCGAGATCATTGGCCCGGATGGAGGTCTCGGAAGGTGCAGGTTTACACGGTACGGGGAAAACTGCCATGATCAGGACAAGCGAGTTCCCAGTCGGTCGTCGCGGGATGATCGAGAAGACGAAGCGAATGAAATTCCTTCCGGGGCAGATGATCCTACGCGTGCGGGAAGAGGCGGTGACGGCGATGGCGGGTGCACAGGCTATGCGTATGACCGCCGCTCATGCCAAGCGTCTACCCGAGTCGATCTCGGAATTGGTGGGCTATTTGGAGCGAAACGCCGGGTTGAAGTCAATCAATCCCCTATTCTCAAAACGTCGAATGGCTCTCGGCAGGGCATCGGTCTCACGCAAGGACCGGCAGCGACTAGCCGCGCTTACCGCGGTTCACGATGCACCTCACCGAAACCTGAGTGGTCTCACCACGCTTCAGTTGGACCCCAAATGCATCACCTCGAGCCTCATGAAGACGATGCGGCAATCACGAGGCATAGAGTACGTCGAGCCCACACCGGCGCGGTGGCTCGCCACCAGCGCCGACCCAAACATCAACCTGCAGTGGGGACTGCGCGCGATCGACTGGTTCAGAGCGCGCCGACCCGGCGCTGGGTTCGTTAACGTGGCCGTCTTGGATACCGGCATCGATCATAAACATCCTGACCTTCAAAGTTCCGTCTACGAATATCATCATCCCGGCCTGTCAGGCCGGGATCTTCTGGGACATGGCACGCATGTGGCCGGAATCATCGCGGCCATCGTGAACAACGGCGTGGGAATCGCCGGCGTTGCGGACTGCTTTATCGAGGCGTGGAAGATCTTTGACGACAGGCCCGCGAGCGACGGCGAGTTCTACGTCAACATGGATCGCTACCTTCAGGCATTGGAGGAGGTACGAGTGTCCGACGACGTATGGGTGGTCAACCTGAGTCTCGGCGGCACCGCCAGTTCGCGCACGGAAGCACTGCTGTTTCGCATGCTCGAAGAAGCGGACAAGGTAGTTGTCGCCGCGATGGGCAATGAACACGAGGAAGGCAATCCCACTGAGTATCCAGCCGCCTACGACAGTGTTCTGGCGATAGGTTCCGTCAACGAGGCGTTGCGCCGGTCTCGGTTCTCAAACACCGGCGATCACATCGACGTTGTCGCGCCTGGGTCGAACATCCTGTCCACGTTACCAACGCGTACCTCCGACTACCTGGACGAGACGGATTATGCCTCTTGGAGTGGGACGTCGATGGCCACGCCGCACGTCGCTGGCGCTGTGGCGTTGATTCTTGCCAAGTACTCCGACTGGTCAGCCGAGAGGGTCAAGAATCGTCTTCGTCGCACCGCGGCCCGGGTGCCTAGTATGAGGGCCAAGGGGAAATCATCTTCCTACGGCTGGGGTCTGATCAATCTTAAGAAGGCGCTGGCCTGAGCCGATCCTCTGACTCGAGTGATGTCCAAGCTACACTTCAAATTCAAGCCAGGGGTGAATCAGGCGAGTTGTGATAAGCTGGTCAGTAGGTTGTCCGAGGACGGTGCCGACGTGCGCCCGTTGTTCAAGGCAACAACGAACAAGGAGTTGGCATCAGTTTACGCGCTGGAATGCGAAAGCGCGGCCAAGACCGACCAGTTAAAGAACATGCTAGAGTCGTTGGCCGAGATTGAGTATGTCGAGACCGAGGTCAAACGCAAACTGATTCGCCCCAAGGCCTCTCCCGCCGACAGTCCGCCGCGCTGAGGCACGTGAAGGCTTGCTTGAGCCGTGACTTGCGGTGAGCTGAATGGCATTCGTGATAGTTACCAGTTTCAACGCCACGAAAATGACTATTCGGCCCGACACCGCTTGACGGCAACTGTCACGAGTTTCCTGGGACGAATACTCGCCTTGACCATTCGAGCGCGTTCAAGTACGAAGTGCTCCTTGATGAACACTTCGTTATTTTTCAACAACGCAACGAACAACAGAATGAAGTCCGCACCCGCTACCGTCGCCCCGATGATGAAAACGACAACACCACCGAGCGAAGGTAACCATGCCCCGGGCCCTTCAGTTGAAGCATCTGCCTTTGGTTGTAACGCCACCAGAACCATCCGCAGAATCCCCAAGATGCGAAGATATCTTTGTGGACGGCTGATGCGCGTGTGAGAGCGCTTGGGGGCGAAACGTGCATGTGTCGGGCTCATTCCAAAGGCTGGAAGTTAGAGCCGGACCCGTGGTTTCACTGCGCGTTTGCGTTGTCCGGCTGAACGCTGGGACTCGGGCAATCTGTGTCGCTCCAGATACCGCCCGAAGACGTACACGAGTAGCTGCTCGCGACTGCATACGCCGAACCTTTGGTAGGTCCGAATGAGGTAGGAGTGAACAGTATGGACAGAGATGCTCAGGTCGTAGGCAATCTTCTCCTCGGTCTTGTCATCGAAGATGCCCCGGACGAGTGGCAGTGCGCGTGGGGACAGTTTCAGGTCGCACCCCAGCGCGTCCCACTCGTTGCTCGAGAAGATTGAAGAGCCCTTGGTCCCTGTCAGGTTGTCTGAAGCCGGTTGCCGCAGGGAGTAATGCATCTTGCTCCTTCCGCCAAGCTCCTCACGGCGTCGTGGGCCGGTGGCCACGGACCGTTACCGAGAGGGCCCTTAGGGCACGAGGATGATGAGGAGTCCCATCACTCGATAGGCACTCCTTTCTTCTCAGAAGGAAAGCCGTGGAGAGAAAGAACGGGTGATCGGGAAATTCACAAATTCCAGAAGAAACTCCATTTCTGCTCGCAGGTTCAGAGTTCACGCTCTGCCCGGTCGGCCACAGCCGGGTAACGCGTTCGAAGGCGGTCTGTTCGGCCGACACCCCTATAGAGGCGGCCGCGAGCGCGCTCCAGGATGAGGGCAAGATTCATCGGGGGTCGCGGTGGCCGGGGATGTCTGAGCGGCCGAAGCGGTGTCTGCGGCGGCAACCGATGTCCGTGAGATTGTTCCTTCCATCTCCAACTCCTCTACTCTGCCGGCCCATGAGTACAGTCAATCGTTGGGCACATGCCGAAGGGACCTCGCCCAAGTGTCACGCGCCATGAAGCGACGGCATGATCATCGGGTAGTAGCGCGTGGTTATCAGGAGCCCACTTTGGCTGTTAGATTGCTCACGTCTCCTACATCCTGCCCCAACCGATGATTGAGACATTCCTTGCTCCAATCTGCCCATCACCCGCCCTGCTCAGAGCGTTCAGATGGAACTAGGGGATCTCTATACCGAAGGCGAAGGTGATACCGAGCGGTGATTCGAAAGACTGGGTGCCGTCATCGACCGAGACCATTACCTCCGCACCCGTTTGATCATCCTTCAAAGTGAATGTGCGGTAACAGACTTCGTACTGCTGTCCTGTGTCGGGGTCTGTGAAGACACAATACAGACCGGTTGCCGTTGACAATGGAACTGGCTCCGCCTTGATCACCTTTGTTCCATTCTTGACAAAGAGGTTGGCCTCGATCCAGGATGCCAGGGCCTGTGGACTGGATGCATCGAAGTTCCTGAACGTACCCCAGTCGTACCGGACCTGCTGCGGATCCAGTTCGTTGACTTTCGCCGCAACTTCCGCCTCGAATGCCTCGCGGAGACCATCCGGCCCGCTGAAGCTGGCGCCGAAAACCGCGTACGCTTCACCGACGGATACCGGGGATAATTGTACTCGTGCTGTTTGCGTCGTCTGTGGTGGCATGACGGTTCTCCTCAAAAGATTATCTCAAAGTCCTTCCCCTTTAAGAGCCGTGCTCAAGGAGGAGAAGTGCTCACGTATTCCGGGGCTAGGGTTCAGTAGTCCCCGCAGCCGACCCTGCGATTGCGCTCTTGGCACAGCGAAATCCCAAGGCAATCGACTGAGTCTCCATCTGGTGATGCATGTGGTCTTTCAGTGTCCAGATGCCTGACCTGGCCCAAGCGTCCCCCTTTATCGCGCGCCGCATCCGAAGGGGTGTCTTGCCTTCATAGCCGACGGACTCCGTCCATTCAGCAACATTGCCAAACGTGTTGATCAGACCATGAGGGCCGCGGTCATCACTCTCTTGGTTGACCGGCCACACATGGGCTTCATAGATCGCG
The DNA here is from genome assembly GCA_036475395.1 of Phycisphaerales bacterium. Lineage (GTDB taxonomy): Bacteria > Planctomycetota > Phycisphaerae > Phycisphaerales > SM1A02 > JADFNO01. Next base: position 7,544 of record JAZFYE010000373.1, read on the forward strand.
CGTCGATCCGGTTCGTCGGTAGCCGGGAACCACACCGTGTCCATGTCCTGCGATCCCATCGCATTGATGCGTTTGTCGTCATCGATAGCCTCGCTTCCCCAAGGATACAAGAATCCGTCTACACCTCTGGCGGCCCGTTCCCATTCGAGTGCCGTTGGGAGCCTTTTGCCCGCCCATTCGGCATAGGCTTGCGCGTCCTGGAACGTGACACCAACAATGGGAAGATCATCCCACGGATGGGAGGGGATTTTCCCGTCACTTCTTCCAGATGGGTAGTGCTCGCCCCAGAACTCCGGTGGATGATGGCCGGTGTCTTCAACGAACGCACGATACTGCTTATTGGATACTTCCGTCCGGTCAATCCAGAAGGCTGGAAGTGGCAAGACACGCTCCTGATATTCGGTGAGCGGGCGCGGCAAGGTCGCAATCGTTTCTTCGGCGCTGCCGATGCGCACCATGTCGCCGAACGTACCTCCCTCCGTAACCTCACGCGTGCGGCGAACGATCGCATCAATCGTGATCGCCGCGCCGCTTGCCAAATGCCTCGTTGCCTCAGCAAAACCGACGCCGGGCATTTCAACCACGATACGGTAGTAGCCCGCTGAAACTCGTCTGCCCTGCCAGTGTTTGATCGATGATCGTTGAACCGCTTGTTTGACAACATCACACTCCACGTCGATCGGCAGCAGGGCGACAACGGCTCGCGGATCGCCGTTGACCGTCAGCCTCGGACGATCATCGATCAGCCGCATGTACCCAAATACACCGGCCGCCGCCGCCACCGGTGCCGCGATCAACAGAGTCAGCGCATGGCGTCGTGTGTGCAGAACATGCCTCGTTCGGCGCAGCAAGCTCGGCGGCCGTGCCAAGATTGGGGTTCCTGTGACGTAACACCTCAGGTCTGCCGCAAGATGGGCTGCGGTCTGATAGCGATCTTTGGGATCCTTTTCGATCGCTTTGTGGCAGATCGTCTCCAGGTCTCGTGAGATGGTGGGGTTGTACGAGCGGACGCGGCGCGGCCGCTTGGAGATGACCTGACTGAGAATCTGCTCCGGCGTTTCACCGTCGAACGGGAGCTGAAGACTTATTGATTCGTAGAGCACGACACCCAGCGAGAAGATGTCTGTTCGGTGATCGATACTCGTGCCGGCGGCGCTTGCTTGTTCGGGGCTCATGTATCGGCACGTGCCGGTGATGGAACCGGGGTCTGTCAGACCTTCTTCAGCAAGATTCTTGGCGATACCGAAGTCAGCCAGGCGCGGCTCGCCATCCTGGTCGATCAGGATATTGGCTGGTTTTACGTCCCGGTGGATGATCCCATGTTGATGGGCGTGTTCAAGCGCGTCGGCCACCTGCGCGATGAGCGTGACGGTGCTTTGCAGATAGCTGGATTTCGTACGGGTCGATCGGCCTGCCGGATCGAGAACGTTCCTCAGTTCCTTCAGTCTGTCGTCAAGAGAGATTCCCTTGACGTATTCCATAACGATGTAGTGAATCCCGTTGTCCTCACCGACAGTGTGGATCGGAACGATATTGGGGTGCAACAGACTGGCAATCGCTCTTGCCTCGTGTCGGAATCGTGCAACACTTCGTTCTGAGTTACTGAACGCAGGAGGTAGAATCTTCAGAGCAACCTGGCGACCGAGCTCTTCATCTTCGGCTAGGTACGCGATCGCCATACCGCCTCGGCCGATCTCACGGATAAGACGAAAGTTGCCGATTCGACCCGGCATCGCCGATGCGCCCTGTTCAGCGGCGGCAGCTTCGACGTATTCCTTTGCAGACCTCGACATCAAGTCTTCCGACTTGTCGTAGGCGTCGAGCAACGCTTGCACCTCGTTTCGGAGGTCCGGTTCCGTGCAGTGTTGATCAAGATAGGACGATCGCTGCTCAGAAGGCAGGTCGACTGTTTCGAAGAAATGATCCTTTGCCGATTGGGCATCAATCATAGGTATCCCGCGGTGTCAGACAGAGGCAGCGATCGAGGCGAACCGACAGTGCGGAACGAGCAACAGCGCCGCATCTCCCTAAGGCCGTAGTCTCCAGTCTTCCATGATCACATACTGACGAGATACCGCAAGATACTCGAGAAGAACACTCGGTCGCTCAGCTTTCGCCGCTGATTCAGCTCCCTGCCCGCGTTTCCCCTAGGAGCGATGGTTCTGCGCTTCCAGTTCCTTGTACAAGAAGGCTTTAGCATACTGCCATTGGCGCCTTACCTTTATCCGGGGAAGATCCAGCGCGAGCGCTGTCTGCTCGTGGGTCAAGCCACTGAAGAACCGGAGCATCACGACTTCGGAAGCGAGCGAGTCGACTTCTTGTAGCTTGCTGAGAGCTTCGCTCAATGCGAGCACGCCGTCAGCCTGACTTTCAAGTGCTATCTCGGTATCTTCAAGTGAGATACGCTGTCTATTGCCGCCGCGCTTCAAGGCCGAGTGTCGTCTGGCTTGCTCCACGATGATGTCGTGCATGGCCCGCGCCGCCAGCGCAAAGAACTGGCCACGATTCTGCCAGTCCATCTCGGTCTTGCCGAGCAATCGAAGGTAGGCCTCGCTGACAAGCGCCGTCGGTTGCAGCGTATCGGAGTTGGGCACCTTGGCCATGAAACGTGACGCAATGCGCCGCAATTCGTCATAGACGATTGCCATCAATTCGTCTGCGGCACCCTCACGCCCTTCCCGCAAATCGTGCAAGAGAGTTGTGACGGTTCCTTTATGCTGCTCAGCTGCCATCGATCCATTCCAGAGGTATCGCTCTATTTTCTGAGCACAGTATACCGCAGTTGACGGCTATTCGATACGGGAAACCGGCCACGCCCGGCCGTCACTCGTCGCAAGACGATCCGTATCCCGGAAGGCGGTTGTGGTACCTGAAAACCGGGTTCGGTCGCCGGTTTCGCCATTCATCGGAGAACGAAGTAGCGCATGAGAAACAACGATAACCCCAGCGATCAACGCCACGCGGCCTGCCTCGTCCTTCTCATCTCCGTCTGCTTGGCCGCCTTGGGTGGATGCGCCGCCGAACGAGCGGTGCGAGAGCAGAGGCTCATCCGCGAACATCTGGTTGACCTCTACGAAGATCAGATTAGAGACAACCTTGTTCGGATCAAGACCGGCCGCGCGTTTGTCCATGTCAACTATTCGAAGCTACAAGGCAAGACACGCGACCAGGTGTTCGGCAAAATCCAGGCCGGCAATCAAAACACGGAAGTGGCTGGCGACAACAACATCATTATTGAAGGGCCTGGTCGTAACGATATCACGGTTGTAGGCGAGGTCACGCTTGGGGATGAGATTAGCGTCTCCGGCGAACCAGTGATCGGCAATGCAACCGTGTACGACGCGTACATACTCTTCGCAGAACAGTTTGTAAAGAAACATTCAGCAGAGGACGAAAGCGAACATTTGTGGGAGTACACCTATAAGAAGGAGGATGGGACGAGCGTCACGTACTGCGTACCCATTCCAAAACAAGAGACCAACGGAAAGGCGAACGGCCCCAAAAAGGCTTATGAAAGATTGATCTGGCTGACAACGCTCGACCAGGGCAAGACGGCAAAAGTCAAAGCGATCTATGCGCTCGAGGTTTGCTCTAAGCCATTCAAAGTCTTGGGGGATTGGTGCCTTCACGGCCTTACGCTGTTTCCTGATCCAGTGGAATCAAGCAAGACATTTGTGTCAGGTCTGCTTTTTCTGCCATCAGATAACCAGTACTATCACGTGATCAACCACCACAAGGCAGGACTAACTCTTCTACTCCGCAAAGGCAAACCGAAGCCGAAGTTGGGAAAGGCGATCGCTATCCTTGAGTACCGCGAGAAGCCTAAAGATCCGCCCAAGAAGGCCAAGCTAACGATCCACGGATATGGCCTAACCTTTACTCCCAACTGATCCATCAGATCCCCAGCATGACCGGTGACCGCGTGTCCCAGCTCCCCCGGCCAGCGGCTAAAGGTTGTGTCGGGAATGACGAATCCATTACATGTTCGGTCCGGCGTATTTGGGGCGATCTGAGCCTCCGTATCAACATGTCTAGAGGGAAAGGCGGCAACTGAGCAAGGCGTGGCAGACGCGGATGCGCGGGAAAACCAGACTGCCATGCCGAGAAAGCTCTTTGCGATCCCTGCGCAGTATCCGTCTCGATCTAAGCAGGGTCGAGGAGGGATGCGAGAAACTGTCACCTATTGGTGAGCAGGGAGCGCGTTGCTTTGCGGCTAATGAGAGAGAAAGAAGTCAGCGACGTGTATCAACACGTTCACCTGCCACGCTTCGTAGTGCCTCAGGCGACCGTTTGCAGGCTCTTGAGGATGAGTCAAAACGTAGTGGGCACGGTGGGTGCGCGATGAGTTTGAGAACGATGGAAGGAGCAACAGATGTCAGATGAGAACATTGACGAGTCAACGAATTCCGGGTCAGCGGAGAACGACGGTTTCGAGTCACCGCCGGAAGTCGCCGAGACAGAGGATGTCGATGATTTTGGAGAGGAATTCGATGAGCCGCAAAGCGAATCAGTTCTAGGTGACGATGATGACTTCCTTGGGGAAGGGGATTTGGAGGAGGACGATGACGAGGCGCTAACGGCTGACGATGACCTCATTACGCAGGCCAAACAGCAGATTGAAGATCAGCTGTGCACTTCTGAATCGCATGCGAGTTCGATCGAGGCCGAGAGCATGTGCGAGGGTGCTGGGAGCATCGTAGGTGTTGGGTTCGGCATGGCTGAGGAAGACTCGTGCTGCACATTGGACGTAGAGCCCGGCGCGCCGGTGCTGAATGTCTATGTCATGGAGCCGATTGAGTCCAAGGACGTCGAGTCGATCCTCGTCAACAAAATTGGCGCAGAGGCGGCAGGCGATAAGCGTGTTCCGGTGAATGTGATCGTAACTGGACCAATCGACGCTCAGCCTCACCGTTTCAGAATTCGTCCCGCACCCGGAGGTGTTTCGGTTGGGCATTTCAAGATCACAGCGGGTACCCTCGGTTGCCTTGCCAGGGCGCGGCGGCGATTGGGCGGTTGTGACAAGGGCAAGTATGGCGATCGTCGTCGTCGTCTTCTGATACTGAGCAACAACCATGTCCTGGCAAATGTCAATCAGGCGAATTGTCTCGATCCTATTCTGCAGCCGGGGCCTGCCGATGGAGGCAAGAATCCCCGAGATCGCATCGCCCTCCTGGAACGCTGGGTCACAATAAAGTTTGGGGCGGCTAGAGTTAACTTTGTCGATTGCGCTACTGGATGGGCCTGGCCCAAGCGGGTTCGCAAGGAGTTGATCTATATCTCAAGAGGTCGAAGACGCTTTTTTCGTGTCGGGAGCCGGCCTGTTCGCTGTCGCAGAAGAATGCTCGTCGGTAAATCCGGGCGCACGACCCAACTGACGCGAGGCCAGATTGTCGACTGCTCCTGGAGTGGATGGATAAATTACGGGCGCGCCGGACGGGCCTTCTTCCGAGACCAGATGGTTGTCCGTGGAATTGGCAAGACGTTCAGTGCCGGCGGAGATTCCGGCTCACTCATCTGGACATGGGATCGTCGACGAAATCCGGTTGGATTACTCTTCGCAGGTGGTGGCGGCCTTACGATCGCTAACAAGATTCCGAGGGTTCTGCGGTCTTTGGATATCAGGTTGCATACATAGCCTGACTGGCCCGGGAAGGATGCCGAAGATGGCAACGAGCCGCCCAGCGTTTTTTTGAGGGGCGGCTCGTTTACTCGAAGGCTCATGAATCTGTAGCTGCCTAGAATAGTACTTGCTGCCATACCCAAATTGTCGCGCATGATATTCATGTGGTCGTGGCTCAGATCGACACGTCTTACAAGGCGTGTAACAAGAGATGCGTGAGATGGATGATATGAAGGATCGCCGTCGTAGAGACTTGAAGTTCGATGATCCGCCTGAGGAAGACACACGGGACGACCTAGAACTTGAGGAGTTGGAAGAAGTGGATGTCTCTGGCCAGGATGAGGAAGCTGATATTATGCCTCAATCTGAAATCGAACGCGTTAGAATGAAACATGAGACCGCCCTGCTCGCCATCGATGGGGTTGTTGGTATTGGAATCGGATCAAACGAGATCGGTGACGATGCAATTGTCGTATACCTGAGAGACGAACAGACACAACGTAGCATCCCTGATGAACTCGAGGGGTTTCCAGTCCAGACCCAGATCACAGGAGAGTTTGACGCATACCAGTTATGACTGCGCAGAGTCGTACGGCTGGGCTGAGACTAAAAAGAGTGGAATCAGACAGGTCAGCGCTGCGACGAGCGTCGAGATGCCCCGTAGTTGTACCGGAAACTTCATTGCAAGTAGACCTCCACTTGCCAGTATATGCTGATTTGGTGAGGAGCTGACTCGAAATCTGGACAGAATTCGATTGAGACCGGTAATCCCCGATTCCCAGTGGTACTACTGATGACAGGCGACTGGTGCCTGCGAGGGCGTCTTGCGATGGTCGTGTGCAAAGTGGCCCAACGGCGAGCCGCTCATACGTCTGAATACAGACTTTGCCATTGACGTGTTTGGCACGCTCTGAATCACACGGTTCAGATCGATAGATTCGTTTGGGCGATGTTTGTTGAAACAAGCAGCGAGCCACAAGCGGGCGTGGAGATTTTACGGAACGTGATCCGGCAGTGTCCCTCGTCGCGGTTGACTACGATCTGCTCAACGCATCGACGATCGGCAGATTCCCGGGCGTCCGATGCACGCGCATGTTCATTTCGTGTATCGGTGCGTCCGGACGAGGCTGCACGAAGGTCTTGACTCTCTTTTGGAGTTGTTCGGGCCTGGTGTCCTGATTGACGGCAGCGATGTACGCATCCGATTTGTCAGCCGTGCGCAGGCGCACCAGGAAGACAATCAACGGGAGGAACATGATTGCCGACAGGAAGGTCAGACGCAGTGGCGCTCCAGCGGTCGATTGCATGTTTCGAGCCTTCTCTTTAGCGGGTGGTGTTACGTGGCGGATACCCGGCCAACCCGCTCGGAGCAGATAATATTTGCTCGATCAAATCCAAGCGTATTTTGGAGGCGCTACACCTTCGCACGTTCGCCAACGCCGCTCCCTGGACAAGCTGATCCTCGACATGGACAGTTCGGTGAGCGAGACAGACCGACGCCGGGAACGACCTAGCTGAGAGGCGCGAGCTTTGCGAGCGTCCTGCTCAAGCCGGATGTTATGTCGGGGCATAGCCGAGCCCGTCGTCGCTTTCGTCCTAAAAGGAAAGAGCTGCTTCAGGCGTCGACGAATCCGCACCTCTTTTGTACATACTGGGCAGCGGCTCCGCCATTTCTGCTGAGCAGATCTGGCTTTGTTCATCGTGGGGTGAAAAAGGTCCATCGCGAGACATTCAGCCATCGGTAGTTTTCGCTTCCCACTAACTATGTACGTATCGATTCGCGTAACCGAACGAAACCAGAACTTCTCAAAATGGGCCTGTGGGCGTCGTTCACCAGCACCAGTTCTCCCCACGTATATGCATTTTCGCCGCGCCCAGAATACGTACACGTAGTTTCGGCCGAAGATATTGTCATCGTACCACTTCCGAAGCGTTTGTCTCTTGGCATCCACCCCCCATCCCTTACCGCGCTTGGGGTGCCATTGGCGTTTTTCTCTGACTGCCTCATCGAAAGTCGCGCGACCATGCGTGTGAAGTTCCGAATCTCGCGCAAACTGCACGAGTCGCTCGATCCTGCGCTCGAGACGGCGTCGGTCAATTTTCGGTACAGGGCCTTTTGATTTTTTCCCCTCTTCGCGGCGCAGCTTTTCTGTGTACCGACGGAAAAGGGTGTCGAGACCCGTTTCAAACGCCTTGGAGTGATTCATTCTGAATTCGTCCCTGCCTGAGTGCCCCGGGAGATATAACAATAATCAGAATTATCCGCATAACATGCGGAACTTTGGTTTCCTGGCCGCATAACACGCCTCTGGATCGTCTGCCAGAGGCGCGCTAAGCCCTGTATCTTCTGTAGGGTTGCTGCATAGGTCAAACTTCCGCTGGTACACAGGGCTTGGTTAGGCGCCGTTGGATAACATGCAGGGAGCGTAATGTGGAGTGGTGGACCGATCGGCCCGCGGCAACACGCCACGAGCGCGAAGGTAGTTCGTCGCGCCCGATACGTCACGTTTCAAGGGGCGAGGTGGCGGCGCCGCGCAGCGCCAGCAGCTGCATACCATTGTTAGGCGGCGACACACAACCGTAAACGTGGGGATACTGCCACGGTGCCTGCTAGGGTGGCAGCAGTGACGAGCGCCGCTGCAGCCAGAGCACCGAGACGCGTGTCTTCCCAGCCTGCTGCAGCGAAGAAGGCGCCTGTCGATTGACTCATTGCTATGCCTATCGCAAACGCTATGAGGACGCGCCCGAGACGCTGCCAGATGGAGCCATTATCAAATGGTAGGTCTGTCGCGGCCAATACGACATACGCAATGACGAGGCCAACGAGTCGCCCCACATTCTCGGCGTCGAGAATGGAAACGAATGGCGTAACGAGCAGAAGGAGGAGACTGACGACAACCAGTGGCACAAGAGCCGCCCTCCTGGTCGGTCGATGCGGCTGGTGCACCACGAACGGGCGGAGCAGCAAGGCAGCAGCTAAAACTCCTACTACACCGACCGTCACACCGCCTAGTACATCCGCGAGAAAGTGCCGCCCCAGGTACATTCTTGAGATCCCCATTAAAGGGATCCAGAAGATTGCGAAAAGCAGGCTATATCTCGAGCGAAAAAACAGCGCCACGCCGAGGAAGAAAACCGCTGCCGAAGAGACGTGTCCAGAGGGAAATCCGTAGCTAGTTTCTGGTCGTCCTCGCGCTGCGGCGATAGCCTCGGAAGTCGGTAGAGCCCAGAAGCTAGGGGCTGCACCCTGTTCTACTACCGCTATGGGCGGGATGCCGTCCCCCGGCTCTCCTGCGCGAGCGTGGATATCGCTTGGGCGGGGGAGGGCGAGGCCGGTCTTCAAAGTATTTGTGAGGATTCCAGCCAATAGAAGTCCAAGGAAAACCGCAAGGCTCGGACGCAGGCGGATGCCGAAAGCGAACACCAGTATTAGTGCGGCGTAGACCGGCGTGTACCCGAGAAATGATACGGTCGATAGACACCAAGTCAGCGCAGGCGAACGGAGAGAGTGTAACCAGATGATAATGTCGATCTGGAACATGTCTTCTTGTTCACCTCGCTGAGTGCTGCGCCAACCTAACAATAATTAGACTGATCCGCATAACATGCGGAACTTTGGTTTCCTGTCAGTATAACACGTCTCTGGATCGTCTAACAGAGGCGCGCTTAGCCCTGTATCTTCTGTAGGGCGCACTCTGTGTCGCGTTTTATCGCAGCATTGTATGCGGATCGACATTACAACGTGCCCCCGGGATTACCCTAAAACCTGCCGATCGGACTTAAGACCGACCGTTTCCGGATTGCAGGGGCTTTGCTGCAGACGTCAAACTCGCGCCAGTGAATGGGCTCGGTCAGGCGCGGCCTCACGCTTCAACATGCTGGACATCGCCCAGGATCGCCGCCAGTTTCCGGGGGTCGATACTCCCGCCGGTGACGATACAGACGCTCAGGCCTCGTTTTTCTTCGCCGATCGCCAACGCCGCGGCAAGCGCCAGCGCGCCGGATGGTTCTGTGATCATCTTGTTGGCGGTGGCGAGCCGGCGCATCGACGCCTTGACCGCATCATCGGAAACAAGCACCGCGTCATCGACGAGGTCGCGCAGCAACGGGAACATTTCCTCCGTGATATACGGCACAGCCACGCCGTCGCAGATGGTGTCGCAGTCAACCGAAACCGGTCGGCCCGCCTCGAGGCTGGCATGAAGCGACGGACACCCCTGCGGTTCGACGGCAATGACGCGAATCGACGGCTTGAGCGCCTTGGCCGCACTGCCGACGCCGGCGACCAGCCCGCCGCCTCCGACCGGCACGAAGATCGTTTCGACATCCGGACATTCGGCGATGATTTCCAACCCCATCGTTCCGTGGCCGATGATGAGGTCGCGGTTGATCCAGGGATGGATGAACGCATCCGGCTCGTTCTCCCAGCCATGCTCGCGCAAGTAGCGAAACACTTCGTTCGTTGGTACGAGAATCGGCTCGCCGCCGTAAGCGCGCACCGCTTCGATTTTGCTCACCGGCGCATTGTCCGGCATGATGCTGCGCGCCGGCACGCCGAAGTGCCGACCGGTCCACGCGAGCGCTTGCGCGGTGTTGCCCGCACTGACCGTGCTTAGACCGCGCCGGCGCGTTTCCTGCGACATAGACGCCACCGCATTGAACACCCCACGGATCTTGAACGAGCCGACCGCCTGGAGAATCTCCGCCTTCAACAGAATCGTAGACCGGTCCTCAAATGAATGGAGCGGCATCAGCGGCGCGTTGACAACGACCTCCTTGATCCGCTCGGCGGCGGCGCGAATCTCGTTCAGCACCGGTCGTTGCACTTGAACCATCGTTCCTCGTTCATTTGGTCGGACGAGACGAAACTATTTCGAAGCTTGAATCTCATCTAGGAACGGACCGACCTCCAGCAAGGTCACGTCATCGCGTCGTCGCAGCTCCCGGAGGAACCATCCCTTGTGTCCCGCGCCGAATGTTAGCAGAACGCGCTTACCCTGGCCGCAGACGGAATCGAGGTGCTTGGCAATCAGCGCATAGTGTTTGGCGTTGATGTTGTCCCAGCCGCCATCGGCGAGAGCATCATTGAAATAGGTGTTATAGGGACCTCTCAAGCCCTCATCAACGATCGCGTCGTACTCGTTGGTGTGGATTGCGTGCGGATTATCGTCGCCATCCATGGCGGCGATCGCTTCGTTCATCTTCTTCGTGGCGGCCTGATGTTCCCGCCATTGCGACGCCCGCGCGGGGTTGGTGGAGAGCTCGCGCAGCCGCCGCCGGCGGTAGTCGTTCATCTCGGCGGTCCATCCGGCTGTGCCGATGATCTGGAAATCCATTTCATTGAGCAATGGGAAGATGGCGTCGACGTATTCCGGGAAGACCTTCACGCGCGACTCGGTGATCACGCCGTCGCGCCTGAATTGCCCCATCGCGGCGTCGATGCGATTCGGAGGGATCTCCGCGCAGATGTAGTCCGGTTTGATATGTCTGATGAGGTTCTTCACCATGTCGACGGAATACCGTTTGCTTGTGCGGTGCCCGCTGTGAATCATGCCGAGCACCACAACCTCGGTCTTTGCCTTGGCCGTAGAAGACTCCTGCTCGCGCTGAATGTTGATGACGCTGATCGTATGGTTACCTTCGCTGGCCACGTAGATGCGCTGTCCAGCGGGATGGGCGCGCACGACGATCGGCATCCGGCCGACGGTCAGGTTGCCGACGATCCGTCTCTGGGCTACGTCGAGGATCGAGACGGTATCTCCGCCGGCGTTGTTCACGATGCCGAATCGCCCGTCCAGCGTCAGTGTGACGGCGAAGGGTCTCGGGCCGACGCCCTCGTCTACTGTCGCGACGACTTCAAACGAAGCTGTGTTGATGTAGATCAGCTCGTTCGATCCGCCGCAGGCGACGATGTAATTCACATCGTCCGTCGTCATGGCCCCGCCCTGGGGGCGCTCACCCACGGTGACTTCGGCGGCGACTTGATTGTTGAGCGTATCGATAACCGTGACCGCTGAGGCGTCGCGGGCGGGAACAAACACCAGGATGCCGTCCTTCGTGACGTCGGCGGGGTACGGGCGATCGGCGGTCGTCCACGATCGGCGCGTGGCATCGTCGGGGCCTATTTCATAAACGACATTGGCCTCTTCACACACTACGAAGCGCCGGCCGTCGTTGGTCATCGGTGAAAAAAGCGAAGGCGCAGGCTGCAAGGTCTCATGCACCGTGGCGCCTGACCCATCGAGCGGTACACGAAGCAGAGCGTCGCTTCTGAACTGTGTCGCGAGGAGTGCGTCGCGGCTTTGGGCGAGTATCACATCCAACGGCACGGCTTGGGCGTCTAACTCGCCGACGAGCGTATTGCTCGTGCAGTCAAGCACCGCGATCTTGTCGGCGCCCGCACAAGCTACATACGCAAGGCAGCCGTCCGGCGAGAAGCAGATTCCGTGCGGCGCGTCGGGGACTTTGATCGACGCCGTCACCTTGAATGTGGTATCGCCGGCGAGCACCTGGTCGTTCATCGTCACTTGGAGTGTGAGCTGGCTTATGCCCGCCAAGGCCAGAGAGACAAAGAGCATGACTTCCTCCTTATGGGGTTATCGATCTTCGCAGAGCCGGAAACGAGCGCGCGGGACCGTCAAACCTTCAACCGCCTCAGGAGCTGGATTGTTCGGGCACGAATCAGCGCGGCAGCGACGCCGGTGCCATGGCGACGCGCACTGCCAAGCTCCGGTGCAGTTCATCTAGAACTGGCGAGAGATCACGGCGTCGGCGAGCGACCGGAGAAGCTCCCGCGCCGGGCCCTGGGCCAGAAAGCCCAACTCGGTCTTTGCGTCCTCGACCAGCTGAGTTGCCTGCTCACGGGTTTTTTCAACGGATCCGCAGGTGATGAGCCGGCGGCGGAGTTGATCGGCGTCGCGCTTGGCAATCAAGGCCAGAACCTCCGCCCGTTGCGATTCGTCGGCCACGGCCAGACAACGGATCAGCGGCAGCGTCAGTTTCCCAGCGTCGAGGTCCTTGCCCAATGACTTGCCCACGATGTTCTCGTCCCCGGTGATGTCAAGAAGATCGTCCTGGATCTGGAACGCGATCCCCAACTGCGTGCCGAAGCGGCACATCGCTTCGCTGACCGTCACGTCGTCGTTGGACAGCATCGCCCCGAGTCGGCAGCACTCCCCGATCAGTGACGCGGTCTTACGTCGAACGACCTCGAGGTACGTCGTCTCGTCGATGTCGTAGTCGTCCCGATGATGCAGTTGCAGCAGCTCGCCCGTGCAGAGCGTGTTGGTGATTTCGCCCAACGCCAAATTGATCGCCGGCTCCGTGATCGACGAGCACAGATGGAAGGCGTTGGAGATCAGATAGTCGCCAAGCATGACCGCCGTCTCGTTGCCGCGCAGGTGATTGAGCGTGACCACGCGCCGGCGAATCTGGGCCTCGTCCAGCACGTCGTCATGGACGAGGGTGGCCATGTGGATCAGCTCGACGACGGCCGCGACCACGCGATGCTTGTGCGTGAGGCCCGAGCCGTCCCACGGGGCGTGCCCTGCCGCCAGGCCCGAGAGCAGCACGAGCATGGGCCGCAGCCGTTTGCCCTGATACTGCTCGATGTGCTGGCACAAGGCGTTGACGGCCGAGAGATCACTGGCGAGCTGGCGCTCAAGGATCAGCGACACCTCCTCCAGTTGCTCGTCGAGCACGGTTGCGATCGGGAGCGAGATGTTTGTGAGGTTCAGTATGCCGGTCATGAGGACCATCCCGAGCGTTCACACGTTCTGGATTTGGGTTCCTGTGCGGATGAGATTGTAGGCGATTCGCCGCGTGACCTGGTGGCCGCGGATTGAAGTGCTCGGTCCGGCCGCTGGCGCTGGTGATCGCTACGGTCGGACGAATCACAGCACGCCGGCCAAGATGGCGCCGAGTGTGAAACCGGCGCCGATCTTCAGCACGAATGTGAGTATTGCCAGAAAAATCGAATCGGCAGGATCCAAGTCGAACAGCCAGGCGAGCATGGCCACATAGCAGACCAGTCGAATCAACCAGCCGACGAACGCCAGTTCACCGAGGAAAAGTGTGATCATATCCGTCATCGCATAGATTCCAGCGAGGCGCAGTATGCCCAGTCCCAAGGGTCCCATCCCGCCCAGCCAGATCGCGGACGCCGCCCAAAGACCAGCAACACCGACGATCAGTTCGACCGACATGACCAGGACATAGAGAAGGGCGCTGCCTACGCCGTCGGACGACAGGAGGTAGCCTACGACGATGCCACCGCCGAGCAGCAACATCACCGTCGGCTTGATGTATTCCATCCGCGCGGCGCGCTCGCCGGCGTCACGGTCCTGCTGAAGCGTCTCTCTCTTGTGAACCTTCGAGAATCGCCGGTCCTGAATCGGTGACATGGTGTCGCCCCCTCTGTGCGGTTTCAGAAGCGCAAAAAGCACTGCGATGATGTACCGCTACAGCCTAGGCTACGGTCTGAGATGGGGCATGTCCCGAATCGCCTCTTGTCCGACATGGAACGGTCGCCTATTTCTCTGCTACGAGATAGGCGATCCACCCCTCGCAGGCCTCGCCGACGGTGGTCGGCTTGAACTCGCCGTTGCCTTCCTCGGTCTCTTCGTCGGTGCCCTCCCAATAGACCGTCACCTTGGCGAACCCGGCCTCGGTGAGTAGCTCCTGTAGCTCCGGCAGGGTCCATAGCCGCCAGTCGTACTCAAACGCCTTCTTGATCTGCGAGCCGTCGGGGAAGCGGAAGTGGATGTAGTTGACCGCATCACCAGTGATGGGGTTGTAGGCGTGCTGATCCCACACGTAGGTGAAACCCTTGACGTTGCGGTCCTCTTCCAGCTCCTCGAATGACTCGCTGCCGCCATAGGCGTCCAGCACGAACATTCCGTCATTCACGAGTGACGATCGCACGTGCTTGAAATACGTGCGCATCGCCTCGCGCGTCTTGAAGAGGTAGTAGCTGAAGTTCATCGCCAGAACGCACTCGACGCGCGGCGTCCGCACGGTTCGCACATCGCCTTGACGAAGCGTCAACCGTTTGCGCTGCTCAGGATCGAGGCGGTCTGGTAGCCTTGCTTCACGCCACTTCAACACGGTCAGATCGATATCGACCCCGATCGCCGTGTTGTCCTTGCGGAGTTTGACCCATTCGATGGACGTGGCCGCGGTTCCGCAGAAGTCCTCACGCAGGCGGTGCGCGACCCGCCGGCGCCGCTCCTTCCACACTTGGTCGATAAACTCACATTCCGCTTCGGTATCCTGCACGGACAGTTCATACAGTTCGTGCTTGTCGCTGTTGGCCGCGGTTCGCCGGCTGCGGCGCTTCTGCTTGCGTTTCCCCTTGCTTTGGCCTTTGCGCTTCTTCGTCCTCGGGTTCTTTCGGCTCATGGCGGGGTAGTGTAGCGAGCGACATCAATCGCGCTCGAACTCCCAGTCGCGGAGCACCCAGTGATGGCTCGCGCGGTGATGAACCACGACCCGGCGGTGCGCGCGGGAGTCATGCCGGCTGAGCTGTTTCCGTATCGAGTTGTGGGTATGAGACAGATCTATTGCGACCGCTCGGGCATTCGCGATCCCAGTAATGCCAGGAACTGCGGCGGGAGCGCGTGGTCGAGCGCTTGGGCCGCCCGTACGTGCCGCCGCCCACCCCGGCATCCGTCCCACGATCCGAGCTTCTGTGGGAAACTGAGCGTGCCGACGCCCTGCCCGTGGTATACTGCCAAGCGCGTCGTGGGGCCGCCTGACCGACGGCCGCGGGTGCGGCCGTTACGGCGAGAGGAGGCCGTTCGATGGACGATTACGAAGTTTCGGCGAGATCCGCGCCGAGTGGCCGCTGGCACCGGCTCGTGGTCTGCGCGCTGTTTGTCCCCCCTGGCGCTCATGGAAGTGACAGTAGACCAGACCGTCTGATGGTGCCGCAGGCCCCTTAGCGATGAATACTGCCCAAGGAGACAGCCGATGACGATCCAGGTTCAGTGTGCGTGCGGGGCACGGCTAAAAGCGCGCGATGAATTTTCGGGAAGGCGCGCCGTGTGCCCATCTTGTGGCAGAACGTTGCAGGTCCTGAGAAAGCACTGCAGCCGGATCAAGCCACGGCGGCGAGCACCGAGAGTCAGATAGGCGCCCTACCAACGCAGATCACTGAATTCCTCGATCCCCCGGCGGCGGTTGCAGACCCCAACGAAGAAAAGCGACCGGTGCTTCGCCGGATGTTCGAGGGACTGCTGGATCCGCGCAGCATCCAATGGATGCTTATGATCGGCGGCGGGCTGGGGGTGCTGGGGCTGGTTATCTGGCTGGCGAGTCTCGGGATCTTCAAGGACCCCGTCGTGTTGGCCGTGGCGATGGGTGCGGGTACGTTGGCAATCCTCGGTGCCGGCTGGTATCTCGTGCTGAAGACGAGATTCAGAGTCGCCGGTCAGGCGCTGACGTTCTTGGGGTGCGTGATTGCCCCGCTGAATCTCTGGTTTTACCACGCGCAGGATCTCATTATGCTGGAGGATCAACTGTGGATCGGCGGCGTGGTGTGTTGTTTGCTGTACGCGGCGACCGTCTACGTGCTTCGCGATCCGCTCTTCATTTACGCGGTCGAAGGCGGCGTCACGCTGACGGTTCTTCTCTTGCTGGCCGAGTTGGGAGTGGTGAGCGATCCGACGGCTCTGAGCCTGTTTTTCATGGCGATGGGGTTGATCTCGATCCACGCGGAGCGCGCGTTTCCGCCGGATGAGGGTGAATTTGGGCGCCGCCGATTCGGAATGCCCCTGTTCTGGAGCGGTCATGCGCAAATCGGTGCTTCGCTGATTATTTTGCTTGGGACACAGGCCCTCGGATGGTTGTCCGGTTCTGCCGCGAGTCTCTTGAGCAGCGAATGGGTCGGAAATATGCTGACCGGCAATCTGCTGACAGAAAGCCATATGTTGGCGGGGGGACTGTGGCTGGCGGGGACCTACGTCTATCTCTATTCCGACATCGTGGTCCGGCGCGTGGGGGTCTACATCTATCTGGCGGCCTTCAGCCTGTTGTGGGCGATCGTGACCCTCGTCGGGTGGAAACTCGAAGCGGAAGGCGTGATCCTTGTCCTGGCCCTCGTGGCTCTGGGGGCGAACCTGGTGCAAAGTTCTCTCGCCAAAGAGGGCGACCAACTCAGTCGAGTCGCGGCTCCCGTGGGGTTCGTCCTGAGCGGCTTGCCGCTGCTGATCGGATGGATCCTGCACGTCGGTGCCACCAGTGATGCCGCAAAAACTGTGGGCTGGCCCTCCGAATCCCAAACCGGCTGGTTCTTCGTGGTCGTGATGCTGGTTGTGGCGATCAGCACGCGCGCTTCGGCCTGGTTGTCCCGTCGCACGTCTCCTGGGCAGTCGGCCGTTTATTTCTTTTTCAGCGCCGCGGGTGTGATTCTGGCGGCGGCAGGGCTGCTGCGTCTTCGGGGCATTGGACTGACCGAGTGGTATCAGCAGGCCCCGTTGTTGATGCTGATTCCCATCGGCTACATCATGGCCTCCAGGTTTTGGCGGGGCCGCTTTGAGGAAAGGCCATTGGGGTGGGTGGCGCATACTGCTGCAGCGGTGATCCTGATCCATGTCCTGATGGGATCACTGGAAATGTTCGGGGCGGTGATCCGTCCGGTGACGGGAGAGATCGGAAATCTGCTACTGGGCTTGGTCTTCGCTGAAGCGGCCGTCTTCTACACGCTGGCGGGAATTTTCCGGCGAAGAAGCGTCAACGCTTACTTTGCAGCGGCAGCCGCGTGCGGAGCCTTGTGGCAATTCATGGGATACTGGGACATTCCCGATGAATTCCACACCATCTTGTTCGCGGTTCTCGGAATCGCCTCCCTAGCGGCCGCGCGATCGCTGGGGATCGAACAGATTGCTGTTTACCGGGGCAGCGGTGAAAAAGGCCTGGCGACGCGCGGCAGGGGGCTGACCGCTTTTCAAAGCGGAAACGCGATTCTACTGGTCGCGTTTCTGGCAGCGCTGTTGCAGGGACTCACGCGCCTGGCATCTCGCGCTACCGACTGGCCCGGACTTTCGGCTCTGGTGATGACCACCATCGCCAGCATCGTGGCCGTTTGGCTCGTTCGGCGTGGTGGTTGGCGGCGGCTATACATGACCTCGGCGGTCGCATTGGCTGGGGTGACGTTTCTCACGTTGACCGTCGAATGGCTCATTGAGCTGAGCGGCTGGGAGAAGCTGGAGATTTTCTGCGTCGTCGTCGGACTGGCCATGCTGATTGCCAGTCATCTCGCGAGATTTCGCGAAGCCGAAGACTCGCAGGACGACATGGTTAGCTTCGGACTGTTTCTGGGAAGTGCCTTGGCGACGTTGCCGTTGCTCGTGGCGGTGATCCATTCTCCCTTCGTTGCCGATGCCGTCTCAATGCTGCCCACGTACGACGATTACAGAATTCTCGCCATCACCATCCTGATGCTCGTGAGCGGTTTGGGCTGGCAGATCAAATCGACGACGGTGTTCGGCGGCGGGTCCTTGACGCTATACCTCATCATGGTGGTGACTTCGATTGCATATCAACCTCAGGTGGCCATTGGCGTTTACCTGGCGATCGGCGGCGCCTTGGTCTTCGCCGTTGGGATCGCGCTGAGTATCTATCGCGAAAAACTGCTCGAACTTCCCGAACGAATCGCCAAGCGCGAAGGGTTCTTCCGGATCATGAACTGGCGATAGCTCGCCAAACGAAAACACACGCGGGCCTCGTCGTTTCATGGACCCTCACGCTGCACTGTCCGGGTCGCCGTGTATCGACCACGCGGACAACACGACCGTGCCGAAGGACATTACGACCGATCTGGACGGCGCCGTCGGCGCCAGTGATCTACTGATTCTGCTGGCCAATCGGGGATAGGTGAAGAAGGCATCAAGGCATCGAGGCATCAAGGCATCGCGGGAGAGAGGGGGAAGAAGGCACGAAGGGCCGGGGCGCTGCGCGTCACCCGCTAAACGGGGATGAGAGGTTTCATGCCACGATGCCACGATGCCTCGACGCCACGGTGCCACGATGCCTTCCCCTCCCTACCTCGTCCGGTCGATCGTGTCGTGGACGCGCATCCACTGGAGGCGCGGCCGCCACTTCGACTCCATCCTGATGTGCGTCGGGTGCTCGAGGTAGTCCTCGTAGTCGTCCTGGCTCATGAATCCCAAATACAGGGCGACGTCATAGTCGCTATCGACGGTCTCCCGCCCGACGTCGAAATGCTTGCCTGAGTAGTACGAAACGACCCCCGAAATCAGCGCCAGGTGCTCATCACAATCGGCGATCAACTCCTCGGCCGTGGCCGGATTCTGGAGCTTGAAGAAGACGACGTGATTGATCAAGGCCGGTCGGGGTGGAACGGCCGGCGTCGCCGCACATCCGATCAGTACGCAGACCACGAGCAGAAAACCACAAATGAAACGGCTCATCGTTCGCTCCTGGGAGACCGCTCCGGGGTATCACACGAGATCGCCATGGGCCCCCACCATATCCGGATTCGCCCTCGCGACGGCCGGCACTCGGGGTCAGTTCGGATTCAGCGTCCTTGACCGGCCGGAACTCGGCCCTTGGGCGTTGTGGCTGGAGGCTGGTGGCAGTATTCTGGAGCCTTCGGAGCGTCAGGAATCGAGGAACGGCGGCCCTGCGACAAGTGAGCCGTGGCCGCCTCTGTTGCAAGGGGCTCGGAGCGATGCGCACATCAACCGCATCTGTCGTGTCATTGGCATTGGTTTTTGGCTTTGTCGCGGTTTTGCGGGGGCAGGAGTCACCGCCCCAGGAGGCCCAACCTGCGGCAAAGAAGGCTCCGCCGACCGAGGCCGAGCCGCCTGGGGAGATTCTGGCTGAGGCGGAGCAACCCGTCAAGACTGTGGCCGAGGCACCGCAGGCCGCCGAGCCCGAGACCGAGCCTGAGCCTGAGACGGCGGAGCCCGTCCTGCCGCAGATAGACCCCACCTTGCCGGCTTCGTGGATCGACAGCTTCACCTGGCGATCAATCGGCCCGGCGGTGATGGGCGGGCGCATCACCGACATCGCAGTTTACGAGGCAGACCCGACCATCTATTGGGTCGCCAGCGCTTCGGGCGGTCTGCTCAAAACCACCAACGCGGGCATCACCTTCGAGCATCAGTTCGATCACGAAGCTACCGTCTCCATCGGTGCCGTCGCGGTAGCGCAGTCCGATTCTGACATCGTTTGGGTCGGCACCGGCGAATCCAATCCGCGCAACAGTGTCTCCTGGGGCGACGGCGTATACAAGTCCACCGACGGCGGCAAGACCTGGACCAACATGGGGCTCAAGGATTCGTTCCAGATCGGCGCGATTGCCATCGACCCGATCAATGCCAACGTTGTCTACGTCGGCGCACTGGGCCGACTGTGGGGCCCCAATGAAGAACGTGGCCTGTTCAAGACCGAAGATGGCGGCGAGACGTGGAACAAGGTGCTCTACGTTGACGAGAACACCGGCGTCATCGACGTGCAGATGCACCCCACTGATCCTTATACGCTGCTGGTGGCGACGTATGAGCGGCGGCGCGACGCCACCGACGCCAATTCTCCGATCGTGAAGTGGGGCGAGGGCGGCGGAATCTACAAGACTACCGACGGCGGGCAGACGTTCGCGAAGGTCACCAATGGTCTTCCGAATGCGAAGCTCGGCCGCATCGGCTTGGACTACTACCGCAAGGATCCGAATGTTGTCTATGCGGTGGTGGAGAGCGAGAAGATCGGCAAGGAGCCGGAGAACGCAGCCTATTTCGGCGTGCGCGGTGAAGACGCCGACGTCGGCGCTCGTATCACCGAAGTCACCGAAGACACCCCCGCCGAGGAAGCCGAGCTGAAGGTTGGTGACATTGTCATCTTCGTCGAGGACACGACGATCCATTCTTACAACGATCTGTTGAAGGAAGTTCGCAAACGCCTGGCGGGCGACACCGTCAAGATCGAAGTCTCGCGCGAGCGCAAGAGTGTGGACCTCGAGGTTACCTTTGCGATGCGCCCCGGTGCCGAGGAGGACGCAGAAACCGAGGAGGCCCGTCCTCAAGAACGAAGACGCCGGCAGCGCAGCCCCTTCGGCTCGGGACTTGGCGGCCAACGTGAGAACGTTCAGAATCAACAGGGCCCCGACGGCGCCGACTACGGCGGCGTGTACAAATCAGCCGACGGCGGCGAGACGTGGACGCGCATCAACTCCGTCAACCCTCGCCCCATGTACTTCAGCGAGATTCGTGTTGACCCCAGCGACAACAATCACCTCTACGTCCTCGGCATCTCGCTGTATCGATCCAAAGACGGCGGCGAGACCTTCACCGCCGACGGCGGCAACAGCGGCATCCACGTCGACCACCACGCACTATGGATCGATCCCAACGACGGCCGACACATGTTGCTCGGAAACGACGGCGGCTTGTTCCTCAGCTGTGATCGCATGGAGAACTGGGATCACCTCAATCACTTCGCGATCGGGCAGTTCTACCACGTGACCGTGGACTCCCGCCGCAACTACAAGGTCTACGGCGGGCTCCAGGACAACGGAAGCTGGGGTGGACCCAGCCGCGTTCGTAACGGCCGAGGCCCCATCAACGAGGATT
Organism: Phycisphaerales bacterium; assembly: GCA_036475395.1. Taxonomy (GTDB): domain Bacteria; phylum Planctomycetota; class Phycisphaerae; order Phycisphaerales; family SM1A02; genus JADFNO01. The sequence continues at coordinate 28,754 of JAZFYE010000373.1, forward strand.
GGTTCAGAGTCGGCGGCGGCGACGGATTCGTCTGCGCCGTGGATCGCGACGATCCGGATTGGGTGTACTACGAAAGTCAAAACGGCGGCTTCGGGCGGCGGAATCTGGCGACGGGCGAGCGTGGATCCGCCCGAGCCCGGGCCCCGCGCGGCACACGATATCGCTTCAATTGGAAGTCGCCTTTCATTCTCTCCAATCACAACCCCCGCATCTATTACAACGCGGGCAACTACGTTTTCCGTTCGCTCGATCGCGGCAGCAATCTCAAGGTGATCTCGCCCGAGATTACGCTGACGGACAAGGGCGCCGCCACGGCGCTGGCGGAGTCGCCGGTCGATTCGGATGTGTTGTACGTGGGCACGACCGACGGCGCGCTGTGGGTGACGACCAACGGCGGACATGAATGGACGTCGCTGGTCCCCAAACCACAGGAGTCCGAGGAAGAGACCGAATCCGATCAGAATATTGTCGCCCAGGTCCAGCCCGCCGCCCAAAGCGGGTCGTCAACCGCCCAATCGCCGGCGCGGAATCGGGATCGTCGCCAAGGCCAAGGCCGATCTTTGGCCGGGATGCTCCAGCGGCTTGACGCTAACGGCGATGGCAAGATCCAGAAGTCCGAAGCGCCGCAGCGCATGGCTCAGTTCTTCGATCGTTTGGACAGTAACGGTGACGGTGAACTTGATGAAGACGAACTGAAGGCGATGTCCGACCGCATGCGCGGCGGCCGGCGCGGGCCGCCTCCGCAGCGTACCAGCGATGATCCGCCGCCGACTGCCAACGGTGACACAACCGCCGCGACCAATGGTCATACCAACGGCAACGGGCTGAATCCGTCACCCGATGATCCCCAGGATGAGTCGAACACTCAATCAGAATCCGAATCTCAAGACGAAAAGAGCGCCGAGGCTCAGGACGAGAAGAAGACCGAATCCCAGGACGAAGCGCAGGACGTAGACGCCGATACGAAGCAAGAAGCTGCGAAGGAGACTGAAGCGCAGGCGCAACAGGAAGCCACAGTTGAAACCGCCGAGGCGGAAGCTGGCCCCGAGCAAACAGCGGTCGTTGACGATCCCGTCACCGGCACCTGGGAGGCCAGCTTCGCGACGGAGCAGTTCTCCGGCGAGTTCACCCTCTCGCTCCGATTGGCGGCCGACGGCAAGACCGTCACGGGCACCATGGAATCGAACTTCGGCGAGGGCGACGTCACCGACGGTCGATTCAATCCGCAGACCAACAAGATTCGTTTCACGATCGAGCGTGACTTCGGGGCTGTCGATTACGGGGCGACGATCACGGGCTCGCAGATGACGGGCGAATTGGTCGGCGGCGGAGGCATGTTCACCGCCGAGTTCGACGCCAAGCGTGTTTCCCAAACGCCCGGCGGTGCAGCTGAAGAACAAGCCGACGCAGCACCCGACGATCAGTACGATTGGAAACCATTCAACGAACTGATCCCCGGCCCGCGATGGGTCAGTTCGATCGAGGCCTCGCGCTACGAAGCCGGCCGCGCGTACGTCACGTTGGACGGCCATCGCTTCGACGATGATGAGCCGTATGTCTTCGTGACGGAGAATCACGGCAAGACGTGGCGATCGCTCCGCGCCAACCTTCCCACGTCAGCCGGGTCAACCCGTGTGATTCGCGAGGACATTGAGAACGCGAACGTGCTTTATCTTGGGTGCGAGTTCGGGGCGTGGGTCTCGATCGACCGCGGTGAGACCTGGACGAAGCTCAACAACAATCTACCGACGGTCGCCGTGCATGAGATTGCGATCCACACCACGGCCGGCGAGATTGTCGCGGCGACCCACGGGCGAAGCCTTTGGGTGCTCGACGTGACCGCGCTACGGCAGATGAGCGCCGAGACGGTCAAGGCCGACGCGCAGCTGTACAAGCCCAACACCGCGATTCAGTGGCGCAGCCGACCGGGCGGCGGCGCCGGCACGGCTCGGCGGTTCATCGGGCAGAATCCGCCCTCAGGTGCGCAACTTTTCTATTCACTGAATGACAGGGCGCGCGATGTCTCACTGAAGATCACCGATCCGGCGGGCAAAACGATTCGGGAATTGGAGGCATCCGGCGACGCCGGTCTGCATCACGTCGGCTGGGACCTGCGCCGGCCTGCCCCGCAGCGACGAGCCGACGCGCAACGGGGACGCGGATTTGGCGGCGGCCGGCGGTTCGGGGGACGACGGGGCCCTGCCGTCGCGCCCGGGACCTACCGTGTCGTGCTGACTGTTGATGACAGGGAATTCATACAAGAGCTCGGCGTCGCCCCCGACCCGGAGTTCCCCAACAGCCAATTTGCCCTTGAAGATGAAGCCTTCATCGAAGAATCCGACGAGGAAGAACCTCAGCCGATCGATCGAATTGATTGATTGGTTCGGCGAGCCGGTCGCGGAGAACCAACTGGAACCAATGCCCATGGGTTTCCACCCGTGGGCTTTTTTCATGGGAATGTCATCGCCAAGGCTCGGTTGATCCGCGGTACGGCGGATCGCATGAAGCCTACGATTCGCTGAACCGATGAGTCTGTTGATGCGCAGATCAATCCAATCGCAGCGAAGCGGCACGGCGCTCGCCGCCGGCTTCGCGACGCCCTGCTGGCGCGCGCTAAGGAAGTATTCGATCAGTGATCGCCGGGCGACCGGATCGGGTCTCAGATGGCTCGGCGCATGCGGTGGATGGCGGAGATCCGGCTCAGGATCTTCGCGGTGTCGTCATCGACGTTGAGGAACTGCACGCCGATCTCGTGCCGGCGGAAGCCGAGCTGTTTGGTCCAAACGACCTGCCCATCGAGGTTCATGTAGAACTGGAACGCCCAGAGCCGAACCTTCAGCGAGCCTTCGCGGCGACGCTTGCACAGCGCGCGCATGCCGCCGATCGACAGGTCCAGGATAGGACCCAGATCGCTGACCAAGTCCTCCTGCGGAAGCCGCGCGGGTGTTCGGCGGTCGCTGAGGTTCGTCTCGCGCTGCATGCCGCGTTGCGGCTCAAAGAACATCCGCTGGTCGTCGTGGTCGTTCGGCGACAAATCTGATTGTGTGTTGTCCTGACGATGCTTGCGGCGCAAGTTCACGCGGATTCACCTTGTCGCAGAATGGTCAGCTTCATTACGCTGGATTCCAGCACACCTTGCCGTAGAGCGTGGAGCAGCAACGGATGAGGCTGCCGAGCTCCGGGCTGGGTTCGATGAAATGCAGGCCGATCTCGTGCTTACGGAATCCCAACCGCTTGGCCCAGACGACTTTCGCCCGCACCGGCACGGGGTCCACCTTCGTATTCAGGTCGAACTTGATCCAGTTCTCCTTTGGTACCCGTCGGCACATCACCCGCATTCCCAACGATGTGATATCCAACACCGGGCCCAAGCTACAGTGCAGCTCAACCTGGTGGTTCCGGATCTTCGAGCGGCGCTCGGCGGACACTTCGTAACGGGTGTTTGAGGATTCGGCCATCTCCGGCATATCGCTTGGTATCGACCCGAACGGGGCGGCGTTCGAACGATCTGCGGCGTGATGAGATCGGCCGCGCCGATCGCTCCAATCGCGCCGATTGCGCTGGTCCGCCAAAGGCTGGGAGGCTGTTGGCACCGCTCGTTCCCGCCGCCGCTGTCCGATATGGTCCGTTGTGCCCTGCAGTTTCTCAGGGCAGCTACGCATGGTTCCGCAGGACGTCGCGTAGTTCGTTCAGAGCGGCGGCGGTGGTGATGACGTGCTGATCCCGGGATTATGTCCACAGTTATGTCGGGAACCGGGCGGATCGGTGCATCCGCGGCGGTATTGCTCGGATCGGCGCCAGCCTCGCGCCCGCGCGTGGGAGTACGCTGCGCGAAGATGGGGTGGACCTCCCCTAGCGGGGCGCCTTGATTGGTGACGGCGGGTTCCAGAACGACTTGCCGTCGAGTGTGCAGCAGCAGCGGATGAGATTGTCGAGCTCCGGGCTGGTCTGGGTGAAGTGCAGGCCAACCTCGTGCTTACGGAATCCCAACCGCTTGGCCCAGACGACTTCCGCCCGCACGGACAGGGGATCCACCGTCGTATTCAGGTCGAACTTGACCTCGTCCTTGGGTATCCGCCGGCACATCACCCGAATTCCCGCCGATGTGATATCCAACACCGGGCCCAAGCTACTTTGCAGCTCAACCTGGCGGATCCGGATCTGCGAGCGGCGCTCGGCGGACACTTCGTGACGGCGGTTTGAGGATTCGGCCATCTCCTGCATATCGCTTGGTATCGAGCGGAATGGGGCGGCGTTTGAACGGTCTGCGGCGTGATGAGATCGGCCGCGCCGATCGCACCAATCGCGCCGATTGCGCCGGTCGTCCGAAGGCTGGGCGGCGGTTGGCACCGCCCATTCCCGTCGCCGATGTCCGATATGGCCGGGCCCAGGCCCGTTCTGCCCTGTAGTTTCTGGGGTCGCCCGACGCCCGATGGAAGGGGCTTGCGTTGATGCCACGCCCGGAGGCCCCCCTGGGGCAGTGGAGCGTACCGGGCTCGAACCGGTAACCTCTGCCTTGCAAAGGCAGCGCTCTCCCAATTGAGCTAACGCCCCGAGCGGTGGTGAGTATAGGCCTCAGCCCGCTCAGCGCGGTCCCAGCATGTCGAT
>JAZFYE010000374.1:0-4245 GCA_036475395.1 Phycisphaerales bacterium
ACCACCGGCAGGCGACCGAGGCGGTTGGGCGACTCGGCTACGAGTTCGCCGTCCTCGTACCTTTGGAAATGCGTTGCAGAGTAAATCTCAGTGACGGTGATGGAAGCTCGCTCGGCGCCGCTTCGAAAGCGTGGGGTCAGTGCGCGGCTCAAACGCGCCAGGATTCCTCCACGCTCGACATCGTTGATGAATTGGCGATAGTGAATGATGTAGGCGTCGAGTTGACGAAAGTCGGTTTGGCTCAGCAGCGGAATCGCCCGGGGAGCCTCGACCGTCTCAATCAGCACACTCGACCCGATCTGTATGGCCAGGTCGTCAATCAGGGGTTTAGACGGGGCAGCCCCGGACGACGCGGCGCCGCCAGCTGGACTAAGAGATCTCGTCGCGGCGAGGTGCGATAGCCGGCTCGAGTTGACCAGAAAATCCACCTGACCATAGATCGAACCCAAAAGGGCCGCGTCCTGCCATAGGCTTACGCCGCCGTTGGCCTCGAGCGTCGCCTCCAGGATCGCTTCTATTTCGGCGCGAGTTTGAGCGTTGCCGGCGCGACTCACGATCTTCGGCCCCTTGGGGAACATGAAGTCCACCAACGTGTGAATGCGCCAGCCGATATCGTTCTCGATCACGATCTCCCGCTGGAGTCGATCGTCGTGACCGACGCGCCTCAGAACCAACAGCCGTTGCGGAAGCCCGACCATCTGTGCCGGCGGATCGGTCGATCCCCCAAAATCGTCGGGCTCGGCCAGGGCATTTCGGTAGTAGTTCCACAGCCGTTGAAAACGCGGCAGACTGATCGTCTCGTGCTGCTCGATGAGCAACTCGAGCAACGGCTCGGTAATCGGTATCGCTTGAAACGGGGCGAGTTGGAATTCCACGACTGGCATCTCCCAAAGGTGGATCGTTCACCCTTGGGCCGGAGGCGCGAATCGCGCGCGCCGAGACGTCCGAAATGTAGAAAACGATGAGATACGGCCGCAGAACAGCGAAAAAAATCTCCAAGAGCTGGCCTGGACCGGCCTGCACGGCGCGCGCAACCGCAGCCGTCGTGAATCGTCCGGGTCGCGGTGCCTGCTCGGCTGCTGCCGTTATCCCCGCAACCGCTCACAACGACAGCTTTCGTGCAGAGCCTGCGAAACACTCCGCGCTGTTTCGATCTTGCTTTTTTGCACGGGTTCGGCCTGAATATCTGCTGTTGTTTGCTAACATCCACGCTTCCCATCTTTGTTTTGGAGACTCGAGATGCAGCATTTGCTTGTCGCCATCGCAGTGGGAGCCCTGACGATCGCCCCCCCCGCCGTGGCGCAGACCGGACCGGTCAACGGCGTGCGACCGGCTGAGGTTCGCACCCACGCCATCACCGGTGCGACCGTCGTCGTTCAACCCGACCGAACGATCGAGAAGGCGACGATCATCATCCGCGACGGCGTCATTGAAGCCGTGGGCCAGGACGTCGAGGTTCCGCTCGGGGCCCGCGTGTGGCCGGGCGACGATCTGACGGTTTATCCCGGCCTGATCGATGCGGCCGTAATGGTCAAACCCGACTCGATCCAACGCGGACCAGGCGCACATTGGAACTCCAAGGTTCATCCGGAGTGGTCAGCTGCAGACGAACTGTTGCCTCCACAAAGCCTGCGCAAGGAGATGCGGTCGCTCGGTTTCACGGTCGCCGCCGTCTACCCCAATCAGGGTGTACTGCGCGGCAGCGGCGTGGTGATCGCGCTCGCCGATAAAGACGAGCACGCCCTGGCGTACGACGGACAGGCGATGATGGCGGCCGGGTTCGACCGTGGCGGCGGTTATCCCGGCTCGCTTATGGGGGCGATCGCCCTGCTGCGACAGACGTTCTACGACGCCCATTGGCATGCCGCCTGCCGCCGAGTGTGGCAGGAGTATCCGCAGGGCAACGAGCCGCCGATCCGCGCCGATGCTCTGGTCGCGTTGGAGGAGGTCGTCAACGGTCGCCAGGCCGTTCTCTTTGAGGTGTCCGACGAGCACAATGCGCTGCGCGCCGACCGGCTGGCTCGCGAGTTCGAGCTTGATCTGGTCCTCCTCGGCAGTGGCTACGAATTCAGGCGGCTCGATGACATCGTCAGCCTGGGCGTTGCGATCATCGTCCCGCTGCAATTCCCGGATCGCCCGGGCGTCTCCGCACTGTCGTCGTCCGAGCGTGTGACGCTCCGCGAACTGATGACTTGGGAGCAGGCGCCGACAAATGCGCGCCGTTTGGTCGAAGCCGGGGCGACTATTGCCCTGACGACGCATCGACTAAAAAAACGCAGTGACTTCTATCCGAACCTGCGCCGCGCTGTGAAGTACGGTCTAGATGAAAAAACAGCACTCGCCGCACTCACGACGGTGCCGGCCAAGCTTTTGGGGCTCGACCACATCATCGGGACCGTCGAGGCCGGGAAGGCCGCCAACCTCGTCGTTGTCGAGGGCACGCTGTTCGAGAAGAAACCCAAGATCCGCGATGTCTGGATCAACGGCCGCCGGCACGAGATCTCCAAGGAACCCCAGATCAAGATGGTCTCCGCCGGCACCCTTGAAACGGACCTCGGTCTTACGCGCGAAGTCCGGGTCGATACGACGAAGAAATCAGTCACGGTTCAGATTGACGACGAGAAGATCAAGGCCAAGAAGGTCGTCGTCCAAAAGGACCAGATCTCGTTCGTCGTTGATGGCAGACCGTTCGACACCGAAGGCTATGTACGTCTTAGTGGCGTTCTGACTGAGGGGGCCATCGTCGGAAACGGCGCCCTGCCGGACGGCCAGCGCTTTGCGTTCACAATTTCGCCCCATGAGGACGAGGACGACGAGTCTGCCGAAGTCATCGAGGATGAAACGACGCCTGATGACTCGGACAACGACACCGACGAGCAGGCCGATGACGGCCTTTCAGGAATCTGGAGCGCCGAGTTCGAATCCGACATGATGCCCGCTGAGTCGAGTAGTTTCTCGCTCATCCTCGAGCTACAGGAGGACCAAACCGTCGCCGGCAGCCTCACGTCGCCCATGTTCTCAGCTGACGTGAGCAACGGCTCGTTCAACAAGTCGGACGGGTCGCTGACGTTCACCGTCCAGAGCGACGAGTTCTCGGCTGAGGTTCACGCCCAGGTGCAGGGTGACTCGATGACCGGGCAGACGAAAGCCGGTGAAATGAGTTTCGACTTTTCGGCCAACCGAACCGCCTTCGATTTCACAGGCAGTGACGATGAGGACGAGTCCGAGGAAGATGACGAAGATTTCCAAATGCCGCCACAGGAGTTGGTCTATCCGCTTGGCGCCTACGGATTCTCACAGCCGCCTGAAGCACAGGACATCCTGATCATCAACGCAACTGTTTGGACGAGCGGCCCGGACGGCATTATCGAAGACGGCGAGCTTGAGGTTCGCGGCGCAAAGATCGTATACGTTGGTCCAACCCGAGCCCACACCGACACAGACGATCTTCTGGTCATTGACGCAGCGGGCAAGCACATCACCGCCGGCCTGGTGGATTGCCACTCACACACCGGCATCAGCGGCGGCGTCAACGAGATGGGCCAAACCAACACGGCCGAGGTCCGCATCGGCGATGTCATCAATCCCGACGACATCAACTTCTATCGTCAGTTGGCCGGTGGCTTGACCGGGGCCAACCAGTTGCACGGCTCGGCGAACCCCATTGGCGGGCAGAACTCGGTCATCAAGTTGAAGTGGGGCGGTACCGCCGAGGACTTCCGAGTCACCGATGCGATCGCCGGAATCAAGTTCGCTCTTGGTGAGAACGTGACGCGAAGCCGTTCGCGGTATCCGAACTCGCGCATGGGGGTTGAGACGTTCATCCGCGACGGCTTCATCGCTGCCCGTGAATATCGGGCTGAATGGGATCGATACCTGGGCATGTCTGAGGAGCAGCGAGCCCGCACGATGCCGCCGCGGCGTGATCTCGAGCTGGACACGCTGGTCGAGATACTCAACGGCCAGCGTCTCGTCCACTGCCACAGCTATCGCCAGGACGAAATCCTCATGCTGATCCGCGTCGCGGACGAGTTCGGGTTCACCATCGGAACATTTCAACACGTGCTGGAGGGGTACAAGGTTGCCGAAGCGATCGCCAGCCACGGGGCGGGGGCAAGCACCTTCAGTGATTGGTGGGCCTACAAGATCGAGGTGATGGACGCGATTCCCTACAACGGCGCGCTGATGCACGATGTTGGCGTGATCGTGTCGTTCAACTCGGATTCATCGGAGCTCGCTCGCCGC
>JAZFYE010000375.1:0-2216 GCA_036475395.1 Phycisphaerales bacterium
CGAACAGGGCTCTTCACACCTGATCGACACCATTTTCCACCAAGGGCGATGGTGGCTCGTCGGCACATGGCTTGAACCGAATGCAACAGGAGACCGAGTGCCAGAGACGCTAGTACTCCTGGATACGCTTCGCCATCAGGAGATTGAGGGAAAGCCATATCGGTTTGTTTTGAACAGCGAAATTCCCAGAGCCGTCCTGCGTGGTGAAACACGAACAGGGTCCGTGGTTGCAACGTATCAGGTGCTCGATGATAGCCGGGGACCGACCGACAGCCGTCCGCATTGACGTTCGCGAAATGATCCATCACCGCTTGCCGTTGGTCTGCTCGCGGACGGAGATGCGCTCGGCGCCGGGAGTGACGGTTTGTTCGCCCTGGTCGGTAGTGTCGGTGGTGGGAGGTGGTGCGGCTTCTGCCGCTAGTTCTTGGCCTGCCGGCGCGCCTCCAGCTTCTGGAGCACCCACATTGATCGCAGCGCCTTGCCCCTCGACTCGGGGCTCAGCCGCGAGTCCTGGCTGGCCCGCTGCAGCTTCTCGATCAACTTCGGCCTGTCCAGTCGCGGCCGCGTCGAAGGGGATGTCACCATAGTCGTCATCCTGCGCTTCCCGCGAAAAGGCTTCAAGGCTCGTAATAGCCGGGCGCTCGGCGTCGTCGCTCAATAGGCGACAGAGTTCACGGACGTTCATCGTGAGAGGTGTCCCCTGCCGGCCGGCGCAAGGAAGCGGCGGCGGACTGGTGTCTGGCAACACGGAAACGCCGGCCGAGCCGGCAGGGGATCGCGGCGGCGCCTGGGCGCCATGTTAAAAGAGCTTCGGTGCCCCTCTGGAAGGCTTTTCATCGGGCGTTCCGCCGGTTCCATGGTTTCGCATTGCCATGGTGACAACATAGCAGCTTGTCACCCCAGTTGTCACCCCAGGCAAAAAAGAAGGCTGGGAAAGCCGGCCTATTATTCTCTAACCTATTGAAAAGCTTGGTGGGCGATGAAGGAGTCGAACCACCGACCTTCTCGGTGTAAACGAGACGCTCTGCCAACTGAGCTAATCGCCCACGCCGCGTCCGATCCTGCAGCAAGGCGTTGAGCCCAGCAAGGTCCCTTAAACTGCGCCGGCCGCCACGGGTTTCAGTCCAGGGCGACCGGCACGCATTCGGTCGAATGAATCGGCTTTAGTTGACAGCGGCTTTTAAAGCCTTACCGGCCTTGAACTTGGGCTGCCGGGATGCCGGAATGTGGATGCGCTCGCCGGTGCGAGGGTTGCGTCCTTCCGAGGCCCTGCGGTTCGCCACGCTGAAGGTGCCGAAACCTACGAGGCGAACCTCGCCTCCGGACCTGAGCGCACCGGTGATCGAGTCGATCACGCTGTCGACCGCGTTGGCGCTATCGGATTTTGAGAGACCGGTGCCGGAGGCAACGGCGGCTACGAGATCATTCTTGTTCACGTTCACCCCCCTGGGATGGCTGGGAATTTGGAGTGGAAAAAACGGGGTTACCCGCTAACGAGAGGTTCGGAGTCTAGATCGCCGGGTCGCTTTTCGTCAATGCGCAAAGGGGCGCAAATCAAGGCTTCACGGCCCATTTAACGCAAAAATACCTGTGGATAAGCCGATTGGAGGCCCACGCGGGGGTCAATGCGTCACAATGCCGTCGCGTTCAGCCTCTTCCTGAGCCGCCGTAACCGACTCGACTTCGTCCGATTCGATCCATTCGATCGGGCTCGGCTTGCTGACCAAAGCGTGCTCGAGAACCTCGTCCACCGAATCGGTCGACACGATCTCGAGATTGCGCTTCACGTTGTCGGGAATCTCCGCGAGATCCTTTTCGTTTTCCTTCGGAATCAGCACCGTGGTGATCCCGCCGCGCAGTGCCGCCAGAAGCTTCTCCTTGAGGCCGCCGATCGGCAACACGCGCCCGCGCAGGGTAATCTCGCCCGTCATGGCGACATTGCGGCGCACGGGGATGCCAGTCAGGACCGAAACGATCGAAGTCATCATGGCGACGCCGGCCGACGGGCCGTCCTTGGGCGTCGCGCCTTCCGGCACGTGCACGTGGATGTCTTTCTTCTCGAACACCGTGGGTTTGATGCCGAAGTCGACCGACCGGCTCTTTACGTAATACTCGGCCGCCTGAATCGACTCCTTCATCACCTCGCCCAGCTTGCCGGTCGAGGTGACCTTGCCCTTGCCCGGCACGATGACCGACTCGATCGAAAGCAGCTCGCC
>JAZFYE010000376.1:0-17460 GCA_036475395.1 Phycisphaerales bacterium
AAGACAACCTGCGCGATCAATCTGGCCGCAATCTTCGCGCACCGCGGCCAACGCACCCTACTGGTGGATATGGATCCCCAGTCGCACTGTGCGACCGGGCTCGGCGTGCCGGAAGGCTGCGTGGAGAAGAGTGTCAGCGAGGTTCTTCTACACGAGGACTTGGGTCAGCTCGAGCCGTCCGAGTTCCTGTGGGAGGCCGCGGGCAACCTCGATCTTCTGCCCAGCACCATGCGGCTGGCCGGTCTGGAAGCGCCCGGCGGCGGCTTGTACCAACTGCCCGATCGCGATCGGCGCCTGGTCCGTGTGTTAGAGTTGCTGGCCGGTCGCTATGACCGCTGTGTCATCGACTGCCCGCCGACCATTGGGCTGTTGACGTTCAACGCCCTGCGGGCGGCCCGGGAGACGTTGATCCCCGTGGAGACCGGCTTCTTCGCGTTGCGCGGCGCCGAGAAGCAGTGCCGGGCGATCCAACAGTTGATCGATCGCTTCGGCCATCCGATCGCCTGCCATCTCGTTGCCACGCTCTACGATGCCGACTCCACCCTGGCTACGGACATCCTGGCCGCGCTGCGTCGTCGATTCGCCGGACAGATCGTGCCCGTGGTCATTGGTGAGCACGATGTGTTGCGCGAGGCCGTCAGCTTCGGTCAGCCGGTGATCGAATACGCCCCGCAGTCCACGGCCGCGAAGGAATTTGAACAGCTTGCCGACTGGTTGGAGGATCACCCGCCCCGGCGCGGCGTCGAGATCGAAGTGATGACGGGGCGGCGGACGGGGTCCAGGCCGCCGTTCCCGGCGATTTCGGGGCTGCCGCCATCTGCCAGCGGCACTCCCCGGGGCCAAAGCCGCGCCGCTGAGCTGGCTCGGCGCCTTCGCGACGCCCAGCAGCAGGAGCAGGCCCGTGCGGCAGACCCCGCCGCCCGCGACGAGCCCACATCAGCGCTGACCGCCCAGGCGCCTCGCCCCAGTCGACTCGTCGATCCGCAACCCGCTGCGATAGCCACGACCCTTGGTACGGCCGCCGCCGTTGCCTCGGCCACGCCCCGCTCGCCGGCCTTTGGTGTCCGGCCGACCGAACACGGCGTTCGCTTCGTTCAGCCGGGCGACGCCCAGTGCAGCATCGTCGTGGCCGGCGACTTCAACCACTGGTCCGCCACCGCAAATCCACTGCGGTACAGCCCCCAGCTCGGCGTGCATCACGCCATCGTCGACATTCCGCCCGGCCGATACCAATACCGCCTCGTCAACGACGGCGTCTGGCAGGCGGATCCGTACAATGCCAACGTCCAGCTCAACGAGTACGGTGAACACAACAGCGTCCTCGTGGTTGGGCAATCTAAAGGCTCGACATGACAGATCACGATGATCCGTTTGATGAATTAGCCGCACTGTTCCTCACCGAGCCCGAGCCGGCCGCGGACGAAGACCAAGGCTTCGGCGCCACCAACACCATTATCGAGTTGGCGGTGGTCGGTCACCTGCCGGTTCGAGCCGGGGTGTGGTTGACGCCCTATGCCGATGCCATCGCCCGTGACCAGGGCCCGACGGCGCTGCTGCGGCTCGATTCGGAGGTGGCGTCGTTGCTGCTTCTACGCCCCAGCGACGAGTACGCGCCGGCGCCGCCCGAGAACACCACGCTCCCCGAGGCGATCGAGCAACTGGCCCGCGCCGCCGACACCTGGATCCTTCGCCCCCCGCCCAATGCGCCGCTTCAGCAGCTTGTCGAGGCCGGCGCTGATCGGCTAACTATCCTCAGTAGCGCCGATGAGGCCGCGGTCGTCGCCGCCTATCAACTCATCAAAGATCTCGTCGAAGCGGCTGAGCACGCTGGGTGCGAGTTGCCGGCTATGGGCCTGGCCGTGCTCGGGGCCGATCGCCATATCGCCGAACGCATGCGCCAACGCCTCAACCGCACCACTAGCACGTTCCTCGGCATCGAGCTGCCTATGACCGCCTGTATTTGCCAGATGCAGCCCACGATTCGCGCTGCCGACTTCGGCCGATACACCAACGAGCCGTTGCGCACCATCAGCGTCTATTTGGACCTGATCCACGATGCGATCGACCGGGCTGAACTGACGCGGCAAGTCCAAGCTGAACCCGGACCGCCTGTGGTCCAGGTTCCGTCACGACCAACGCCGCGCGCTGTCGATCCCGCTGCGATTCCGCGCTCCAAGGTCGCCCAGCCGGCGCGCATCAAGGTCGCGCCTAAGCCGACGATCGATGTGGAGCCCAAACCGCCCAGCCGCGCATTGGAGCCCGATGAAAAGGGCGCACCGGTGCCCCTGGCCAAATACGTCGATGCCCTGACTGAACTTCCAGCCGTGCGCTGCCCGGGCCACGAACTGGTCGAGCTCGGCGTTGACAAATCCGGTCGGATTCACGTGCTGGCCCGTGAGGCCCAGCTTCGCGAACTTCGCATCGTCGAAACCTGGGCCAAGGCGCACCGCGAGTTGATTGCCATGGCCTGCCCCGATCATCACTTCGACCCAGCCGGCAAGATCGTGTCGCATGTGTTTACCGATACACCGGCCACAGTCTCCGACCTCCACGCCAGCGATCTGAACCTGCACGTCCTGACGCCGGTAATGGTCGAGGGCCGCCAAGGCTGGTACGCCGCCCCGCTGAACGCCCCGAAGCGCTGACGCTGCGCAGTACATAGCCCCGGGCTTGCCCGGGGCCAGATCATCTTCCATCACCCCCAATTCACGAGCAGAATCAACAGGTCACTCGCCCCCACCGTGCAGTTGTCATCCAGATCGGCTGGGCAGTCATCACAGTCATCACACGGCCCCCAATTCACCAGAAGAATGAGCAGATCGCTCGCCCCGACAACCCCGTCGCCATCCAGATCGCCGGGGGTATTCAGTGGACAATCCGTCCATCGTGCAATGAAGCCGACGGCCTCTCCGCCAGCCTCCAAGAGACCTCCGCCGACGTATAGCGCTGGCCCATTGCCATCATCAAAGGGCGTAATCGCCATAACGCTCCCGATCAACTCATCAGTGACGACGTTCCAACTTGGACCGCCAGTCCATTGGAAGATAGGTTCCGGGCCGAACCCGTCGGCTCCAGTGAGATACAGTGCCGGGCCTTCGCCATAGTCGAAGATCGCCATCGCGAAGATAATCCCGAAGAAGTCCTGAGGATCTTCGTTGCCGAGGTTCGACCATTGTGATCCATCCCAACGTGCCGCATTGATGGCGGGAATACCCCCGGCTTCAAGGAACGTTCCGCCCGCAAACAGCGCCGGGCCGTTGCCGTCATCAAATGATTTCAGTGAATAAACCCCCTCGTTGACCCCGATCCCGACCGGTGACCATGATTTTCCGTCCCATTGCGCAATGCAACACCCGTCTTGATCCCCGGCAAACCCGAAGATTCCCCCAGCAATGAGTCGCGGTCCTGATCCGTCGTCAAACACTTCAAGGGCGAGGACCATGCCCAATGGTGTATCGATTCCCGCTCCTACCACGGACCACGCCTTACCATCAAACTTCCAAACGCCGCCGGGTTCGTTGCCGATATCCGTCGCCGCGTAGATTGCAGGCCCAGTTCCGTCATCAAAGATCTCCAGATCACGCACCCTGTGAATCAGCTCATCCCCAAGTGACGACCAATCGGTTCCATCCCACTTTGCGACGTTCTTTACCGTTGTCTTCCCGGCTTGGATGAAATTTCCACCCACGATTAGCGAATCATGATCGCCATCATCAATGACGAGCAAAGCGCGTACGCTCGCAGCACCTGGCCCGCCCAGACCACCGCCGACGTCCTGCCAGGTCTTGCCGTCCCAACGCGCCAGCCGTGCAGCGCTACTGCCACCGGCCATGGTGAAGAATCCGCCGGCATAGAGCGCTTCGCCGGTGCCGTCGTCATACGTGGTCAACGCAAACACCGAAGAATTCATCCCGGGCTGCCCAATGCTCGGATCGACTCCAGCCACACAGTCGCCCTCATCACCGGCCATGGCAGTGATGCTGACCACCAAGACACCGACCAATCCCGCGATCGGTCGGCCTATCGATCCTAGATCATTCCAGATTGCCATCGCTGCTCCCTCTCAAGCCAGCCAAGGGCGTCGTCACCACCACCAAGCCAATACGGTTCAAAGCCCGGTTCGGCTGCACCGATTGTCCATGCGGATCACCAATCTAATGTCCGCCTGCCCACGATTTCATGCGTTGAGACGGGGGGCTTCGCGATCGCGCTGCGTCTTCGGTAACGCCCCTTCCAACACCCGCAGCCAATTCTCCCAGGAAAAACCCTGGCGATCATCGTCCGACCAGCCGGCGGTGCGCAGGGCGTCGAGCAATGCGCCGTACTTGCGGGGGTGATCCAGATCGACCGGTAGGGCGTTCGCTGCGAAACCGCCATCGGCATCCGAGCCCAATCCCACACCGTTGCGATGTCCCATCAGTTCACACACATGCTGAACGTGGGCCACGCAATCGTCGATGGTCGCTCGGCCATCGGGGACGAGGAACTTGGAGAAAAGGTTCAGGCCGATGACGCCGCCGCGGTCGCCGATCGCTTTGATCTGATCGTCGCGCAAGTGTCGTTGGTCGTCGCCGGTGATGGCTCGGCAATTCGAGTGCGTGGCGACGACGGGGCCGCGCGCGTGTTCCAACAGCCCATCCAAGGCTTCATCGGCCAGGTGCGAGGCGTCGTGAATGATCCCTAACTCATCAAGCGCGGCGACGAGTTCGATCCCTTGTGCCGTCAACGGCCCGGGCTTGGCGTTGCCTCCGGCATAGCGCGTGCCCATCGACCAGGTCAGCCCCACCAAACGCAAGCCGTAGTCGTACCATTGTTGGGCATGTTGCGGGGATCGAATCGGATCAGCTCCCTCCATCAATAGCACGATCTTGGGTAAAGGCGCGTCGCGCTCAAGATCAGCTCGCGCCCGGACGATGCTCAACTCGCCGGCTTCTTCCAATTGCCGGTACAGCTCGATCTGACACAGACCGGCCTGCTCGGCGGCGTCCAAATCATCACTGGATGGATACCGGCACGGATGCTCCCAGCCGTGAGCGTCCGCTTCGGGTATAGGACCCGGGGAAGAGAAGATCGTGGCGAAGACGAGATCGACGCCGGCTTCTCGCAGATCGGGCAGGCTGATGCACGCCTGATCAGGGTCCTCGCACGGTTTGCGCAGATCGCGGCCGTCCAAGGCCATGTACGCTAAGTCGAGATGTGCGTCGATCCAGGGCATCACGCAAGCCTAGTGGATTGTGGTTGGCGCTGGCAGCGGCGACAATGAGCTGATGGCCGCAGCAATGGATCGGAATATCCAGAAGCTCACCAACGAGGAGGAAGAGTTCATCTCCGAGCCGATCGACCCGGAGCCGGGGTCGTTTTCGACGGAGCTCATGGCCAGAGGTCTGGCGGCGTTGCCGGGGGCGTTCACCTGGCGCGGCCGGCGGTACGAAGTGGTCGAGTGTCTGGACCATTTCAAGGAGTCAGCCCCGGAAGGGGGTAAGGCTGGAGGCGAGCGATACCTTCGCCGGCAGGTGTTCATCGTGCGGCTGGATACCGGTCAACGAGCGAAGCTGTACATCCAGCGGCACGCCCCACGGGGGGCCTCGGGGCGGGTGACGAAGCAGCGCTGGTACCTCTACAGCATTATCAGCAACGCGCAAGATGAGTAGCGGCCGGACTTTTCGTTGCCTCCACCCTGAGCCGGGGGTACCGTACAGACCTATGCAGGCCCCCCCGATCACGATCGTGGAAGCGAGGGTCGCCACTGCGGGCCAAGCCGGCTCGACGCGACGGCGGCTCGTGGCGGTGGTGGTCACGCTCGCCGCCGCAACCATCCTCGGCCTCGCTGCGTATCTGGAGCCATCGCCCACTGGGGTCGGCACCCACACTCAGTTGCCGGCCATGCCGACCTGTGGCTGGCTCGTGACGATGGACCTGCCCTGCCCCACGTGCGGGATGACCACGGCGTTCGCTCATGCCGCCAACGGCAACCTGCTCGCGGCGATCGGGGCTCAGCCGTTGGGGGCGGTCCTGGCCTTGGCCGCGGCCATGACCCTGCTCGTGGCGGGTTACGCCGCGGTCACCGGCTCGCGGGTGGGATCGATCTTCGCCACACTGTGGGGCCGTAGGGCAGCATGGATTCTTGCGGCAGGCGCGACAGGCGCCTGGGTCTACAAAGTCCTCGTATATAAGGGGCTCTTAGGATGATGAGACCGCGCTGGGCACTGCTGGGATTGATAGCGCTCACCGGCTCGACACTGGGCGGATGTGAGGCGGCCAGCCTGCTTGGCGGAATGGCCCAGAACTTCGAGTACCAAAAGCAGATCACGGTTCTTTCGAAATATGAAGGCCTCGAGAACCACACCGTCGCCGTCCTCGTCCAGTGCGACATGGCCACGATGTACGAGAACCCCGATCTGGAGCTGGTGATCGCAACGGGCGTGGCCGGGCGCATTCAGAACGAGGTGCCCGGCGTGAGGGTCGTCGATCCGCGCCGGGTCCATACGTGGAAGTTCCGCACCCCGCAGTGGTCGTCCATGTCGTACGGCGAGATTGCCGATCGGCTCAATGTCGATCGCTTGGTGCATGTCGACATCTACGAGTATCGGCTGCATCCGCCGGGCAATCGTTACCTGTGGGACGGCTCATGCGCGGCAACCGTCGGCGTCATCGAGCGCGGCGGCTACGACCCGGACACGTTCGTCGATAGCTTCAACGTCGAGAGTCGGTTTCCCGACCTCGAAGGCGTGGGACGGGAACACGCGAGTCGAGACCAGATCAGGACCGGTCTGCTCGGCCCGTTCGTGCAGCGGACGGCGTGGTTGTTCCATACCCACCTGGAGCCGAAGTATCCTGATAAGTACAAGCCGCCGCCTCCATAATCGTTTCCCGGTGAGGGCCTTTCCAGCGAGACCTGGGGAGGCGATGAAGGATTGCCCATGAACCGCACAATTCGAACTGTCATGACGCTCGCCCTTGTGGTGGCCGCCGGCGCCGCGCTGGGGTCGTGCAATATCGTCGGCCCGGCCGCATACCTCATCGGCGGACAACCCAAGGTCGACGCGCAGTACGCGCTGAGCGATCGCCCCACGGTCGTCTTCGTGGACGATCCCAAGAACTTGCTTCCTGATCGGAGCCTGCGCCGGCTCATCGGCGACAAGGTGTCGCAGGAGTTGATGGTGCGGAAACTCGTCACCACCACGATCAGCCCGGCTGACGCCCTGGCGGTGGCGGGCCGCGAAAGGTTTGGCGAGCAGATGTCGATCGACGCCATTGGGCGGGCGGTCGGCGCCGAACAGGTCGTGTTCATCGATATGGTCTCGTTCTCCTTGACCCCGGACAACGTGACTCCGCGCCCGATCGGCGCGTGCCAGGTCAAAGTGATCGACGTAACGAATCGCGAGCGACTGTTTCCCTCCGCGGAGGGCGGGTTTCGCGGTTCGTCGGGCTACCCCGTGCAGGTCGCGATGCGACAGATCAGTCTCGAACGCTACCGGACCACATCCTCACGTCGGAGCATCCGCGAGCAGCTCGCCAACGAGATCGCTGATCAGATCACCAAGGTCTTCTATCGCCACGTTCCGGACGAACTCGGGTCCCATTTGAATCCGCCGCGGTGAGAATCCTGCATCTGATTGATCCGGATCCTTGCGAGGCCGGCGCGTGCGTGCTCGGTCTCGCTGCGGATGCCGTCGCCCGGCTTGATCACCACCGCCATGATGTGCTGATCATCGGCGACACGTCGCGAATGATGCTCGCCGCCCGTTGCGGTCTTCGACCTCTCGGCGGCATCCCCGCGGCGTTGGGGCGAACCGCGCTGGCGCGGCGCGGTTTGGCCCGATTCATTCGCGCCGATGAGACCGCCAATGGTCCGTACGATTTGATTCATGCTTGGACGATGCCCGCGGCAGTCGTGGCGGCCACGGCCAGGCCCTGGCACACCATCATCGCCGGACCACTCACGAGTCCGCCCGGACCATCCGTGTCTAGGCGCGCGATCATGCGGATCAATCGCTGCGCCGTCCGCGTGCTTGTGGCGACGCCGGCTTTGCAGCGCGACTGGGCGGCGCTCGGCGTCGATCAGTTGCTGTTGACCGCGCTCGCGCCGGGCGTTGATCGTCAACGCCTTGCCCCGGAGGATCGAGCGATGCTTCGGAGCCGCTGGGGTGCGGACGAGACCACGTTCGTCGTTGGACTTGTCGGTGAACCTCAGCCACGCGTCGACGCTCAAACCGCGGTCATGGCTGCCGTTCGCCTCATCTATACCGGGCGGGCGGTGAAGCTGATCGTTCACCACGGCGCCGCCATGCGCCTCGAGGCGACAAGATGGGTCGATCAGTTGGGTATCGGTGATCTGCTCGTGGTCGAGGATGATCTGGCCCAGCCGTGGACGGTTGCGCCCGGGCTCGACGCCGCGCTGGTCGTGGCTCGTTCGTCTCGCACCACGCCGCTTCGTCATTCGCCGTGCGGCTTGCTTGCGCCTTTGTGGATGATGGCGGCAGGCGTGCCCATCATCGCCGACACCATGCAACCCATCGCTGATCTTCTTGAGGACGAGCGCAGCGGATTGCTGGTTCAACGCGGCGATGTGAACGGAATCGCGCGTGGCATGCTCCGGCTTCATGACGATGCTTCCCTGACCCAGCGACTGGGCGGCGCTGGACAACACCTCGTCACGAGTCGCTTTGACGCCACGACCTTCGCCGAGTCCCTCGACGACATCTATCGGCAAACCTTCCGCGGCCAGCGCGTTCGTATGGACAGTCGGGGCGATAGCCAGCCGCGTGGCTGGGTATCGAGTGCGGCCCAGGCGAAAGCCGCGGGTTGTGGCGGCGGTCATGTACGGCGTATTGAGCCATCGCCCCGTTGACGACGTGTCCGTGTCACGGGCGATTGGGGCTTGTGGGCGGTTCGCCAACATCCCGCCACGCCGTGTTTACCGCCTGTTCCTGAGACGGTGACACTCTTAGCGCCCGGTGTTCCGACGGTGTTAGTACGCGCCGTTTTTATGGAGGGTAAAAACCCCCGCACCGGCGTACTTGCAAGTCCGACGATGTGCGGGTTGGCCTCGGTGCTAGGGGCACGCCCCTCAGTTGGCCAGCAGGGCGAGCACGACCGCGAGGAGGATCCCCTGGATGAGCCACCCCAGGGCGCAGACGCCCACGGCCCGGAGAGTCCCGCGGTAATCCAGCGCCTGCCTCACCGCGATGACCGTCGCCACCAACATCCAGATTCCGGTGACCAGGAACACGATGTCGCGCAATCCGGGGACCACGCCCAGCACGCGCAGGAGGCTGGGGGAGTTGGCAAACCCGATGGTGCGCAGGAGCTCCCCGTGCGTCGCGCTGGTCTGGGGCTCGGGCAGCAACCGTGTGCCAATCCAATACGTCAGGTACGCGAATATGAACCAGCCGATCAGGGCTGCCACCACCACCATCAGCATCCCGCCGAGACCCGCTCCGCCGCCCGCCCCGATGCCTGCGGCAACGCTCCCGAGCGCCACCACAGCCATGGCCTGACGGGTCCCGCCGGTGTCCGCCTCCACTTCCTCGTAGAGGTTCACATCAAGCTTCGCCGCCCGGAGAATCCGACCCGTGAAGGTCGCCATTACCGGCCCTCCCTTCGCATGCGTTGTCGTGTTGACGGCCGCCAGGAGCCGTTGTTAGGCCACGAGCCTACCCCCTCACTCTACCTTATTTTAGTCCGGAACTCCCGCCTGGATCGCTCCGGCGTCAGGAAATTCGCGCCGGCTCTCGTAGGTTACCCAGGAACCGCCGCCTCGGTGACCCAGGGTGTCGGATGATTCATCACGACGAGCGAGCCACACTTACGGACACGGTCCCCAGTTATCAAGAAGTATCAAATAATCGCTAACGCCGACGAATCCGTCCTCGTCGATATCGCCCAGACATTCGCAGCCGACGGCGCAAGGTCCCCAATTAGCGAGCAGAATCAACTCGTCAGCCACGCCTACCGTTCCATCTCCATCGAGGTCTCCATCGCACGGGGGAGGAGGGCACGGCCCACCCCATTGGTTGAGCATGACGAGGATATCGGACGTGCCCACGAGGCAATCGCCGTCGGCATCACCTGGGCAATTCTCGCAGTCGCCACAATCTCCCCAGTTCGCGAGCAAAATCAACATGTCAGCGGTATTCACAATTCCATCCTCGTTGAAATCAGCGCATCCCTCTATCGAACCCGAACAGCAAGCTTCAAACTCAGGGTCAAACAAGCCGCGAACATCGACACCCGAAGTGATCGTTGTGATCACACCGACGAGCCTCAAGGTTGTGTCGGATAACTCCACCAGCACTGCGCCTCCGGAGTCAAACATGTTCGGTCCGCATGCGCAAGGGTTGTTCTCATCCCAGGCATTCAACCATTCTATTCTGCAATGATCAATCCCAGTTGATTTGGACTTCGCCAGCAGAAGCCGCCCCTTCGGTCCCTGGTCGAAAAGAGGACCTTCCTTGCCCCAGCCAGCGAAAATGATGTCGTCCCCATTCTGCACCTCGATACTCGTATCAATCGCGATCGGAGCGATGTGAAGCACCGGCTCTTCCAGGATGCCAATGACCGCATCATAGGGGGACAACGGTAGATCAAAGACAACGTACTCGACGATCTTCACGTGGTGAAAAGATTGCCATCCTTGTTCGAGTGTACCCAGCGACCCGTCCGGATTGCGGCGAAACCGAACCGAGTGAATCGGTGGCTCCGGTGGAGTGCCGTTCGGCAAGAGGTGGTTCGCAAACAACACCTGGTCCGGCGCGATCAGCGTTGCATTCCCAAAGGCCCTGTTACATGCTCCTTGTTCGTTTTCGCAATCTCCTTCGTCGCCGTCGATCCAATGAGTCAAGGAGAACGCTGCGATCGCATCGAAGCGCTTGTCGTTCCTCGCAGGTTCGTAACCACCGACAATAGCATGGGCTGGATTCGAGAATGCGCACAAACTCAAAAGCAGCGTCGAGGTGTATCGAA
The DNA here is from genome assembly GCA_036475395.1 of Phycisphaerales bacterium. Lineage (GTDB taxonomy): Bacteria > Planctomycetota > Phycisphaerae > Phycisphaerales > SM1A02 > JADFNO01. The sequence continues at coordinate 10,966 of JAZFYE010000376.1, forward strand.
GACGGCTCATTTTCTTATTCCTCCAATCGTCCAAGTTATGAGTAGACCGCGAGCATTGAAACCGTGATCGTTGGCGTCCGCGGGTATGAAATCTCAGGTGTCTTGTAACGCGCAAGGCACACGTGTCAAGCGAAGACTTCTGGAACTTTGGGGACGGAACAAAACATGTCAGTAAAAGCGCGCGCTTTCTTGGTAGGAAATGCGCGCAAAGAGGCGTGTAGCTACCGTGCCGCGGGATACTGCACCGCCACGACTCGTACGAGTTAGGTCTTTGGATGTCAACTACGCAGGCGTCACTTATACAAGCGTCACCTACGCAAGCGTCAACTATTCGGTGGCCATCCGTTTACCTAACAGGTTTTCCCGGCGAGCTTAACTATTTCTCAGTCAAAATGCTGGAAACCTGGTAGGGCCGAACCACCTACGGACACGGCCCCCAGTTGACGAGCAGGGCGAGGAGGTCGGATGCGCCGACGGACCCGTTGCCGTCGAAATCGGCGGGGCAGCCTTTGCACGGGCCCCAACTTACCAGCAGCGAGAGCAGATCGGCCGCGCCGACGGAGCCGCTGCCGTCGAGATCCCATGGGCAGCAGTCTGTCGTCCCTTCTTGGAACTCGTAGGAACCCATGTCCACGATCGGGCAGTCGCCCAGGCCGGTGTCCGGTGTGTTGGGATCCTCGATGAAGCGCGGATTGCCGTCGAGATCCGTCATAAAGCCCTTCGGTACGATGATGTTAGCGGCAGCGTCGATGCAAGGCGAGCTGGCTGAGATGTGATAGTCATCGTTGTCCGGATCGACGAACAGCGGATCGGCGTCGATGTTGCCATCGCCGAACCAGCCGCCCTGGATGTTGCTGTAGAATACGTTTGCAGAACCGGAAATCTCGTCGGGGATGTTTGCCCAAAGAAGACTATTGCTCACCCTCGTGATGCTGTTGATAGTCGCCACGGCTCCGCCTTCAATGGCCGAATTGGCGGCTATCGTCGTATTTATCACCCGCGCGAAGCTGTCAGAGAGCACGACCATGCCGCCCCCAAGCCCGATAAGGCCGCTCACTTGGTTGGCAATGAGAGTTGAGTTGATTAGTAGTGCGGTAGCATTCTGATCGAATACACCGCCACCTACGACTGCCGAATTGTTGGTTATCGAGCAGTCAACAAGCGTAAGACTGGCACCCTCGCCAAAGAATTGCACGAAGGCAACGGCTCCGCCGTGGTATCCTTCGTTATCGTGAAGGTCGCAGTCGACCAAGTTCACCTGACTGTCGGCGCTCATTATCGCGCCGCCACCGTGTTGGGAGACAAGAGGGGTCGAGTTTGCGATGAAGGTGCATCTCGTGACGGTCATGTTCCCGTCGCGGAGGAAGATTCCGCCCCCTCTATACTCGGCCGTGTTCGCGGCGAAGGTGCAGTCGCTGATCAGCGGGCTACCAAGATCGATGTACATTCCGCCACCGCGGCCACCAAACTCCTTTAATGCCGTGTTGCCGCTGACAACGCAGTTCGTCACCGTCGGGCTGGAGTTGAGGAGGAAGAGGCCTCCGCCGTTTGGGCCACCGGGGGCAGCAGGTGTCACAACGCCATTGGTGATGGTGAAGCCGTCAACCACGGCGTCGGCGGTCTCGCCGCTGTCGAAGTAGAACCCGCGGTGGGGATCGGCCTCGGAACCCTGGCAGTCGATGATGCAGTTGTCCGGGCCGTTTGCGCTGCGGACGGTGATGAGCTTGCCGTTGAAGTCAATGCCGCGATTGCCCGGGCCGGTGTAAACGCCGTCAGCCACGACGACCTCATCGCCATTGACAGCCGCATCGATCCCGGCTTGGATGGTGGGATAGTCGCCGGGAACGTTGATTGTGTCGGCCCTCGCTGTCTTGACAGATGCGACCGCTAACGACACAGCCAATACGATTAGCTCTTTGGTTCTCTTTGATCTCCAGGACATCGTTCAGCCTCCTCAGCAAAAGAGGCTGCACGTTGAGGCCCAACGGCAAATCTCTGGTCGCAGGTGCCCCCGTGCAGCCGGTCGAGAACAGTGTACCACAGGCGGGCTGTATCCAAGCGGCATTTGTGAGATATCAGCCCGGACGCCCACCGTGGTATCCTGTTGCCGGAGGAGGTGCCCATGCGATATCCCCGATTTGCCGTGGTGGCCGTCGTCGCCCTCGTTTCGGTCCCGGCTGCCTCGGGGCCGCCGCAAGCCAAGCTAGTCCTCCACTTCGTTGAGATCGGCTAGGTCGACTGCGCGCTCATCGAGTGCCCCCGGACCGGGTGGCCGTGGGATGCGGATGGCGACGGTGTCGTAGAGCCGGGCGAAGGTCATAGATTCGTCGAACAATCCGGCAACTGCGGGGGATGAACGGGCCGGCGAGATCGTACTATCCAACGACAGCGCTGTGCTCCAATGGTGGAGCATCCCGCCGGTATCGCATCAACGGTTTGATGGGCGTTGAACGCCTCACTAAGGAAAATACACCTATTGAGAATCCGAAACTCGTCCCTTGGGAAATGTCGGCTATTGCTGGCAATACGCGGGGGGCGGCCACCGTTTGAGTTCGACCAGCCCTACACACCACCCAGAAGGACCCTCACGATGCGAAGCAGTCACTTACTTGTTGCCGTCGTAGCCCTTACGCTTTCACTTGGCAGTTGGAGCTACGGGCAGAATGAGACGCCGGACGGCGCCAAGTCCCGCCAGCCACAGCAAGAACGGGGCAACCGTCCCCGTCGCGATCAAATCGATCCGAGCACCGACGAGGTCCTGCAAACGATCCGGGTTGCCGTCGGGCCGACCGATGAACAAATGGAGCAGATCGTTGCCCGCTATCGGCAGTTCCGCCGTGACCAGCGCCGCGCAATGCGCGAGATGATGCCTGATATGCGCCGCGGCGGTCAGCAACCTCGCGACCGCGACGGCCGGCAACGTCGCAACCGCCAGAGCCGTCGCGGAATGATGGACAGAATGCGAGCGGGGCTGAAACCGATCAACGCCCAGTTTCTCGCCGATTCTCGCGCCATCTTGGATGCCACACGACAGGAAGCGTGGGACGGCTGCGCCGCCGGGTTGGATCTGATGCCGCAGCGAGGGCGAGGCGGCCGCGGCGGCCTTGATGTCGCCAAGGGACCCAACGTCGGGGACGAAGCTCCCGATTTCGAGTTGACGGATGTCGATGAGAACAAGCTCAGCCTCAGTTCGCTGCGCGGCAAACCGGTGGTGATTGAGTTCGGCAGCTACACCTGTCCGGTCTTTCGGCGGAAAGTTGACGACCTGGCGGACCTTCGATCCGAATACGGCGACGATGTGCAATGGATCATGATCTATACCCTCGAAGCGCATCCCACGGACGGCCGGGTTGCTCCAGTCAACATCCGGGCCGGCATCGAGATTCCGCAGCACACCTCGTTTAAAAAGCGCCTGGAATGTGCGCGGCGGTGCAAGGAAGAGCTCGACCTCAAACTGCATGTGCTTGTCGACGGCTTCCAGAACAAGGTGACAGCCGCCTATGGCGGCCGTCCGAACCGAGGCTACGTTCTCGATGCCGAGGGAAAGGTTGTCTCCAAGCAGGTGTGGATCGAGGTCCAGGCCACCCGCACAGCGCTGGACGCGATCCTGCAGCGTAAGGCTTCCGACGAACCAACGCGCACAACAAAGCCCTCGTAGCGCACAGCTGGGGCGCTCGCGCCTTCCGCGGCCCGACGCGACGGCGCTATGCCCCGGAAGACTTCGACGAGGAGGGGGCCGTGGCTGCTTCGGAGTTGCTCGGCCCAATCCCGAACCTCGGCGAGTGCCCCGGCGACCGGGTGGCTGTGGGATGCGGATGGCGACGGCGTCGTGGAGCCGCTAGGAAATTCGAGCGAAATTCGGGACGCTCACCTATTTGCGTTCTGGCTGAGTCGCCGGTTCGAGAAATTGGCGCCGGACGCGAATTTTCACATCATTTGTGAAGTTGATCGATAGCCCCGAGCTTGTAGAGCGCTGCGTCTCCAGAAGCGCAGACCGGTTCGCCTTCGGGTACTGACGATCGGTCATGTAGTGATCCATAGGTTACGAACTCGCCCACAAAGTGGTAGGTCGGCACAAGCGTAGATCGCCACTCGCCAATCTCGTCCGTGAGGCCGGGTTGGCTGTGCGGGCGCATCACAGCCCGACCCGTGAGCGCGGGGATCCACTGCGTGGCATCGCCGTAGAGGCCGTCGATCACTGCATCAGACGGTACCTGCACCGCTAGGCAGTGCATCACTTGGACGTCGGTGTGCGTTGCCATCGGTTTCCGCAACTGATACCGCTGGACGTGACGAACGAAGCCGATACCGAACGCGATGATGACGAGCCAAAAGCTGAGTTGGGCCGCGCGCTGTGACAGATCGTGAGCTGCGAAGCCGAGCAATGGAGCCGTGGCAACGACCAATAGCGGCGTGAACCGGGCAGGATAGAGGAATACCCCGATCGAGGGAATTTGGGGTCCAAGCGCCATAATGCCGCCGACGATCACGACAGCAATGGCGATTCCGAGACAGCGCAAACGGCCGGCGCGCGCCCCGAGTTGAAGCAGAGCCGCGAGAATAAGCGCGATCACGTACGCCTTGCCGAGCACCTGAGGCAGGACGCTCCATATGCTCACCGGAAAGAGCCAGATCGATCCGCCCAGTACCGTCTCATGTTCCAATAGCCACGACCGAGTCCACTGGATCTCGTTTTGGGATATCTGTGGTCCGTACACCATTAGCAAGACGAGCACCGTGAAGAAGCCCAAGCCGGCCATGGCGCAGGTTGCAATCCGTCGCCCTGCGTCAGCGGTCAGGCGTTGCGCACGAACACATGCAATCACTGGGGCAGCTGCGATAGCGATAGCTCCGACCACCGCGCCGATCGGGTGTGTCGCCGCCGCGCCGAAAGCCAGGAGGAACGCCACCGTTCCCGTGCGCAGAACCGACTGGTTGGTATGCCGAGATATAACTGAAGCCGCGATCAACCCGAGGGCGATTGCGAGGATTGTGGGGTTGCCGCCCCAGGCGTAGAAGCTCTGCGGACTCTTCGCCATGAGCACGCACAGTGCGGCCAGCGAACCTGGATAGGGTACGCCGACTACATCGCGGAGGTATCCTCTGAGACCGAACATAAACAGTGCATACGTACCACCGGTTACGATCAAACCCGACTTGGCGAACCCAAGCACAGGAGAGAGAACCGCGATCCATGCGGAGAATCCTCGAGGGTAGGCGGCGGTGATGACCTCACCCCAGGCCGGAGACAGGGATTCGGACCCGAACCGGATGGACCGCGCAAGGGCCACATGCATGGCCATGTCAGCCCCCGGTGGTACGGCCTTGGTAAGAACGGGAACAAAGAAAAGGAGAACGATCCATCCGAAGAATCGCTCCGTCGGCGGTTCCGGCCGCGGCGCGGATCGAACCTTCTTGGAAAGGCAGTACGCTACGACCAGAGCGCCCAGGACACTCGCCGCCATGACGTGCACCAATGCGAATCCGGTGTACAGCGCGGTCCCGGCACCGACAGCGATTGCCCCGGCGACAAGATCAAGTGTCTGAACTCGATGGATTCCCAAATGACACTAAGGATGGCTAGAAGTAGCGGAATCGTCAAACCCGGCGGTTTGGGGGCGACCAAGGTGAGGTAGGATTGGAAGAGATTGGAAGAAATTTGAGACAGTTGGTGGGCTGTTGAAGAGTGCGCGGTTGGCGGCGACGGTGGGGGTTATCGACGAGATGTTTTCAGCATTCGTCACGATGCAGCGGTTCGAGGAGATCGTGCGCTGCGTCATGGTAGAGGTTGCGGAGTAGATCCTGCGGAACGGATTTGCCCACGAGTTGCGGCGCGTCCATCTCGTCATATCGATCAGGATCAACCATCGCCAGGTCGGGGTCAGCGATCGGTGACTCACCGTCGTAGTGGGTCTCGAAGAGCGTGCGAAAGACCCAATACCGGCTCGCGTACAAGTCGAACGCCTCGTCGGCCGAGTTGGCCCGAGTGTGAACATCGTTTTGCGTCTCGCCAGTCTTGAGATGTTCGTCGGACGTCACGATGTCTGAGCCGAACATGATGCGGCCCTGCCATCGCCGAAGGAACGCGACGAGATCATCGCGGCGGTGTTTGCTCAGTTCGCGGATCATCCACTTCGCCGCGCTCGTGTCGAGGTAGAGATTGTCGTGACGCGACAGCAGTCCGGACAGGAACTCCAGGTCCTCCGGCCAGCCGCCCATGTGGGCGGCGATCCACGGCACGGTAAAGCGATCCAACAGCTTCTCGAACGGCTCGTACTGTTGCGCCTTTGTCCCATACACGGAGGCGTCGGCGTATTTGGCGGCGAACCAGGTATCCGGGTCGGCGATGTGGGCCATGAACATCATGCCGAGGTCCGCCGCCAGCTCCATTGTCTTGAGACGGGCCGATCCATCCAACCGCAACAGGTCCGGCTCGCCGATCTCTCGTCCGAAGTCGACACCGCGCGGGGCGGCCCAGAACTTGACGATCCGCAC
>JAZFYE010000377.1:0-3811 GCA_036475395.1 Phycisphaerales bacterium
CTCCTGACCCCCTGACTCCTTCCTCATTTACCCGCGCGACCACCCCCGCCCCCGGAAACGGTCGCGGCTTTACACTTCGTGCCTTCGTGCCCATCCGTGCGTATCTGTGGTTCCTTTATCGATTCCACTCGCCTGGGGCCTGCGGGGCAGCCATAATGACGGACCCCCCGGAACCCCGGCCCCCGGACCCCCGGAAGGACGTCATGAGTAAGCGCGACCGCGAGAAACTGAGGAAGGCCAAGGCCCGGAAAGACAAGAAGGCCAAGGCCGCCCGTGCCAAGGCGAAGGAGAGCGGCGATTCCACCGCACCGAACCCGGACCCAGGAACGGCCTTTGCGATCAGTCCCTTCGGCGTGGACAGCGTCGGCCGCAGCGCCGGCGGCGGTGGTGGCGCGCCCCGACTGCCCCGCCGCAGCAAGAAGGGCTAGCGGTCAGGGATGAGCGATGAGCCATGAGCGATGAGCGATGAGCGATGAGCCATGAGCCATGAGCGATGAGCGATGAGCCATGAGCCATGAGCGATGAGGGATGAGCGATGAGCGATGAGCGATGAGCGATGAGCCATCAGCCATTCGCCATTCGCCCGAGTCTCGCCGCATCCCTCATGGCCCATCCCCGATCCTTCCGCGCGACCACCCCCGGAAACGGTCGCGGCTTTACATTCCCTCTGCGTCCCCTGCGGCTCGGCGGTGAATCATCTCTTTCACCCTAGTCGAGCATGTGAATGAAGAGTCCGCTGCGCAATTTGGGTTCGAACCAAGTGGACTTGGGCGGCATGACGAGTCCCGCGTCGGCCACGGACAGAAGTTGCTGAATCGTGGTTGGGAAGAGGGAAAAGGCCGCGGCGGCGTCACCGCTGTGAACGCGGTTGACAAGCTTCTGTGTGCCGTCGAGTCCGCCGATGAAATCGACCCGCTGATCACTGCGTGGGTCGCCGATGCCGAAGATCGGCTCCAGCACACGGTCCTGGAGCAGGGCGACATCGAGGGACCGGATCAGGTCGGTGCGATCAATGGTTGCCTCGTCCAAGGCGAGCCGTCTCCACGATCCATCGAGGTAGATGCCAAAGACGCCCGATCGGTCCCGCTGCGGCTCGCGGGTATCGCTGAGGTTTCCGACCTCGGCCAGGCGTTGGAGCACCTGCTGAACGCTTTGCCCGGCCAGATCAGTCACGACCCGGTTGTAGGGCAAAATGGTGAGCTGACTTGCGGGGAAGAGGACGGTCGGAAACCAGTTGTATTCCTCGTGGCCGGTGTGATTGGTGTTCGCGGCTCGGCGCTGGGCGGCGGCCCGGGCGGCGCTAGCCGAGCGATGATGGCCGTCGGCGATATACGCCGCTTCGACCTCGGCGAAAACATCGCAATAGCTTTGCGCATTGTCCACCGTCCAGACTGTATGCGTCACGCCGTCCGGCGCGTCGAAGTGAAACAGAGGACGGTTGTTCACGTCCTGCGCGACGATTTGGTCAATCTCGGGTCGGTCGCGGTAGGTCATCAGAACCGGGCCGGGATGGGCGTTGATCGCGAGCATGTGGCGGGTGCGATCGTCTTCCTTGTCCGGTTGCGTCTTCTCGTGCTTCTTGATGAGGTTGTTGTTGTAGTCATCCACGTGGCAGCAGCAGACCAACCCGATCTGACAGTGGTCGTTGAGCACCTGCCGGTAGAGGTACAGCTTGGGCTCGGCCTCGCGCACGAGATCGCCGTTAGACAACAGCCGCTGAAAGTTTTGCTTCGCCGCGGCGTACACGGCCGGGTCGTGCGGATCCGTTTCGACGGGCAGGTCGATCTCCGGGCGAAGGACGCGCAGGAAGCTGCGCGGGTTGTCGGCGGCGAGCTGCCGGGCCTCCGCCGCCGTCACGATGTCGTAGGGGACGGACGAAACCTGGGCGGCGATGTTCGGCAGCGGGCGAAGAGCCGCAAACGGCTTGATGCGAAGCATGGAGCGTCCTTGGCGATGTCGGGCTGATCGATCCTGCGTCGGGAAGTGTACGCCTGATCCGACGACCCTGAACCGCCGATCGAGGAGCCGGGCTGGCTCCGACTGCGGATTCACCGGCGCTGGACTGAAGGTCGCTTGTGATCTGTCCGAAAACCACGGGAGCCAAGCGGCTTTACGCTTTGCCCGGAGAAGTATGGTGGGTACGCCCTGCAGAATATCGGATTTCGAATACGACGCCGACGCCCCGGCGCCGCTACGGTTCGAGCGACGAGCGCATGACCGTTGGCCGGTGCAGGGGGTGGCCACGGCGTTTCGAGTGGCGGGCGAGCGGTTCGGCCAGATGCAGGCGCTGAAGATGATCGACTACTCGTGGGAAGGCCTGGGAGCGCACTGCTCAGAGCCGCTCGAGCCGGGAACGATCCTCTCACTGGGGTTCCAAGCTCCGGGCTACGTGGCCAAGCGCGGGGTGGTCCTTCGGTGTCTACCCTGCGGCGACGGCTATCGGGTCGCGATCCGATTCGAATCGCTCCTGGCGGCGTAGTCGGCTCGGCCGGTTCGCCCGGGTGGTCAGGCCTGGGGAGTCCGATACGACCTCTGCAAGTATCAGACCCAACGGGGGGGCTGGCAAGCTGGCATACCAGGGGTGATGCAATAGTCAAGTTGTCTCGCTTGCGCGGCTCGGGGCTGCGTGATCTTGCCCGCCGTTCTCGATGGCGACTTGCCGCGGGTCGATATGTATTTTGTACTCGGAGTATCGATTCTCGTTCGTGGCCTGAACAGCGGCGTGCTTCTGGAGGAGGCGGCACGACGCAAAGACGGGTACGACGAACAGATCACAGTCGGCTTGGCCGGAAGGTTGGGGCGGCACTTCACAGGGCCGGGTCATGGTGGACATGGCCTCGGAATTGTAAACGGAGGGGACGGCGGCCCGATGCCTGCCGGAACCCTGACGACTTCGCTTGGAGGCGATTTACTCTTAGCTTGTCAATAAGGAGTTCCTTCTCATGCGTACGAAGATCAAGACCCGGGTCAGCCGGGCATTCACATTGATCGAAATCTTGATCGTGGTGGTGATCCTCGGCATCCTGGCCGCAATCGTCATCCCGCAGTTCACCGACGCTTCGCAGCAGGCGATGGAGTCCAGCGTCGTGACCCAGTTGCAAACGCTCCGAAGTCAGATCGAGCTGCACGATATCCAGTTCCCGCTGACACCGTTTGAGCCAATGGTCCAACAGTGGGACCAGTTGCTCACCGGTGGCACGGACCCCGGCAACAACGGCGACTACCTGCAGATGGAGCCGAAGAACCCGATGATGAACGGCAGCACCGCCATTGCCACCACGGTCGGCGGCGGCGTCGGTTGGATCTGGGCCGATCCCAACCTTTGGGGGACGAGTATCTACGCGCCCGCCCAGGATGAACTCGGCTTCCTGGATCTGGACGGCGACGGCAACGCTGACTGAGACTGGAGATACTCTTCAGCAATCAGTTGATGTTCGAGACGCCGGTGTGGAAACACGCCGGCGTTCTCTTCGTCCGGTTTGTGTCAACCGCCGCCACAGACCGGTGTCTCTGGGACGGTCCCTGAACGCTCGTGTTGCTCACTGGTTGGGTTCTGGATGTCCACTCGTCGATACAAGGCTGAAGCAGATCACCATCGGGGCAGCACCCTGAGCGGCGTGCTCCTTGCGCTCTCGTTGGCGGCGGCGCTGTCAGTCACCGCGGTCGTCGTTACACCGCGCTACCTCACCGCGCAGAGCATTGCCGGTGACGTCGTCGCCGCCCGGAACCCCGTGAATCAGCAGTTCATCAACGGGCTGGGGGCATTGGTCGGGCGCAGCGTGGAGGTTCTGGCCGTACGACCGCGCGGGGC
>JAZFYE010000378.1:0-3269 GCA_036475395.1 Phycisphaerales bacterium
AAGCGGCACGCATTGTCCGCGAGCAGGTCCCGCCGAAACCGAGCACGATCGACCGCGGCCTGCGGGGTGATCTCGAGACAATCGTCTGCAAGGCGATGGAGAAAGACCGCGATCGGCGGTACCAGTCCGCCGCCGATCTTGCACGCGATATCGAACGATACCTAAAGGATGAGCCAATCGACGCCCGGCCGCCGAGCGTCATTTATCAGGTGCGCAAGTTCGCGCGCCGCAATCGGGCGGCGTTCACGGCGACCGTGGTCGTCGCCATCGCGATGGTGCTCGCGACGACCATCAGCGTCAGCTTCGCGGTGCAGGCCAAGTTCTCGGAAAGTCGCGCGACGAGGGCGGAACGGACGGCTATTGGTCAACGCGATGAGGCGGACACCGCACGAATCGAGGCGCAGGCGGCCAAGGCGGAATCAGATCGACAGCGAGACGCCGCGATTGCCGCCGAAGCTCGCGCGCAACAACAAGCATACATCGTCAACCTGGCCGCCGCCGCCGCCGCGCTCGAACAAGATGAAGTCATCGCCGCCAAGCGCGGCCTCGCCCATGCTCCGGAGCGCTTTCGCGGATGGGAATGGCAGTATCTGTCGAATCTTGCCGACGCGAGCCACATGGTGATCGAGGGAAACGAGGACTGGATTAGTTCGGTTGACTTTACCCCCGATGGGTCGCGCGTGATTTCGGGATCGACCGATGGCGCCATCCGCGTGTTCAGTGCGTTTACTGGTGAGCAGGTACAGGAATTTGCAAGCCACGGTTCACCGGTCTTTGCGGTGGTGTCAAGCCCCGGCGGCATTTACGCGGCATCAGGCGCCGCCGACATGACCGTGAAGATCTGGAATTCTGTGACCGGCACCGTGGTCGCGACGTTGCGCGGCCACGAAGGTGTCATTACCTCCCTTTGCTACAGCCGGGATGGAACGCGGCTCGTTTCCGGATCAACGGACCAGACGCTGCGAATCTGGAACGTCGCCACCGCGAGGGAAGAGCGCATCATCACGCACACAGACGCCTCCGTTGATTGCGTCGCCATCAGCACTGATGGCAGCGTCATTGCCTCCGGCGCCGATGACGGGATCATCCGAATCTGGGATTCGAACTCCGGCGATCTCCGTGTCGAGCTCACCGGACACGAGGGGTATCTCAGCTCCCTGGCGTTCTCGCTTGACGGACGAATGCTGGTCAGCGGATCGGAAGATGGAACTGTTCGTATCTGGGATCCTGTCACTGGCGAGTCAGTGCACACGTTGAAGGGACATGCCGCCTACGTGACCGATGTCGCGATCAACCCCGATGGAACGCGAATTGCCTCCGCGTCCGAGGATCGAACCGTGCGTATCTGGAACGCACTGACCGGGGCCCAGATCATCACGCTTCGGGGCCACGACGGGATCGTCACGTCGCTCGCCTACGATCCAACCGGAACCAGGATCGCAACCGCCTCGGAAGATCAAACCATTCGTCTGTGGTCTGCCGGTTCATTCGAGGATGTCAGCAACATGGCCGCTGACGCTGCCGGCGGGCGGCTTCCGGGTGTCCGCGCTGTCGGATTCTCGCCCGACGGAACACGCGTCATCACCGGCGATGATGACTTTGGAGTCACGATCTGGGACGCGCTGACGGGTGTCCCTCTGGGTCGCGTAGCGGGCCACACCGCTGCCATACGGTCGGTCGTGTTCAGCCCGGATGGCGCGCGGTTCGCTTCAGCCTCCGATGACAAGACCATTCGCGTGTGGGATGCACAAATCGCCGCCCTGCTCGGCACGCTGCAAGGGCACGAGCGCTTGATCAGCACCGTCGCGTTTACCCCTGATTCTCGCCAACTGATCTCCGCGTCGTGGGACGGCACGGTTCGCCTGTGGGATGTTGATGAACTCACCGAGACGACGTCATTTGATTTCGCCGAGTCAGTCAATGCGATCGCGTTGTCGCCTGACGCGACGCTCATCGCCGCTGCGCTCTCGACTGGGTCAATCGTCGTCCTGGATCGCCGCAACGGATCCGAGGTCGCTGTCCTCGACGGTCACGATTCGCCCGTCACCTGTATCGCGTTCTCCGCCGACGGCTCCATGATCGCAAGCGGATCGTCCGATGCGATGATCCGGATGTGGAGCGGTGAAGAGTTCAGCACCGTCCAGTTTCTGAACGGACACACCGACGTGATCAACGGCCTTGCGTTCAGCCCCGACGGGACGCGACTCATTTCCGGTTCGTCCGATCGAACGATTCGCGTCTGGGACAGCGCGACAGGCGAAGCGATCACCGCGCTGCCGCGCAACGGTGAGTCCGTCGATTGCCTGGCCCTCAGCGCCGATGGAGAACGCTGCGCTACTGGATCGCTCAGCGGTGTATTGCGCATTCGTGACGGCGGAAATCGATATGATCGATATCTGGAACGCCGCGACATCAAACTCGCCTCGGTGGCGGCGACCACACGCTTCCAACGCATGCTGGATATGGGAATCGAACCTAAAGACATGATCGAACGCGCTCGAGTTGATGAGGGCGCTAGTCCTGTCGAGCTGAAGTGTCTCTGGAATTGCGTCTTCTCACACTGTTGCCGGGTTGATGCCCAAAATCCGTGAGCCCTGGGTAAGCGTGTGGAGGCACACCGGAGCTCTCGGCGGGACCGGTGATTTCATCTGAGCGGGGCGCTTTTGTGATTGCTCCACCACCCTCTCAGGGGGCCGCGGCGGGCTACCGGACTTCGACGGCAACAACGAGGTTGGCGCCTCCGACCTCCTCGCCCTGCTCGTCAACTGGGGACCGTGTCCGTAACCCATGACGGCGGGGATGGGTGTCAAGGGGCCGGGCTTGGTCATGGCCCAACGGTAGTGGTGCACACTGAGGGCATAGTTGACGGGAGGTAAGAAGCGGTGACGCTTTTCTCTTGACTCTCGACGCCCTCGCCGCGACAATTTGTTACTTGTTCTTCTCTATTCCGGGCTGTCCCTGGTGCCCCGGGACGAAACGCCGCGACACCCCCTGTGCGGCGTTTTTTCATGCGTTATGCTCCATGAGCGTGAGGGCTAATTACCAGCCTCGGCCCCACTCGGCTCTTGCACCTACCGCCCCCCCTTGGTATCTTCTGTCTGGTAAGAGTTAGGAGAAAGCAGAAATGAGAAAAGCAATTGGACTGACAGCCGCTGGCAGCCTTCTCGCCATCGGTGGGGCGGCGATGGCGGACCACCAGACCTCGGAGGAGGTGATACTTGTTACCGACTTGTTTTTCGCCGTCCACGAAGTAGGCTCCCCGTCAAAGG
>JAZFYE010000379.1:0-3025 GCA_036475395.1 Phycisphaerales bacterium
CCTCTGAGTCGTTGATCTCCTTGGGGTGACTGGACATCATCAGCCGAAGCGCCCCCACGCGGCGGTGGAAGGGCTTGCCGCAGCCGGGGCATTCGCCGTCGGCGGGGTATCCCCTGAGCTTTCCGCCGCACCCTTCACATTCGTCATCGGTGGGCCGATCCGGGATGAACGGCCCCGCCGCGGGTGCCACCCACTCGTCGGTGGGCTGCTCGACCCCGACATCGGCGTCGGCCTGCGCCGCCAGTGCGTTGATCTTGTCGACGTTCTCCGGCTTCGGTCGGCTGAACTGCGCTTTTCGGTAACTCAGCGTGACCTTGGAACCACAGGAGGTCAGCGCAATGGCGGTCTCTAGAGCGTTGTCGCCCCCACCGACGATGACGATGTCGTTACCGCAGTAGTCCTTGGGATCATGCAAGCGGTTGTAAACGATGTCGCGGTCTTCACCCGAGATGCCGAGGGTCCGGTAGTTGCCCGAGCGCCCGATGGCGACAATCACCCGGTGGGCCGTGAGGGTTTCGCCGCCATCCAGCTCGATCTCTAGCAAGCCGCGGCGGCGGACGATCCGGTTGACGTGCGCGATCCGTGGCGTGATGTCGCGTTGGCGTAGAAAAGTCTGCAACTCCTCGACCAGCCCCTCCTTGACGTCTGATTTCGGACCGAATTGGAGGTCGCCGGCAGGTGTCATGTTCGTGGGATAGGTGTAGATCGGCTTGCCGCGCGGGAAGTCGACGATCGTAGCGAACGGCTCCGACGCCTCGATGATTTCGGCCTTGAGCCCGGCGCTGCGGGCCTCGGCGATGGCGGCCACTCCCGACACTCCAGCGCCCACAACGACGAGGTCGTACACATCGGGGGCATTGCGTTTGCGTTGCGTAAAGGCCGGGTCTTCGACGATTTTGCGGACTGCTCTAGCGCCCGAATGTGATGAGAACTTCAGCAGCGGGATGCCGGTCAGGTCACCAACGATGTAGAGCCCCGGAACGTTCGTCGAGCCGTCCTCGTTGACCAGCGGCCCCTTCTCAACGTGCCCCGCCGGCCACTGCGTGTGGAGCCACCTGATATATCGCTTGATCTGCGAGATCATGATTTGCATCGCCAGTCGCGACAGTTAGCATACCAGGATACGTGTCGGTGTGGTTCGTGTACGGCACGTTCGCCGTCTCATCGACGAGGACATGGAGCACGGTCACGCAGAACGAAATCACCAGGGACAAGAGAATCGACCGGTGAGCCCGGAGGGGTTGACGTCGGATCAAGCCAGTGAACCAGCGGGAACAGTGAGGCCATAGGTACACGCGGCGAACAAGACACTGAGTGCGAATGAAGGAGAACGCCATGGATCGGTTGAAGCGACTCGCGGGCGCTCTGGTGGCCGTAATGCTCATCGTCGCCGGCCTTGGCGGCGGTAGCATTGGCAACGATGAAGCCAACGACAACAGAGCCCAGCCCGTCGAAGTGGCGGATGGGTTGGAAGCCGCGCTGCAGAAGACTTTCGATGCGCACGGCGGGCTCGATCGCTGGCGGGCGCAGCGGCAGTTCTCATACGCCCTTGTTGGTTTTCCGCTCTCGCAGCAGGTGGCCCGTCCCCATCGCCAGACTGTCGACCTGCGCACCCGCCGCAACCGGATCGAGAGCGAAGGCTTCACCGTCGGCTTTAACGGCAAGGTCGCATGGTCCGTGCCCGGCCCCGACGCCGTCGGACTGCCGATCCGCTTCTTCAATCTCGGCTCGGCCTGCTTCATCGGCATGCCGTTCGTCTTCGCCGACCCGGGCGTCATCGTAACCGACGCCGGCGAAGGCACGTTTCGCGGCAAATCCTATCGGGTCGTCCAGATCGGCTACGAATCCGGCGTCGGTCACTCGGACAAGGACGACTTCACCCTCTTCATCGACCCGGACACGAACCGCCTCGCCCTAATCAACCACAGCGTCACTGAGACCGGCATCAAGCGCGTGACCTGGGTGTTCGACGAATGGCAACAGGTCAACGGCCTGCTCATCCCCTCGAAGATGACGTTTCATCCGGGCTGGAATCCCGATGATCCCGGTGAGGGCGCGTCGTTCACGATCGAAGACGCGGCGTTCAGCACCGAGCCGCCCGACCCGTCGATCTACGAGCCCCCCGCCGATGCTGTGATCGAAGGCGCGCCATAGATCCTGGCGACGCGAGGCGGACGGATGACGCGCTCCCCTACGATATCCGCACGGGTCAATGAGCATAGCCCAATGCAAACACTACGCGCCGAGTTCCAAAACGCACAAGGGAAGGCTCTCTCCGGCCTCCTCGATGTCCCCGATGAGAACCCGAAGGCGTATGCGCTGTTCGCTCATTGTTTCACCTGTGGCAAGTCGCTGGGCGTAATCCGCAACATATCCCAGCAGCTCACCGCCGAAGGCATCGCCTTGCTGCGATTCGATTTCACCGGCCTGGGGCAGAGTGAAGGCGAGTTCGCCAAGACCACCTTTACCACCAACACGGCTGATCTTGTCGCGGCCGCCCAGTTTCTTGAGCGCGAGTACGCAGCGCCCACCGTCTTGATCGGTCACAGTCTCGGCGGTGCGGCGGTGCTGGCGGCGGCTGATCTGATTCCAAGCGCCACATGCGTGGCCACGATCGGCGCTCCCGCCGACCCTGTGCACATCCGGCATCTGCTCACCGGCGCTGCGTTTGGTGATGGCGATGTCGCCGAGGTCTCCATCGGTGGCCGGCCCTTCATGATCGGCAGGCAGTTCATCAAGGATCTCGAAGAACACGACCTGGCTGATCGCATCGGCAAGCTCAAACGGCCGCTGCTGGTCTTTCATTCTCCCGTCGATACGATCGTGGGCATCGACAACGCGGAGAAGATTTTCAAGGCCGCCAAACACCCCAAGAGTTTCGTCTCGCTGGGAGAGGCTGATCACCTCGTGTCCAGGCCAGAGGATGCGCAATTCCTCGGGCACGTCCTGTCCGCCTGGGCCGGGTATTACGTCGACCCGCCGGCAACGTAGATCTGGTGAACGCGCCGCCTGCTATCGAGCGGAT
>JAZFYE010000380.1:0-3340 GCA_036475395.1 Phycisphaerales bacterium
CTCACTCGATTAGCGCCGATGCGAACTCTCGCCGGTTGGTCAACGGCTCGGCCACGCTGTGCCCAATATTGCGAAACCATATCCAAGACGCCTTCCATTCGTTCGGCCCAAGTGTGGTCGCTCAACGTACGCGCTCGACCTGCTTCTGCGAGCTCTTCCACTCGACCGGCGGTCGAGAGCGCTTCGGCAATTTGTTGCCTCGCCTCGCCCGGGGTCTTGAAGACGAGGATCTCCTTCCCGTCCTCAAACAGCTCGTCAATCCCGCCGCGATAGGACTGCAAGCACGCGGCGCCGCAGGCGGTGATCTCAAACACCTTTGAGTTCACGCCGATGTCGTCCTGCCAGCGCATGACATTCAGCGCAAACCTTCCCTTCGCGTAGACCTCGGATTGTCGCTCGTACTCGACGAATCCGCTCGCGTCACCCTCGATTCCCCAGGCGTCGTACGACTGCTGACCCAAACGCAGACAGTTGAAGTGACGAGAAAGGTAGGCGACCACGAACGGCCGCTCCCATGTCTCAATCTGACGGATCGTGTCGGTGACTTTCACATAAACGGCCAGATCTTTGATGAGCGCGTCCGCCGCCACGGCTAGACCTACATCATGTTGCACAGCCCGCTGTAGATGCACCAACGCCGGGCTATGGCGATCGGCTAGCCGCGCTTGCACCATCGCATCTAACAAACTCCGCATCGGTTCACGAACCGATCCATCAACCGACTGGACCAGAGCATCCAGCTTGGGGCGCAGACTCATCGCGAGATCTTTGCGGATCCAATCAACATCCGGATCATCCTTTTCCAACTCTTGTAACATCACCTCAGTCGGCGCGGGATCACCCGGGCCGGAGATGAACACAAGGTCGTACTCTTTACGAATCTCCGGATGTGGAAGGAAGAGCCTCGGATTCACGCCGTTCGGCGAAGGAATCACGTTCTTGAATCCCATCAACGACGCCATCTCGCTGCCTGTGCCTGGATTGTTGATGTAGTGAAACTGATGCGCACCGCGGTAAATGCCCTTGGCAATGTTCTCGATCTCTTTGCCGCCGCGGTGCCAATGCGGCGCATCCCACCAGTAGTGCAAGTGCGGCTGACCATGATTATCCAGGAAAGAGATCGTCGATCCGTCCCCCTGGCGATACAACGGAAGCGACAACGTTGCCTCGGACCACATCGCCATCGACAGGTCGATGCCGTTGGTCTCGATGAGATTCAGCACGATCTTGCCTAACGGCTCAATGGCGCGCTCCAGATGCTCGCCCATCGCCTCGAGCACAGCCACATACGGCTCAAGCTCAAACTGCAACACCTCATGCCCAAGCTCGCGAATGCTCTGGACAATGTCCAGAAAGAACCGACGCGAGTTTGTTCCCGGGTGAGTGAATGCCAATATCTTCATTGACTTGCTCCCGCAGCGAGCGGACGAACTACACGACAGCGACGGCGAGCATTTCCTCGATCATGCGCCGAATCGATCGCGTAATCGACCAATCAGGAAAGTGGGCTTTGAGTTTGCGAAGATCGCTGATGTAGCAGATGTGGTCGCCGCGACGAGGTTCATCGCGGTAGGTCCATTCGATCCGACTGCCAGTGATCTGCTCGATGAGATCGATACATTCGAGGATGCTGGCGCTGTTGGTGCGCCCGCCGCCGAGGTTATACACCTCGCCGCACCGTGGATTGTGATAGAACGCGTCGAAGGCTGCGATGACATCGGCGCTATGGATCTGATCGCGCACCTGCTTGCCCTTGTAGCCGAAGATCGTGTACGGCTCGGAAGATTGTGCGACCTTCACGAGGTACGAGAGAAACCCGTGCAACTGAACGGCACTATGGTTAGGACCGGTCAGGCACCCGCCGCGGAACACGCCGACCTTCATATCGAAGTATCGCCCGTACTCCTGGGCCATGACATCCGCCGCGGTCTTGGACGCTCCAAAGAGACTGTGCAGCGATTGATCGATGCTGAAATCTTCGGCGATCCCGTGCTCGTAGGCAGGATCGGCGTAGTCGTACCGTTTTTCGAGCTCGACGAGCGGGATTTGATTCGGCCCGTCGCCGTAGACCTTGTTCGTGCTCATGAAAATGAACACCGCGTCGGGGCAATGGCGACGCGTGGCCTCCAGCAGGTTCAGGGTTCCCACCGCATTCGTGTCGAAATCGTCGAAGGGGATCGACGCGGCCAGATCATGTGACGGCTGGGCAGCGCAGTGAATAATCAGATCGAACCGCATCGACTTGAACAGCCCAAGAACCCCCGGGCGGTCGCGTATGTCCAAATCGTGATGAACCAGATTGGGAACCTCGCCCTGGAGTCGCTTCAGATTCCGCGTCGTATCGCCGGGTGGGCCGAAAAACTCCCGCCTTTGGTTATTGTCGATCCCGTGTACGGTCCAGCCCCGTGAGCCGTAGTAGACGACGGCCTCCGATCCGATCAGGCCACTGCTCCCGGTGATGAGGACGAACATAGCTGAGTTGGGGTTCCAAATGAGGTGGGCGCCGCTTCCGATTTCGGCCGTCAGCAAGCACCGCTCGGCCGTAGCATCATCGGCATGAGCTTCTGAAGGCTTGAAGTATTCGATTCGGGATGGCGGTACCGGTTCGTGCCGGAGGCGTAGGGTATTAGGCGTCCCGGCAAGGATTGGCCGCTTCATTTACCATAGGGTGGGGCTGAGGCGCCGCTGCCGGCGCAATCACGCTGCTGCCCCGCCGTCGCCAACACAAGGACGCATCACCCGTGAGCCATCCTCTTTACCAGCAACATCGCCAGACGCTTGAGCGGGCCGTCTCGGCCATCGCGGACCGCACCTTCTGGAGCGCGTACCCTGAGGTCCCCAGCGGCAAGATCTACGGTGAGACGGCCAAAGCCGACGGCCAGACCGCTTTCGACGCCCGGCTCAACAAGCCCTTTGCCATCGATCAGCCGGGCGAGAGTGGCTCCGTCGGCGAAGAAATCTCGCCGTTCGGACCAAAGCTCGGCGTCACCTATCCCAAGGTTGATCTTGACATCCTCGTGCCGGCTGCCTTGTCCGCCATGGATTCGTGGAAACGGGCGAGCATCGAAGAGCGGTCGGGCATCTGCCTGGGAATACTGAACCGGATCAATCAGCACAGTTTCGAAATGGCCTTGGCGGTCATGCACACGACCGGACAGGCGTTCATGATGGCTTTCCAAGCCGGTGGACCGCACGCTCAGGACCGCGGTCTGGAAGCGATCGCGTATGCCTACCAGGCGATGACCAGCGTGCCCGAGCATGTCAAATGGAGTAAGAAGGTCTCGAAGACGGACACGGTGGTGCTCGACAAGACGTACCGCATCGTGCCCCGCGGCGTGGC
>JAZFYE010000381.1:0-3094 GCA_036475395.1 Phycisphaerales bacterium
CGCTCACCGAGGCCGGCCTGACGATCACGCCCGTCGAACAAGTCACCGGCTTCCCGGAGATGATGAGCGGTCGCGTCAAGACGCTGCACCCGGCGATCCACGGCGCTGTGTTGGCCCGGCGTGACGAACCGAGCCATCTCCAAGCCATGCAGCAGCACGACATAGCCCCGATCGATCTGGTCTGCGTGAACCTCTATCCGTTTGAAGAAACGATCAGACGCACCGGTGTCACCGCGAACGAAGCGATCGAGCAAATCGACATCGGCGGCCCGGCGCTGGTGAGATCGGCCGCGAAGAATCATGACTTCGTGACGATCGTCACGTCACCCGACCAATACGATCGTGTTGCCAACGAGTTGCGCGACAACGACGGTTCGACCACATTTGCGCTGCGGCGCAAGCTTGCGGCTGTAGCATTCCAGCACACCTCACGCTACGACGCGGCCATCAGCGCCTGGATGGCTTCGGCCGAAGCCGACGGAATACCCACTCAACTGCTACTCGCCTTGCAACTTAGACAGGAGCTTCGTTACGGTGAGAATCCCCATCAATGCGCCGCGCTCTACACATCGGCCGAGTCGACCGGATCGAGTGTAGCAACCGCTCACATCCTTCACGGCAAGCCGCTGAGTTACAACAACCTGTACGATGCGGCAGCGGCGCTACAACTGATTCAAGACCTTGACCAATTGGAGCCGAGCAGCGCCGCCGCCGCGATCATCAAGCACACGAATCCGTGCGGGGCTGCGGTCGCCGCCTCTGCGGCTGAGGCATTCGAGCAGGCTTATGAGGGAGACCCCCTTGCCGCCTACGGTGGGATCCTGGCCGTCAGTCAACGTGTAGACCACACGGCGGCGCATCGCATCTGTGATGGACAACGGTTCCTCGAGGTCATCGTTGCGCCAGGTTTCGACGAACAGGCCGAACACGCGCTCGCCCAGCGCTGGAAGAATGTCCGCTTGCTGGCCGTCGGTGAGTTGAGCCCGCCGTCAGATGAGCAGATGGATCTCAAGTCGATTCCAGGCGGAATCCTTGCGCAGACGCGCGACAGACTCGTTGCCGACCCCGATCGATGGAAGCACGCTGCCGGCCCCGCGCCAAACAAGACGATGCTTGCCCATGCCGCCTTCCTCTGGACGGTAACGAAACACATCAAATCGAACGCCATCGCGATCGGCAAGGATCGCCAACTGCTCGGCATCGGCGCCGGTCAGGTTGATCGAGTCACCGCCTGTCGAATCGCCATCGAAAAGGCGGGCGATCGAATTACGGCCCAAAGCGTGACCATCGCTGCCTCCGACGCGTTCTTCCCGTTCACCGACGGTCCGCAACTGCTCATCGACGCCGGCCTGAAGTGCATTGTTCATCCTGGCGGCTCCAGGCGCGATCAGGAAACGCTGGACTTGTGCAACCAGCACGACGTGACCTGCCTGCTGACCGGAATCCGGCACTTCCGGCACTAGGCGTCCGGGCCACAATCAAAGCCCAGCATCGCCTACCCTATTGATCATGTCCGACGTTGATTTCGGCCGGCGCAGCGGGGACTACGCGAAGTATCGCCCGGGTTTTCCCGAAGCGTTCTACGATCGAGTGGAATCGTTCGTCGCTCTGAACCACGCGCGCGCGGTTGATCTAGGCACCGGACCGGGCCTGGTCGCTATCGAACTGGCGAAGCGCGGAGCGACGGTCACCGGCGTGGATATTTCGGAGAACCAGATCAATGCCGCACGAGATCGCGCGGCCAAAGCCGGCGTCGCCGATCGCTGCACCTTCGTCGTCGCGCCGGCTGAAAACACCACGCTCCCGGCCGGCGAGTTCGATCTCGTGACCGCCGGTCAATGCTGGGGATGGTTTGACGAGCCGCAGGCCCTGCGCGAAGTGAGTCGCCTCTTGCGTCCCGGCGGATGGCTTATCGTCGGCCAGTATTGCTACCTCCCGCGGCTCGACGACCTCGCTCGCGCCACCGAGCGCCTGATCCTTCAGTACAACCCGGATTGGACCATGGCCGACTTCGACGGCCTGTATCCCCAGCGGATCGACGCCCTGATCGGAGGCGGCTTCCAGTTCGTCGAGCAATTCTGCTATGACCATCATCAGCGGTTCACCCATGAAGCATGGCGCGGCCGAATACGCACCTGCAACGGCGTGGGCTCGGGCTCCATGAGCGAATCGCACGTGCAACAATTCGATGCCGCGCTCGCTGAACTTCTGCACAACGAGTTTCCACGAGAACCGCTGGTGATCCGGCATCGCATTTGGGTCGTTATCGTGCGCACGCCGAACTCGAAATGACCGCCCCCCCAAAACCGCTGCTCACTGATGATCAGGGCGTCACCCGCTGCTGGTGGTGTGTCGGCGACGCGCTCTACCAGCACTATCACGACACGGAATGGGGATTCCCCGTCGCGGACGATACTCACCTCTTTGAGAAACTCTGCCTCGAGGGATTCCAGGCGGGCTTGAGTTGGCTCACGATCCTGCGCAAGCGCGCGAACTTCCGCGCGGCCTTTGGGGGCTTCGACATCGAGCGCGTCGCCCGGTTCAACCACCGCACCGTTGATCGGCTTTTGCGAGACGAGGGAATCATCCGGCATCGCGGCAAGATCGAAGCGGCCATCAACAACGCCACGCGTACGATCGAGTTGGTCGACGAGTTCGGATCGTTGGCGGCCTACGTTTGGCAATACGAGCCACCGGTTGGGAGCCGGCCGCGCCGCGTGACGTCCAACTCGATTCCGAGCAGCTCACCCGAGTCGGTGGCGATGAGCAAAGACCTCAAGCGGCGTGGCTGGTCGTTCGTCGGGCCGACCACGATCTATGCGTTTATGCAGGCGATGGGATTGGTCGATGACCATCTCAGCGGCTGCCGAACGAGAGCGGAAGTCGAGGCTGTGCGAGGGTCCTTCACGCGACCGCCCTGCCGATAATCACTTCGTCGGGGCGAGCGTTTGCCTCGTAGGGCCTGAATCGGCTACCATCCTGCGAGTTTGAACCTTCAGCAGGAGAAGGGAACCGTGGTTGGGATAAGCGTAACAGGCGTACTTGACGAGAAAGTGCTGGTTCTGAACCGCCTCTACACGGCGGTGCGGGTCAT
>JAZFYE010000382.1:0-16145 GCA_036475395.1 Phycisphaerales bacterium
TCCGTGACTTGGGCGAATCGGGCCACCTCCGCCGGCGTCGTATCGCCCCTGAGGATCTTGACCTTGCCGTCATGGAGCAGGTCCTTCATCCCCGCTCGGATCGCGGCCGCGCGGATCGTCCCGATCGGCGCCTGTTGGAAAGACAGCTCCCTCAGCTCGCTGTTCATCACCATCATCTCGAAGATCGCCTTGCGACCGCGATACCCGATATTGCCGCAGTGGCCGCACCCGACGGGGCGGTAGATCGTGTGCCGTTCTAAATCCTCATCAGTAATATTCACCAGGCGGAGCAGGCGACGATCGGGCTCCGTGTCCGGCTCTTTGCATCGATCGCACAGAACGCGAATCAGTCGTTGTGCCATCACGGCCTGAATCGCACTGGCCACGAGGAACGGCTTAACGCCCATATCCAGCAAGCGCGTGATCGACGAGGGTGCATCGTTCGTATGCAGCGTGGAGAACACCAAGTGGCCCGTCAGCGCCGCTTGAATCGCGATCTCCGCCACGTCCTTATCTCGGATCTCGCCCACCAGGATGATATTCGGCGCCTGACGCAACATCGCCCGCAGGATCGAGGGGAACGTCAATCCGATGCCCTCGCGAACCTGGCACTGGTTGATCCCAGTGAAGTTGTACTCCACCGGATCCTCGGCCGTGATGATCTTGCGATCCGGACGATTCAGCACGTCCAACGCTGAATACAGCGTCGTCGTCTTGCCCGAGCCCGTTGGACCTGTCACCAGGAAAATCCCGTTGGGGCGGCGGATGATCTTGTTGAACCGATCAAGGCTCTCCTGCTCGAATCCCAGGTTCGGCAAACCGATCTTGACTGATTCCGGCCTGAGAATGCGCAGGACAATCGACTCGCCGTGATAGGCCGGGCACGCGCTGACCCGAAAATCGATCTGCTCCGCGTCGACCGGCATCATGATCCGCCCGTCCTGCGGGATACGCCGCTCGGCGATGTTCATCCCCGCCATCAGCTTCAGCCTGGCCAACAGCGACGCCTGCATGCGCTTGGGCAGGTTGTCGCGGACGTGGCACACGCCGTCAATTCGATAGCGCAGGATGACCCGGTCGGCCATCGGCTCCACATGGATGTCCGAGGCTCGGGAACGCACCGCCTCCGTGATCATCCGGTGAACCAGCCGAATGATCGGCGCGTCTTCCCCCTCGGCAATGTCAATCGACGTGTCGACCGAGCGATCGACCGTTACGTCCACCGATTCTGTGACGAGTGACTCGTCGGAGAACATGCCCGCGGTCGTTCGCCCCGTCGTGCCGTCAATAAACGACTTGATGGCACTCTTGGGGGCGATCACCGTGTCTAGTTCACGGTTCAACCGGAACCGCAGCAGATCCAGCAGCTCCAGGTCCATGGGATCGTGGATGACCAACTTGAGCCGGCCGTTGTCGCCTCCCATCGGCAGGACCAGGTGCTTCTTGACCAAGTCCTCGGGGATCAGCGACAGATCGATCTGGCTGCGCGTCTCCTCCTTCTCCAGGCTGATGTACTCCATATCGAACTGCGAAGCGAGAGCCTTGGCGACATCCTCTTCTTTGCATAGTCCGGTCTCGATCAGCGCTTCGCCCAGCCGTCGTCCGCTGCCGGAGGCCACGCTGAGCGCCTGCTGCACCTGCTGCTCGCTCAGCGAGCCCCATTCCAGCAGGATTTCGCCAAGCTTCTTGCGCTGTCGTGCCATGTGGTCTCCTACTCGAATCGGTCGCTGGCCGCTCGCCACTCGCCGCCCTGTCCAGATCGCAACGTCCATCTTAGTATTGTTTGGCAGGTCCGTAGCATCAAATCTGCTCAGATGCGGACCATCGCTCGCACCCACGGTCCAGCCCACGCTCGTTCGCCATGGAAGCATCGCCCGCCAATGCCCCCCGACTGCTCATAACGGCCGGCCCCACCTGGGAGCCGATCGACGCCGTCCGATATCTCACGAACCGCTCGTCGGGCCGGATGGGCCTGGCCCTGGCCCAATCCTCGATCCGTCGCGCCTGGCCGACCACGCTGCTGCTCGGTCCGACGCCGCTCCCGCCGCCTCACACTTCGCACTGTTCCATCCGACGGTTCCAGACCACCGCCCAGCTCAAGGCCCTCCTGGCCGAGCATTGGCCGAGTCACGACGTACTGCTCATGGTCGCGGCCGTTGCCGATTACCGACCGGTGGATGTCGATCCCACGCAAAAACGCCCGCGTCATGGTCAGGGCTGGAATCTGGCTCTGGAGCCGACCCCCGATCTGCTGGCACACCTCGCCCAAACGTCCAGGCGGGACCAGACGCTGATTGGATTCGCCTTGGAGCCCGCAGATCGGCTGATCGAATCGGCTCGACAAAAGCTCGCACAGAAGCACCTCGACGCCATCGTCGCCAACGACCTGACGACCATGGGCAGCGACACCATCAGCGCCACGCTGCTGCTGCGCGACGGCCGAACCCTCAGCCCCGGGCGCGAGCTTGAGAAGGTCCAGTTCGCCAACTGGCTGCTGGATGAGCTCGCGACGATCAGGGCCGCCGCGCGCACCGCCCGGGCCTGAGCGCACGGCCACCTGCGCGCACAGCGCCCGGAAATGAGTTCATCGATGATCGCCCGGACCCCTGCCCGCGAAGCGCAATCAACGGTCGGACGTCGCTGCGCGCGCATAGATCGTCGCGCGGTCACGTCGGCGCGCACAAATCGGTCCGCGCCGCGCGCTAAAACTCGTTTTCCGAGCGTTCCCGAGGCCTAACTTTGGCTATCTTCGACCACGCCTGCGCGCGCGGGACGGTTTGCGCGCGTCAGACTGCCCGCCTGTGACGACTGATTTCGCCGAGGTGAAGGAACCACAGATGGACACGGATGGGCAAAGATGGGTGGGGAGGAGTTAGGAGTCAGGGGTTAGGGGTTGGGGGCCGTGGGCTCGGCAACGAACGAACTCGAATATAACCGCGCCCCGCAATCAACGAGGCCTGGTCACTTCAGTGACCAGGCGAATCACAGCGCAACGCAATGCCACCAGAGGGACGCCCACGGATAGCAATCCGTGGGCGTCTTGACGGCCCTTCGGATCGTGGCATCATGGCATCATGGGATCGAGGGGGAAGAAGAAGGTATGAGGCAGTAGGCATCGATGCGACGATGCAACGATGCCTCTGTATTCGACGCGCTCGCCTTTGGCTCGCGGCTAAACGGGGCCGTGGCCGGCATGGCGCGGACCATCTAGAGGGCGGATGGTAGTGTGCTGCCGGCTGTTCAAGATAGCCAGCCAGCGAAGCTGACGGTTGACCGTTCAATCAAACGCCGACGTGATCGTCGGAGAAGTCGCGTTGAGCTCGATGTTCGTCCGCAGAAGCAGGTTGGCGTTCGCCGGGTTCCGCTCCGAATAGAAGAAGTGCAGGTCGTATGTCTCGCCGTCCACGAGCAACGGAAGTCGATCGAGCTGCACGTACTGGCTCGTGCCCGAATTCACGCCGCCGAGATCACCGACGAGGGTGCCGCCGATGAAGAGCCACGCACCGTCGCCGCCGGAGAACTCGATGAACTGGTCGGTGCACTGGTCGTACGTGAAGGTCGCGTGGATGGTGTACGTGAAGTTTTCGTTGTGCGCTTCGCCCTCGTTGCCGAAGCTCATATCGTCGATGGGGTGGAAGTCGGCGCTGAAGAACTCGTAGACCGAGCCGACCCGGTAGAGTGTGATGATGTACATCTTGGAGATGTTCACGCCCAGCTTGTCGTGGAACCACTCATCGAACGTTTCGCTGGAGTAAATGTCGCCATCGGAGGCGACGCCGGCGACGCCGGCCGCGTCGGCCAGCGCGACACCGCACGCGTCCGTGTTGCCTGACGTGGAGGGCGTGTAAAGGTGCGGGGCGATGATCCGGTTGGACGAATCCCACCACTCGGTCTGCACGACGTATCCGCCGGGCGTGCTCGCGAAATCACCGGGGGTGAGGGCCCGGTCGAAGACGACGACATCGTCGATCTTGCCTTTGAAGTAGATATCCGTGGCGAACCCGTTGTAATCGATCGTCTTGCCGCCGATCCGCAGGGGGGCGTCGTAGTTGGTGTCGAGGAATCCGACGCCGGCAGCGATCGTCGCGTCGGTGTCGTCGGCGTCGTTGATGTAGATCTTGTTCGCGGCGGTATCGCCGCTGGTCAACGAGCAGGCGAAGTGATACCAAGTGCCAGCGTTCCAGACCCGTCGGTTCGTCCAGACGTAGCAGTAGTAATCGGAGGTCGGGCCGTTCTCGACCTTGAAGACGAGCGTGCCCTTGGGGACCTCCGGGCGGTTGTAGTCCTGCCCGGCTAGCGCGATGTGGAAGTCGTGTTCGGTGTCGAGGAACTTCTCCATGATCACCATGGTGTTCGGCGAGTTCTCGTTGAACGCTGAATCAAGCTTGAACCACCCCGCGAAGGTGATGTCGCCGGTGATCTGCATCTGCGGCGACGACGGGACCTCGACGTAATCGTTGGTGCCATCGAAGTGAAGGGCGCCGCCTTCCCGCCCCGTCGTCCACGTCGGGTTATTCTGCAGCGTTCCGTCGTTCAGTTCGTTCTCGTCTCTCGCCACAGCGCCGCCGCCGTCGTCGAACTTCCAGTGGGCAACGCGGTTGTTGAAGGGGCCGTTCTCGTCGCTGCCGGCGTTGAGGACCGGGTGGCCGTCGGGACCCAGATCGACCGCCACGTTATCGGCGACGTGCCCCCACCCGTTCGCGAGCGTGACGTCGAAGTCGGCGTGCGCGGCGCGGAAGTCCCGGACGCTGCCGACCAGGATCATTTGCTCGGGTGGATCCTGCGCGTGAATCGTCGGCACTGTGATCACCTCGGGGAGCATGAAGCTCACAGCCCCGACCAGGGCGAGGATGGCGTAGGTGACGACCGTGCCTGGGATTCGCTGGCGCATCGTGGATTCCTTATCTTGCGGCAATGAGAGTGTGACACCGCTACCGTACGATTCGTCGGGTTCCAACCGCATCGCCGCGCAGCAAAAAAATCTCCGTCACCCGATCGGGACTGCGCTCTGTGCGGATTATGTCAATCGTGACCGGCCGACTCTCGACCCCGCGCTCTGTCCGAAACGCGCTGCGCAGGATCCGGCGCAGCGATCCGATCGGAAGGACCGATAGTTCTCCTGAGCCGACATTTCCCATGTGTCGTTCGCCCGGCTGCACCGCCGAGCTTGCCGATCACGAGTGTGACCCCCCTCCAAACGCAAGTTCCAGTCGCTTGCTTCTAGGATATCTGTCTTTGACTGACGTTGACGGTAATCCACTACCTAGCTGTCAACGATCGATCTAGGGTAACCCCTAATTACATAACTACTCCCCTTGTCTGGGAATCGGCAGCATCCAGCCCAGGAGGTCCTATCGGACCGTTTAGGCAGGGGTGCGGACAGATTGACATCGCAGAGCCTACGTCGTTTGTTGGGTTGGTGAGCAGTTCGCACCTGTCATATCGACGCTGCCCTTGGCGACA
This sequence comes from Phycisphaerales bacterium, assembly GCA_036475395.1. Taxonomy (GTDB): domain Bacteria; phylum Planctomycetota; class Phycisphaerae; order Phycisphaerales; family SM1A02; genus JADFNO01. The sequence continues at coordinate 5,464 of JAZFYE010000382.1, forward strand.
GCGCGGCGAGTGACGACTGATCGTGTTTGGAAGATACCCGCGGGCTCAGGACGCGGCGGCTCGCTCCTCATGCCTTGATGCCTTCTTCCTCAAGGACACGGCCCCCAGTTGGCGAGGAGGGCGGGAAGATCGGCCACATCGGTGCCGCCATCGCCGTCGTTTACCGGACGTGCCTAGCCCGACTACCCGAGACAGTACAGAGCGCGTGGATTTGTTTGCCCGAGAGCCGTCACGGTCAGCCGTCGCCGTGTCGATCAATGTTTCACAGCTCGATCGCTTGGTGATCAGCCCGGAGGCGCTGCATAGCCGGACCGCGGGTGCGGGGATCTTGGGGCTGCGGGGCTGAGCGTTGTTGGTGCAGCCCAGGCCCGACTGTGGAAGCATCGCGAGCTGATCGGGAGGGGTGGGCGCTTCGAGATGGGACAGATCGTACCGGTCATAGTTCTTGGCGCCATCGTGGCAACCCTGGCGGTCTTGCTGTTCGGGCCCAAGTCGCAGGTCAGGATCCCTCTGCAGCACCGAACGCTTCTGGTGCTCGGGTTCGTGCTTGTGTTCACGGGCGTGTTTTTACGCGGACTCGCGCAGTTCGGGTTTGCCGACCGACTCGACGTCCTCGCGAGATCGACCTTGGTCAGTGGCATTGGTGAGGCAAGTCTGCTCGGGGGAATAGCGTTCATCGCGGTCGGTACGATCGGATGGCTGGTGGGTACGTTGGTGGTTCAAACCCCCGAGCCCGCCAAGCCCTCCGAGCCCGTGCAGCTGGTGCCCCGCAAGCCCCGCTCGGACTTGCACGTCGACCACGATCTCCTCCAGGCTCTGCTGCGAAGTTCACCCGATGGTATGATGGTGGTCAAGCCGGTACGGGATGACGATAAGGAGGTCGTCGATTTCAAATGCTGGCTGGCGAATCCCGCCGCAGTACAGATTCTCGGCAAGCCCCACTCCCAACTGGTCAACGAGTCTCTTCTGAAGCTACTTCCCTGCCTCGAGGAGACCGGGTTGTTCGAGCGGGTGCTGAGCGTTCACAAGACCGGGCTACCGCTGAATGAGGAACGAGAATTCGCCCAAGACGGCGTGACGAGTTGGTATCACATTGTAGCGGTCAAGCATGTGGACGGACTTGCCCTCACCTTCGGCGACATCAGCGAGCGTAAACGCCTCGAAGAGGATCTTCGGCGAGCAGCTCGGCATGATTCATTGACTGGGTTACCGAACCGTGCGACGTTCAAGGAGCGCCTCGACCAGGCGGTTCATCGCGCCCGGCGCGTAAAGGATTACAAGTTCGCTGTACTGTTCCTCGATTTCGATCGGTTCAAGACCGTCAACGATAGTCTCGGTCACGACGTGGGCGACGAGCTGCTCAAGAGCATTGCGGATCGGCTTCGCGCGAACCTGCGCGCCATCGACACGGCGGCGGGGGTGGGTGAATCTGAAGGCCACCTGCCGGCTCGTCTGGGGGGCGACGAATTCGTCATCCTGCTGGATGGACTGCATGAACTGCACAATGCCCAAATCGTCGCTGAGCGATTGCGGATGGATCTCTGTGTGCCGCACCGAATCAGCGGTCATATCGTGACCTCGACGGCGAGCATTGGCATTGTCACGAGCGACGGCGGTTACGACTGCGCCGATGACCTCATGCGCGACGCCGACACCGCGATGTACCGGGCCAAGGTCGAGGGCAGAGCTCGTTGCGTCACGTTCGACAAGCAGATGCATAGCGAGGTTGTTCCGGCGGTGGCCCTGGAGCAGGAGCTGCGCGACGCCGCCACGCGCCAGGTTTTCGTGCTCCAATTTCAGCCGGTGGTGTCGTTGCAGTCGGGTCGGATCGCCGGGTTTGAGGCGCTGATCCGCTGGCCGCATCCGCAGCGCGGTCTGCTTCAGGCGGTGGAGTTCATTAGGCTGGCGCAGGACCTGGGCGTGATTGTGCCGATGGGCCGATGCGTGTTGCACGACGCAGGTCAGGCGCTGGTTCGGTGGGTCAAGCAGGTTCCGGCCGCCGCCCCGCTGTTCGTGAGCGTGAACCTTGCCAAACAGGAGCTGGTGCAGCCGGATCTTCTCAGCGTGGTGCAGCGCCTACTCGAGGAGACCGGCATCGAGCCCGGCGCCCTACGCCTGGAAGTGGCCGAGTCCACCTGTACGGATCGCCCGAAGGAAATCATTCCGATCCTCGAGCACCTGAGGGAGCTCGGGGTGACGCTCGCCATGGATGACTTCGGGACCGGTCGGTCTTCTCTGAACTACCTGGACCGGTTCCCGTTTGATTGCATCAAGATCGACCAGTGTTTCCTCCAGGGCGATCGCAAGACGCGCGACCGCGCGGCCATGATCCACTCCATCGTGGACCTGGCGCACAACCTCAACATGTCGGTCGTCGCCGAAGGTGTGGAGACGGAGAGTCACGTCAGCTTGCTTCAGGCCTTGGACTGCGACTACGCGCAGGGTTGGATCTTCAGCGAGCCCGTCAGCGCTGAGGAGGCCGAACATCTTCTCACCAGAGACGCAGGCATGAAGCTGGCCGGCTAGCGTGTACTGCCTTTGCACACCCCGACGCCCCCCACGCCCCTTGCAGCCATGATGCCTCTGTATTCGACGCGCTTGCCTTCGGCTCGCGGCTAAACGGCGCCGTTGCGCGAGGGCGCGGTTGATTGTGTCTGAACGTCCACCGGGCCGGCACGGCCCGGGTCGCTCCTGATGTCAAATGCCAAATGCCATCTTCTTCCCGTCGATGCCACGATGCCTTGATGCCACGATGCCTTCTTTAGGGGCACGGCCCCCAGTTTACGAGGAGGGCGAGGAGGTCGGATGCGCCGACGGAGCCGTTGTTGTCGAAGTCGGCGGGGCAGCCTTTGCACGGCCCCCAACTCACCAGCAGCGAGAGCAGGTCGGATGCGCCGACGCTGCCATTGCCGTCGAGATCCCAAGGACAATCAGAGCCGAAATCGATCAGGAAAGCGCCGGTGAGTGCACCCGGGAGATTTGCTTCGAAGATGACGTAACGTCCATTGTCGCTGATGGCGAAGGCGTCCTGTCCACCGGCGATCGATTCGAACAGAAATCCCTCCTCCGTGCGCACGGCTTCCTGCACGATGAGCGTTTCATCGTAGAACAAGCCGGCGATCGCGCCGAGGTCGGGATCCGTCCACTCGCCGTACCACAGCGCCGCCCCGTTGTCGTTGACCAGGATCGGCGCGCCGATGCCGAAGCCGGTCAGTGGTTGACCGTTCGTGTCCGCAAGCACATCGCCTTCCTGGACCAGCTTCGTGCCGTTGGCAACGATGAGATTGTCCGTCGTCGTGTCGCCCTCAAGCCGACCGCGATAGACGTAATCGGCGTTGTGATTCAAATCCACCACCGCCGCGCTGAGGCTCAGCCAGTTACGTCCTTTGACCGGTGAGGGATTTCCTTCCTGGGCCAACAAGTCGCCGTTGACATACACCGCGCCGTCGACGGTTGTGTCGCCGGTGAGGTCGGCGACGAACATCACGTCGCCGAGATCATTGAACGCAAAATCATGCGGGCCGGTCTGAAAGTCGGCGATCGCCTCGACTTGGCCCGGGAGAATGTCACCCTCCTTGAAAATGACGGTTTCGGTGAAGCCGGGACCAGCCCCGCGCAAATCGACCACGACCAGCGCTCGGTCCACCGAGGACGGGATGTTGGGGTCATCGACGCTTGCCATCAGCAACAACTGCGGCGGGTCGTTGTTGTTGATCTTCGCCTCGAAGAAGCCGATGTACGGCGATCCCGGCGTGAAGCCGTCAGCGGTCGAGAGGTCGCTCTCTTGAATGAGCAACTGCGTGTTGAGATACATGCCCGAGTCATCAAAGATGTCCTTCGTGCCGTCGAGGAAGAAGTTCCACCCGCTCAGGCCCAGGTTGTTGAGGTTGATCGAATCGAAGCTGTCGATGGTGGCGCCTTTGGGCATCTCAAGCGGATCGCCCTCGCGCAGATAGAGCTTGCCATCGCGGATCAGCACCGAGTCGATATCGGTCGGGGCATTCGTATCAGCCTCGACGATCCACTGGCCGGAGTTGTTGACAGCGAGATTGTCGATGAAGGTCACGGTCCCGACGCCGGGGATGGACTCGCCTTCAAGGATGAGTTGGGTGATCATGAACGGCGGGGCATCGCCGGCGTGCGCAGGTAGGTTCAGACCTGCCACGGCGCACGCGGCTGAGCAAATGAGGGTCGAGGATATTGAGATTCGCATCGCTTTCTCCGCTTGCAGTCTAGAGATGGCGGGCACGTTCTCCCGCCTCAGTCTCGCGATTCCACACCCACAAGGCAAGGCTCAAAGCTGAAAAGGAGAGATCGAAGACCGAGTCCGGGGTGTTGATGACTGCGTACCCGGTTGCACATCCGGATCTTCCACGCTCGCTGTGCTCGCCCGTCAAAGCCGGCTTGAAGCGGGATCTGACGAGTCCGTCCGGGTCGGACGAGGAAGATCCGGGTCGCTTGCGCGAAACGGCGCTCGTAACTCGCTGATCGCAGAGTCGCATCCGATCACGAACCGCCGCCGATCGTCTCCACAGCGTACCCGCCGGCCTTGCGGTCCCGTACGTATAGCCCGCCGAACACGATGATGATGACGATGGAAAACGGTGCGACGTAGCGGAACGACATTCGGCCGCCGTAGTTATCTGCGGGGTTGAGAACGCCTTGGATATCCTCCACGACTGCACTGGCTTCATCCCCGCCAGGATTATTGCTGATGGCGGTGCGAAGTGCTCCAGCGGTATCGCCTTCCGGCAGCTCACGCGCGGTCAGCACCTTGGTCGCCGCGCTGACTGCCGCAGCCGCCTCATCTCGAATCACTTGAGGCTGACCCACAGCCGCGGCAGGATACACCTCGACCACGCGCTGCAACGCAGCACGCGTTTGCTCGCGATCCAACTGCTGATGCAAGTATCCATCGGAAATTCGCCCCATCTGCGGCGCCGTTACCAGGCCGACGATGAGCATCCCCATCCCGCCCATGAGGGCGAGGCCCAGCGCGCCGCTCTTGGGCACGCGCTCTGAGACAACACCCAACATGGTCGGCCAGAAGTAGCAAACGCCGACGGCGAAGACCGTTGCGGAAGCGAAGGCCATGGCGGTAGATTCGGCGAAACTGAACCAATACAGACCGGCGCCCGCGAGGATAGCCGAGCCTACAAGAATCCCAGTCGGTGAAAGACGATGAATCACAGGCCCGGCGAAGGACCGCAGCACCGCCATGAGTCCGTTGATATACGCCAGGATGAGAATCCCCGCGATACCGCCCGCCTCGAGCACCGCCGGCACCCATCGGCCGGGTCCCAACTCGAGCGATGCGGTAATACACATGCACAGGAGCAGGACGAGGAACAGCGGTCTGCCCAGCGCGCCCCGCACCATGCCACCGAACGTTACACCCGACTGCACACGTTCCGTCGCGGGGAACTTCTGGCCGGTGAAAAGGATCGCGTAGAGGATGGTCGGGATAAGGATGAGGGCAACGGTGACCCGCCACGGCTCCAGATCCATGTCGTTGAGAAGATTGGTCACAACTTCTCGACCCAAGAGAAACGCGGCCACGCCGCCGATCACAATCCCACCGGGGAACCAGACGTGAAACTGGTTGAGCTTCTTTGTCTTCTGGTCGGGATAGAGGGTCGCGATCAGCGGGTTGCAGACGGCCTCCACGGTTCCGTTGCCAAATGATAGGATCAGCGCACCGCTAAAGAGCATCCAGAACGCGGCGTTGGGTCTGGTCAGAATCATGATGATCGCGCCGGCGAGATGACAGAGCATCGCAAACCGCATCAGGTTCTTCATACCCAGCGCATCGATCAACGGCCCGAGCACGAAGATCGAGATGGTGAACCCCCAGATCGCCGCGCCGCCGATGTACCCGATTTCCTCGTTGCTCAGTGCAAACTGGCGCTTGAGCGAACCCATGATCGCGCCGATGACGGCAAAGCAGACTGATGTGGAGATGAGCGAGAAGCAGCTGCCGAGGAAAAGACGATCGCGGTTCATGGTGTCCATCCTGCATTGCGTGGGAGTGACGGCAGCCTAGCAGGCATCAGGTAGTGGCCGCAACATCGAGGCAGGTGTCCACATTGAGAACCAGACGGGTGCAGCCAGCCGGTCTGGACGCTTGCGTCGCGAATGTTGACCATGCCCGCGATGCGATTACCATACCTCCGCCGGACAGGTGGCCGAGCGGCTGAAGGCACCGGTTTGCTAAACCGGCGTACCTCGTAAGGGGTACCGCGGGTTCGAATCCCGCCCTGTCCGCTTGGGCAGATTCTGATGGCCCGACGAGCGGGGTTGGACGAGAAATCCGACGCGACCGGTTCAGGCCGTCGGGAGCCTGCCGGTGGAGCTGACTCCTTCCGAGCCGAGCCGGTGCCGATGGCTTGGCTGTGGCCTGAGTTCGGCATTCTCCCACGGATATCAACGTGGAACGATATGTCACGATACGGGTGATCGTGCGCGATCCTCAGCCACCACGCCCAGGGTATTTCTTGAGGCTGACCGGATAGGGCCAATGGTGCAAGTCACCAACAGGACAGCAGTTGCGATCGCGCCGGGCCGCGGCAGCGAATTCACCCGGCCTGCACCGAAGAGGGCCGATGTGGTCGGCGACCAGCCTGAATCCCACGGCTTCTGACCGGTCGTGAGCTTGGATTTTGGTGCCGGGACGAGCCGTGTTTTCTCACTGGGCCGGGGTCGAGGGCGTCGTCTGGGGACATGCCGCCGCCGCCCGCGGGCCGGGCGATGTTGGAAGCACCTGGGAAGAATCACGAACAACCCTATTTTTCTAGGGCAAAGTGGTTGTCTTACCGCCCACGGCCCGCTACATTCTCGCGCAGACACGGAAGGTAGATGGCTCCCCAGCCCAACAGACTCACACCCCCCTACGAAAGGATTCACCACATGACAACCGCCACCAAACCCAGAGCAATGAAGGCCAGGACCAAGTCACAGATCATCGGTGAGATCGCCGAACAAACCCAATTCACGCGCCGCGAGGTCGCCGATGTGTTTGAAGTCATGGCCAGCCTGATCAAGAAAGACCTCGGTCGGCGCGGGCCGGGAACGTTCACAGTACCCGGGCTGATGAAGATTCGCGTGGTGCGCAAGCCGGCGACGAAGGCGCGCAGGGGCATCAACCCGTTCACGGGTCAGGAGATGATGTTCAAGGCCAAGCCGGCCCGCAACGTCGTCAAGGTCACGGCGCTCAAGCGGCTCAAGGAAATGGTCTAGCGTTGCGAACTCTGCACGGGACCGAAGACAAGAACGAAGTTCGCACGTAACGCCGCGCCGTCCCGCGTCTTCGGCGCGTCACATCGAACGCTCGCCGCTGGGTTCGATCAAGAATCCAGCGGCGCTGTCGTTTTGGACTTGGTGATAAAGACCCAAGTTGCGATCGGTGTATTCCACGGATAAGCCGCACCAATTTTCACTTTCATTTGAACCCAATGCGCGACGGAATCCAATGCGCTGCGTGGGGTCTGTTGGTTGGTCGACCATATACGTGTCGTCAACGGGACGGCGCAACGGTTCGCAGCTCATGATCTTGCTGGAGGATCGCACAATGTTTGCAAGACGCAATGCAAAGGATCGCTCCGTGTCGCGCCGCCGGCGTAACTGGTCAATCGGCGCGTGGGTGATAGGAATTCTACTACTTGGCATGTCGGCGCCGCTGAAGGCCGACCATCAGAGCGCCGGGCCGCGGGACAACTCAAGACGTGTAGAGTACGGTGGACATTCACACGGCTCGCATGAATACCGAAGCCGGACGCAACGCCAGTTCGACCGCGGCTACCGCGCCGGGTCGCACGAGGGTTGGCAAGCCGGTTACTACGACGGCAAGTACGGCCAAGGGTATTGCCGGCTACCGGACTATGGCTACCACGGTCATTCTCGATACTTCGCCAAGGGGTACCGGAGAGGCTACCTCGAGGCTTACGAAGAGGCGTACCACCGGGGTGAGCACGAGCGCCAGCACAAACGCCGTCACGAGCGTCGTCGAAGCGGCCGTCGCTGGTCCTGGTCGATTCAATGGTAATGTGTAAAGCGCGCAGGTCGGGCGCGGGTGGAGCCCGGCCTGTCTCCTTTCGCCGCTGATGGAAAAGTCATACCACTGAAAACTTCACCACAGATGAACACGGATGAACATAGAGGGAGAAGATTTGGGCTAGGTGCTCAGAGTAGACCACTGACCACAAACGACTGATCATCAATTCCGCTTCCTCGATTTCTTCCGCCTGCGACCCGGATCTTCCTCTCCCGATGGAATCGGGATCGTCAGGTCCGGCTTGCAGGCAGCTTGCTCGCGCTGGGAGTGCGTAGACTCGCTACGCTGGAGTCATGGAATTGCCCGCTGATCGAGGTCACGTGCAAACCGAGTGCCGCCACGGGCGGTCGATGATGCTCGATGGGCTGGACACCCGAGCCTGCGTCGAGTTGATGATCGACGATCATCGGCGGGTGCCGGAGGCGTTGCAAGGCGCGGCGGAGGCGCTGACCGAGCTGATCGATGCCGTGACGGTTCGTGTGCGTCGCGGCGGTCGCCTGATCTACTTCGGGGCCGGGACATCGGGTCGGCTCGGTGTGCTGGACGCCTCGGAGTGCCCCCCCACTTTCCAAAGCGATCCTGGGCAGGTCGTCGGCATTATTGCCGGCGGAGATTCGGCGCTCCGCCGATCGTCTGAGGGCGCCGAAGACGATCCCAACGGTGCGGCCGAAGCGTTGGATGCGCTGCACTTGACGGCCGATGACACGGTGGTGGGTATCGCGGCGGGCGGAACGACGCCTTATGTGCTTGGCGCGATGCGGCTGGCGAAGGACGCCGGCGCCTGTACGGCGCTGCTGACCTGCGCCGAGCCTGATTCCGTGCCCGAAGGATGCGATCATCTGATCGTTTTGAAGACCGGCGCGGAACTGCTGACCGGCTCGACGCGCCTCAAAGCCGGCTCGGCGACGAAGCTGGCGCTGAACATCATCACCACGACGCTGTTCGTTCGCCTGGGAAAGGTCTACAGCAATCTGATGGTGGACCTGCGCGCGACGAACGAGAAGCTGACGGACCGGGCGATTCGCATCCTAATTGAGCTATGCCCGGAATTGGAACGTGGGGAGTCGGCACACCTTCTTGATCGTGCAAAGGGCGAACTGAAGACAGCGATCGTGATGCAGCGCCTTGAAGTGGAGGTCGAGCAGGCTGGCAGGCTACTTGCCGAGAATCAAGGGATTCTCCAGCACACCCTAGCTGGAGAACGCGCAGCAAGCAGTTGAAGTCGTGGAATTATGACCTGGATCCGGGACAAAGGGCAGGGATCACTTCGGATCTTCGCCGTTGGCCCTATCCGGCTCAGTCTGGTAGCCGAGCAGCGTGAGCAGTGGCTCCATTTCTTCGATCGCCTCGCACATTTGTTGCCGTGTTAGGTTCGCCTTCGATTTGCCGGCGCGGGAGGGATCGACGTGGTCAACGGTGTAGTTGATCATCTCCGGGCAGGGAGGCAGCTGGGTGAACTCAATCATCTCCCGCACGACCTGGTCGGGTTCGTGGATCAGCCGCTCGTAGCGGATTTCCAGGTAATTCTCAGCCGGTAGCGCACGGCCGTCGCGTATCGAAATCTCCACCACGCGTCTCCACTGTTTCGCAGCAATGATGTGCGGGGGCAGCCCAACCCACTGTTGCCACTCAGCCGGCCTAACGCCCCAAAAGGTGGATCGCTCCTTAAGGAATACGGTTCTCCAGGCAGTCTGAAAGAACAAAGGCATATAGGCTGGCCACTCCCAAAGAGGCGTCTCGACTGTGCGCGCGACGATTCGCGAAATTCGAGAGGGAGCCGACTGCATTCGAAACGTCGCACCGACAACCGCTCCCCCATCGCGAATTACGTTAATCATCTTACAATCCGGAAAAAGCGCATGGATGAACGGGATCCGCAGGCAGTTGCTCGGGGTCTTCTCGGCGAAACGAGTCTTTCCGTGCTTGATGACGAATCGCGCGAAGCGCTTGTCGATGTATTGCGCGATCGCTGGTGTGAGATCTTGTGCGCCCAACTCATGATGCTGCCGGTATGCGTGACGGTACATCCAGATCGGACGTGGCTCGACCCAGAAGGCGATGTCAGGGTGCTGCGAAAAGATTCGGCCCAGCATAGTTGTGCCGGAGCGCCCTGTTCCGAGCAAGATGATCGGCTCGGTAACCATCCTGGTCCGATATACAGTCATGATCAGTGCTTAGTCTGCCTCACCGGGCGCCGACTCTCCCGCAGAGCTTCCACTTGTACGATCGCCGACAAGGTGGTCGTAGAGAAATTCCCAGCGAATGGCGTTGGCCGGCCCGCGAATGCCGTGCGCGTAATTGGGGAAGAACATCATCGAGAAAGATTTGCCGGCGTTTTGTAGCTTATCGACAAGCTGCCAGGAGTTGGATGGATGGACGTTGTCATCCAGCATCCCGTGCATGAGCAGCAGCTTGCCGGTGAGTTGATCAGCGAAGGTGAGGCATGACCCCTGCTCGTACCCGTCCGGGTTCTCATCCGGGGTGCGCATATAGCGCTCGGTGTAGATCGTGTCGTAATTGCGCCAATCCGTGACCGGCGACGAAGCGACGGCAACGTGAAAGACATCCGGGCGCTTGACGATGGCCAAGGCGGACATGTACCCGCCGTACGAGTGCCCGAAGATTCCGACCC
>JAZFYE010000383.1:0-2152 GCA_036475395.1 Phycisphaerales bacterium
TGAACACCGGGAGTTGTTTTGGAGCAGCCAAACGTAGTCAAGAACGCAATCGATAGAAGAACTGGCAGTCTAGCTGTCATAAGCCCCTCCTTCCTCAGGACATAGCCGGCAAGATCGACGGGTAGAATAATGCTATCTCCTTTCTTCCGACATTTCCCATTTGACCTTCGCCCGGCTCCACCGCCGAGCTTTCCGAGCGCGAGTGTAACGCTCCCCCCCGGAAACCCAAGTTGCAGCCGCTTGCTTCTGACCGGAATCCACGGTGACTGGGCCGAGTCCTCCGTCAAGGCGGCAGCCTGGAGACCCTGTCGGGCCGCTTGAGAGCAAGGCCCGCCTCGCCGGGACGCGGCGGCTCGCTACTGATGCCTAGATGCCTTCTTCTACGGACACGGCCCCCAGTTGACGAGGAGGGCGAGGAGGTCGGATGCGCCGACGGTGCCGTTGCCGTCGAAGTCCGCGGGGCAGCCTTTGCACGGGCCCCAACTGACAAGCAGTGAGAGGAGATCGGCCGCGCCGACGGAGCCGTTGCAGTCCAGGTCCCACGGGCATGTCACTTGGAATTCGTACGCGCCCATATCCACGAGAGGAGGCTTACCGTTGCCGGTGTTGTCCGTGCAAAGGTCATCCACGAAGCGCGGGTTGCCGTCGAGATCGGTATCGATACCCTTTGGCACGGCCGTGTTGTCGGCAGCGTCAATGCACGGCGAGCCGGATGAAAGGTGGTGGTCGCCAGCTCCGGGATCGACGAACATCGGATCGGCATCAATGTTGCCCTCGCCGTCGTAGCCGCCTTCAATATCGCTATAGCTGACGGTCGTACCGCCGGGGCCTGCGAGTGAACCGCCACTGTTATTCCACAGAATGCAGCTGAATACAATCTGGCCGGCCTTCTCGTTGAACATCCCGCCGCCCAAGTCGGCCGCGTTCCCGCTGAACGTGCAGTTCGTTACGTTTGCGCTGGTGAAGTTGTACATTCCGCCGCCCTGGGAACTGGCCGTGTTGCCGCTGAACGAACAGTTGGTCACCGTCTGGACCCACTGAAGGCTGGTGAAGTTGTACATTCCACCGCCCTGGGAACTGGCCGTGTTCCCGGTGAACGTGCAGTCGGTCACGGTCGAGCTGCTGGTGCTGTTGTTAGTCATCCCACCGCCGAAACCGGCGCTGTTGCCGCTGAATGTGCAGTTGGTCACCGTCGGGCTGCTCGTGAAGGAGTTACACATCCCGCCGCCGATGCCGGCCGTGTTTCCGCTGAAGGTGCAGTTGGTCACGGTCGGGCTGCTGACGCCGTTGAACATGCCGCCACCCCGTAATCCGGCCGTGTTGTCGCTGAATGAGCAGTCGGCCACCATCGCCCCGCCGCCGCTGTTACGCATCCCGCCGCCCCACCATCCAGCCATGTTCCCGCTGAACGAGCAGTTCGTGACCGTCGGGCTGCTGCCGCCGCCATTGTACATCCCACCGCCGTCTTTGAGCGCCGCGTTGCCGCTGAACGTGCAGTTGCTCACCGTCGAAGTGCTGAACAAGTTCAACATCCCGCCGCCGTCGTACTCTGGAAAATGGTCATCCAAGAAGTCGGCATTACCTGAAGAGATGGTGAAGCCTTCGAGGACGGCAGTGGCGTTTATGCTCCAGCCGGTGACGACGTGGTAGCTGTTCTCATCGTTGTTCTCGAAGTCGGGACCGTCGTTGCCGAGCAGGTCGCCGGAGAGGATCGTTTCGTAGAGTTCGATGTCGCGGGCATCCGGGTTCTTCGCGCCGATTCCCGCATAGCCGCCCATCAGCGCCACGCCGTTGAGCAGTTGGAACGTTGCGTACCTATCACCCGTGCCGTCGGGGTTGGCTTCATCGCGATCAGGCTTATAGCTGCCTTGCCCGACGCGAATCTCGGCGACGCCCCCTTTGGCCGCACTTGCAAGTCCGTCCTGGAAGAACCGATAGGCCGTGTCCCAACTCAGTCCATCTCCGCCGGGCGGGGCATCGTCATCGACATGCACGACAGAGCCGGCCCCGAAGATGAACGAAGAGAGCACGAGGACCATTGTCGCAACGGCTTGACTCGCTTGACGTTTGAACCACATCGCATCATCTCCTTGCTTTTGGGAGACCACGCCACGGGCCCTGTCGGCAAACGCATGGCCGTCCCCGGAGACAG
>JAZFYE010000384.1:0-3235 GCA_036475395.1 Phycisphaerales bacterium
CGTGACTTTTTCGTAACCGTCACGATCAATGGCTCGTCAACATAGGATTGCTCCGAACGTGCGCCCATGAACCGCCCCACCGTCACCATCACCAATGCGTTGTCATTTGACATCGAGGACTGGTTCCACATGGTGGGGATCGATGCCGTCGCCGATCCGGACACTTGGCCCACCCTGCCGTCGATCGTTGTCGATCAAACCGAGTGGATCGTGCACACGTTGGCCGAGGCGGACGTCAAGGCGACCTTCTTCATGCTCGGATGGGTGGCTGAGCGATATCCCCAGTTGGCGAAATTGATCGCCGACGCCGGCCATGAGCTTGGAACCCATTCCTATTGGCATCGCAAGGTCTACGACTTGACGCCCGAGCAGTTCCATCAGGATATGAAGCGGTCGATCGACGTGATTGAATCGCAAAGCGGCCAAAAGGTGTTGGGGTTTCGCGCGCCGAGCTTTTCGATCCGCCCCGGCACGGAGTGGGCCTTTGACGTCCTGGCGGACCTCGGACTGGTGTATGACACGAGCCTGTTCCCAGCGCGGCGTGGGCACGGCGGCTACCCCTGTCCGCCTCAGCCGCACGTTTTTCGCGATGCCCCGGGTGGTCGGCCGATTCATGAGCTGCCCATCAGCGTCATGCGCATCGGCCCGATCAAACTCCCATTCAGCGGCGGCGGGTATGTGCGATTGCTTCCCGGGGCCGTCATCTGCCGCGGCTTCGACCAGTTACACAAGCGCGGCTGCCCGGTCGTGATCTACCTGCATCCCCGCGACTTCTGCCCGGACTGTCCGCGGGTGCCGATGCCGTTGCACCGTCGCTTCAAGTCGTACGTCGGCCTGGGCACGACCAAACGGAAACTCGCAATGCTGCTGGGGCGCTATTGCTTCGATACGTGCTTATCGGTGCTGGGCATCACTTCGAGCCGGGCAGCGTGATGACGATGGGCACAGCCAACGCCCAACAGCCGATCCGCCATAGTCCGTTCAGTTTGGGCAACAGACTGGCCAGAGCCTCGTGGGCCGTCGTGTACGTGTTGCTCTTCCGCCCGTCGCCGCGTCCGATGCATCGCTGGCGGAATTGGCTGCTGCGTCTGTTCGGCGCAACGCTGCACCCCACCGCCCAGGTCTATTCGCGGGCGCGATGTTGGGCCCCGTGGAATCTCACCATGGGTCAACATGCCTGCATCGGCAACGATGTGGACATCTACTGCGCCGCGCCGATCACGATCGGCGCCTACTCGACCGTGAGCCAATACAGTTACTTGTGTGCAGCCACCCACGATTTTGAGGACGTCCACCATCCGGTCGAAGCCAAGCCCATCGTGATCGGGACCCGCTGCTGGATCGCGGCGGACGTCTTCGTCGGCCCGGGCGTTACCATCGATGATGGAACAGTGGTGGGCGCGCGGTCGGCGGTGTTCAAGGATCTGCCGGCTTGGGTCGTCGCTATCGGGACGCCCGCCAAGCCGGTCCGCGAGCGAGGCCTGCGTCCGGAGGACTTTGAGCAACCCGCGACGAAGCATGAGGCCGGCAGATGATTGACGCCATGATCATCACGCACAACGAGGCGCTCAACCTGCCGTACTGTCTCAAGGCGCTGCGCGGCTGGACCAACAAGATATTCGTCATCGACAGCGGCTCAACCGACGGCACGCAGGAGATCGCGCGCTCGCTCGGTGCCGAGGTCGTGCATCATGACTGGAAAGGCTACGCCCGACAGAAGAACTGGGCCTTGGACACGCTCCCGTTCCAGTCGCCGTGGATCCTTATCGTCGACGCCGACGAGGTGATTACCGAAAATCTCCAACGGAGATTGATCGAGATCGCGACCGGCCCCGCCGACACGGTTCCGGAAAACGGGTTTTACATCAACCGTCTGACCTACTTCCTGGGCAAGCCGATCTACCACTGCGGCTACTTCCCGAACTGGAACCTGCGCTTCTTCAAGCGGGGCGCGGGGCGCTACGAAGACCGCGAGGTGCATGAGCACGTGATCATCGAGGACCCGGTCGGGTACATCAAGGAGCCGATGCTTCATGATGACCGTCGGGGCTTGGAGCATTACATAGCGAAGCACAATCGTTACTCGACGCTGGAGGCGCGTTCTCTGTTCGAAGCGATGCACGGCAGCGGCTCGGGAGACCATTCGGCCAATATCGCCGCCCAAAGCCGGCGTCGTCGTTGGCTGAAGCGCTTCGTCACGCCCCACGTGCCCGCACCGGGTCTGTGGCGTTTCCTGTACATGTATGTTTGGCGGCTCGGCGCGCTCGACGGGCTGGTGGGTCTGGAGTTCTGCCGATTCATCGGGATGTATGAGCGCATGGTTGCGATGAAGCTCAAAGAGTTGCGCCGACAAGCCACCCAAGCGGCGACCGCGCCGGTTCCGGCAGGCCAAGGCGGACTGGCCCGACCCGAAGGCAGCGACCCGGTGATTCCACGACCCCTTCAACCGTCAAGCGACGACACCGCAGCGCCGACCGACGTCGCAACGACCTCGGCCCCGCCGCTGCAAATGCAGCCGGAGGCAAGTCCGTGGAGCCTGAAGGAAAAGATCGGCCGGGCGCTCTGGATGCTCATCGGCAAACCACTGTTTCGGCTGAGCTTCCACAACTGGCACCGGTTTCGCGCGGCGTTGCTTCGCCTTTTCGGGGCGAAGATCGGCAAAGGCGTCGCGATCCGACCCACCGCCAACATCGAAGTCCCGTGGATGATCACCATCGACGACGCGGCCACCGTCGGCGACCACGCCATCCTCTACAGCCTGGGAAGAATCCGCATCGGCAAGCGATCCATCATCAGCCAGTACGCTCACCTTTGCGCCGGAACGCACGACTACACCGACCATACGTTCCGGCTGATCCGCGCTCCGGTCACGATCGGCGATGACGTTTGGATCGGGGCGGATGCGTTCATCGGCCCGGGCGTCAACGTTGGTTCCCTCGCCGTCGTCGGCGCGCGCTCCAGCACGTACAAGGATCTCGGCGAGAAGCAGGTCTACGTCGGCAATCCTGCCAAGCCCGTCAAGGAACGGGTGCTGCGATGAACGAGCCGGCAGCGCAGATGACTGAGGTTCCCGATCCGAAGCGTCGCGCGTTTCTCGATCAGTCCTATCGCGAACGAGTCAGGGGATTCTGGTGGTCGATCGTGAGGTTCACCCTCTTTCGCTGGAGCCCCACAGCGTTTAATGCATGCCGACGATCGCTGCTGAAACTGTTCGGCGCGAGAATCCATCGCACGG
>JAZFYE010000385.1:0-7190 GCA_036475395.1 Phycisphaerales bacterium
TCAACATCGGCACCAGTGGCGCCGAGATCGGCGGGGCATTCGGCGGCGAAAAGGACACCGGTGGCGGACGCGAGTCCGGCTCCGATGCCTGGAAGGCCTACATGCGCCGCCAAACCTGCACCATCAACTGGGGGAGCGACCTGCCATTGGCCCAAGGGATAGAGTTCGGAAGCCGCTAGCGGCTTCGCGGTCGCGCGCGCCACGCTGCCAACACCTCAGCTTCACGCTCGGCCGAGATCCCTCTGCGCAATCGCTGTTGATTCTGGGGTTTGGAGAGGTACCAATCCAATGTATCGCGCGCGGTGACTGCCAACGGCCGGAACTTCAAGCCGTGCGCGACGGCCTTGTCGCGGTTGACGGGACTGCGCGTTTCACCCTTCTTCTTCGGCGAAATCCAAAGCGGCATGCTCCGTCTGGGCTGAACATTTTGCTCAGCCAAAAAGTCAGCAGGCACCCAGGTGAAGCGTACGTTCGCGGAAGTTATCGCACGACAACCGTACAGAAACTCAGCCACGGAAAGATCCGCCTCCGGGCCGGCCGCATTAAAAGTGCCGGGCGTTTCATTCTCGATCAAGCGAATCATGAACTCTGCCAGGTCGCGCACATCGATGTACTGGATGGGGTCCGTCTGAGTTCCGGGGGCGAGCACTTCGCCGCCTCGATTGATCCGCACAGGCCAGTATGTGAAGCGATCCGAACGATCACCCGGGCCGGCAACAGCAGTGGGGCGGACGATCGTTGCAAGGGTGCCGTACACCTCATTGACGGCTCGCTCACATCGTACTTTCAACGCCCCATAGTGTTCGCTCACGTTCTCCGAAGTCGGATCATCAAGTGTCACCTTGGGTGCGTCTTCTTTCTTGTTCGGAGCTCGGAAATCGGCGAACACTTGGCGCGTTGAAGTAAATAGGTACCGTCCGACGGAGCCCTTAAGAAGCTGCGCTGAATCGCGCACGTGGCGGGGGACATAGCCGGTGTTGTCGAGCACCGCATCCCAGTCCCGATTCTTCAGCGCATCGAGCTGACCATCGCGATCGCCGATGAGCTTCTCAACCTCCGGAAACAAGTGGGTATTGGTGCGTCCACGATTAAAGAGTGTGACGGTATGGCCGCGCTGGATCGCATGACGCACGACATATGGGCCAATGAATCCCGTTCCGCCGAGAATGAGTAGGCGAAGGCCTTCGCTGCGGTCGCGCTGTGTCGGCGCGGCAAGAAGCTCAGATCCAAGTGGGCCAAGCGCAAGCGCTCCCGCCGCCGCGGCAACTGATGAACGCATGAATTCTCGTCGCGAGTGGAGCACTTCAATACCTCCGCTGGCTCCGGTGCAAAGACCTGGTCACTGAAGTGACCATGCCTCAAAGAGTGAGCACGATCCATCGTACCACGATCTCCGAGGACTGGTCACTTCAGGGACCAGTTTCTTAGCACACTCTAGATCCTACAATCCCATCACATGCCTTCTCGCTGCATTCATCTTCGTCGCCCCGCGGTCCTGCACGTGCAGGAGGGACTGTTCGTACCCCAGGGCAACGTGCTTCATGAAGTCGATCGCCGTTGGGAAGCCCTGTGTGAATCCAATCCCGCCTACTTTGATGGCCGGGCCTACAACGTGCTCGGCGTGAGCCGCACCGGATGCGGCGGCGCCGTTATCCACATCATCGAATGCGCGTATCGCTTCTACGCGGTCCAAACGGAAGATTTCGATCTTGGCGTGATGGGATTAGGTGTCAAGGGTTTCACAATCCGCGGTGATCGAGCGCTCATGGGGCGACGATCCCAAAGTGTGGGCGTGTATCCCAATCAATGGGAGTTCGCCCCGGGCGGCGTGGCTGAGCCAGGCAAAGAGCCTGTCGATATTCTCGCTGGCGAGCTTCACCAGGAGACGCGCCTATCCGCGTCGATCGACCCGGCGCCGATTGCCGTCCTTTGTGATCCCGTCGCTCGAACCTGGGAGTTGATCTATCTATTCAACGATCCGCAGGGTGAAGCGCAAACCACGCCGGAGTATTCGCAGCTTCGTTGGTGCATGCGCGACGAACTGCCGGATGATCTTTCGCCGATTGCGCAATCGATGATTCCGCTTTGGCCTACTTCTCAAGGCTGAAGACTGTCTTGTAGACAAACGAAGCGGTGGCTGCGCCGACGATCGGCGCCGCCCAATAGACCCAGTGTGACTGCCACGCCCCGGCCACGAGAGCCGGTCCGAAGCTACGGGCAGGGTTGAGCGAAGCACCTGTTGCCGGGCCAATACACAGGATCCCCGCGGCCAGGGTCAGGCCGATGCCGAACCCGCCGATGGATGCGCTTCCACCTACGCCTCGCTTGTCGACCGCCGTGCCGAGAATTACGAACATCAGGAAGAAGGTCCCGATCGCCTCGAGCACGAGCGCCGCCGGCACATTGGTCTTGTCCGCAGCGACCTCGTCCGTGAGGGTTCCCAATGTGGCCCCGATGTTGCCGACCTCGAACGCGCCGCCAAGCGACCATTTGAGCACAAAGGCCGCAGCTATTGCTCCGGCTAGTTGGGTGATGATGAACACTCCAGCTTGTGGCCAGGGTTGTTTCTTGATCAGCGCCAAGCCGATCGAGACGGCCGGATTGATCTGCCCGCCGGAGATATGCATCGTTGCGCTGACCATCACGGCCAGGATCAAGCCGTGAGCGAGGGCGACAGCGAGGAGATTCTCTCCGCCGGTGACGATGATCGCTCCGCCCCCGATGAACATCAGCGCGAACGTTCCGACAAATTCTGCAACAACAGCTCGATTGGTAGGCACGATCGGTCGCTCCTGTTCAATAAGGATGGATGGATGCGAAGGATCTATTCGGCACGATGGCCGGCATCGTCGATTGGTGTCCGCCCCACGTCAAGTGCGACTGCGGGTTGGGAAATGAGTGACGGTTGCGCTCAATCGGTCGAGCCTTATCAACGCACGACTTATATCACCACGTCGCTTGGAGCGCGTCCCACCAATCCTCGAGCATCTGCTCGTCGAGACGCAAGACGCCGTCGCGGGTCACCTCGTCCGGGGGCGGCGAAAACGAGGTCATGCGATCAAACACCCGGTCGCGCTGAGCCCCATCGACGCGCGATAGCAGATGCCAGAGGGTGAGCGTGTCGCGCGGACGGGCTTGTGTCACGATCACGTTCATCGCGTCCTCACCGCCATCTTGAAAATCAAACTCCACCAGCGCCTGGACAAACTCGTCAGATGTATCGTTGAAGTAGGGTGTGCCCGGGCCGATGCCAGCCCTCGTCTGACACACGCCGTCCCGCGGCACGATCGAATCAATGGCATCGTGTTCAAACGACACCCAGCCCGACAGAACTTCTAATCGGCCCGTTCCTTGTTCATCGACTTGAAGCAGGTACTGACAGCCGAGATCGACGGCGACGGCCGAGGCGGTTTCGACGAAGAACAACCGAGGCGGCGCGAAGATGAATGCTTCTATCGAGCCGCGGGCGAGTTGCAGACCGTGTTTCTTGTCGGCCTCACTTACCAACAGTTTCAGGCGCGAATTGGGATGCACCGTAACGTCACCGATGTCCGCCACTTCCACGCGCACCTGAGCGTTCTTATCCGTCTCCAGCCAGTCTCCGACCGCAAGTCGGCCTTCACCAACCAAAGGAACGGAATCGATCGTGGGCGTTCCCTTCATGGCGACCACGTTCCAGGCTCCGTCTTTGTCCGCTGATTGAAACATCATCCACGTCACACCGGCCGCAAGCGTCAACACCGCAGCGATCGCTAACGGCGCGATCCTCCAACGCCGTATGCTGATGCGCATTTGCGGCGCATCGCCTTCGTGGCGCAGCGCTTGCAGCTTCCGTTCCAACTGCTCGATGTCACGATCGACCGGGCCGGACTTGTCCCAAAGATATCGGTCGTTCTTGTCCGACGGACTGTGACTGTCGAAATCGTTCATCTGTTCGTCGCTCATCGGTTATCCTCCGGCTGCGCCGTCATTCCCAATCTCTCGCGGAGCAAACTCATTCCACGGTTCAGATTCACCCGCACTGACCCCGGCGTCAATCCCGCGCACGCGGCGATCTGCGGTCCGGTTAATCCCTCGACAAGCCGTAGAATCATCGTTTCACTGTATGTTGCCGGCAGGCTACGAATCACATCAAGAATCCGCATCGCTTCATGACGGGTTGTTTCGTACTCCATGGCGCTCTGCGCCTTCTGGGGCAACTTGTCCGGCAAGTGTCCAGCTTGCTTCTTGCTGCGATGAAACTGAGCGGCGATGTTCCGCGTGATCGTTGCCAGCCAAGGACCGAAGGCGGCGCTGTCGCGCAATGTGGGCAGTTTCCTCATCGCGTGCAGAAACACCTCCTGCATCAGATCGTCCGCGTCGTTCATTCCCACTCGAGCCAGCAACATACCGTGCACCATCGGCGTGTATTGCTCGTGCAACGAGGCGAAGGCTCCACGGTCGCCTCGTCGAGCTGCGTCGACATTCGCTCGGCCCGGTGACAGCTCGCGAGATTCCTGCGCCTCTTCCATCAATGTTGCGTCAATCGCCACCGTGCCAATCATAGCGCCGCTCAGGCCTCTCTCCGTTACCGCTCCTAACTTGGGAATCCGCAGAGAAGCGTGAGTCGATACGCCGATCAGGTCATCCACGACCCCGGCCATGTGCGTGGGTCCAGATCTTCTCCGCGTGATACCTCAGGTTTTTCATCGCGAGCGCGTCATTCTTCGCCAGTGTCTTGACGCGCGCGGCGTGCTCATCATGCTCAGGGATTCCCGCAAACACGGTCGCCATCGCCGCGCCGAATTCCATTTGAGGATCATCCCCACGCAACTGAAGCGCCTTCTTGATCCAGCCGTAGCCTGCAACGCCGTTGGCGTTGCCGCAACTGATTCCCGTGTCAATACGGACCTGTGCGTAACACTGAGCTAGATAACCAGCATCGAACCACGCCAGCGCATTCGGCTCGCCCGCCGCCTCAGCATCCAACGCTCGCGCCATGAGCGTCGCGATCAGCGTTGTTGCGCGCTTCGTATCGCGATCAAGGTACAGCGTCGCACGGCGGAGCGTCTCCATGTGAACCAGCGCACTATCGCTCGCTTCAAGGAGCGTCAACGTGTCATCAAGAACATCGCTCTTGGAATAACCGCGCTTCTTGTCAAAGGCGCTGCTGCCCCATGGCAGGGAGGCTTGGTCGCCGATCTCAACCGGATGGCAAATGGCCGGCGGCCCGGCTTGGGCGGTGCTGATGACCAACGCCGCGGTGCCAACCACCGCCGCCGCAAGTAATACCAAAGTGCTTCGTTTTGTTGTCGTGTTCATCGAATGATCTCCTGATCGTTCTAGGGTTATGATCCGAACTTCGACCTGTGATGGCGGCCCGCGGGTTTCCACCCGCGGCTATTAACGAGCGAGTCCCAGGGCCCTCAATCCGCTTGGCCACAGATATAGACGCCCCCTGCGCGATCAGTGTTAACGAGATTCTGTCGCGTGCGTGGCTTGTGCGCGCATTCGGTCGTCTCGGCGACGCCATCGCCGGTGTTTTTTACGGTCCATGGCAGCGGGTCGGCTCGGTGGACGGGCCACGGTGCGCCGGGGCGGTTCGTTCGTCACGCTGACGGTCGGGATTTGATCTTCTTGGTTCGTGCGAGGCGTTTGAGCAGTTGGATCTGACCGGTGTGGTGGGCATCGTGGCAGGTGATGCCGACGACGAGCTGGGCGTAGGTCGATTTTTTCCCGCCGGGGGGGATGAGGTCCCAGCGTTTGGGGGGCAGCTTTGCGATCGCCTCGCGCAATCGCCGATGCTCGTCGCGCCATAGCGCCCGGTCCTTTGCCCACGCCTGTTCATCGGGATCCTTCGGCGCCTTGGGCCAGTCCTCAGGTGATCGGGCGAACGCGCCGGCCTCTTCCTGTTCGAAGTATCGGCGTACGGCGAATTTCCAATACGCGCAGTGGAGCACGAGCTCCCAGATGCCGTGCGATTTCGTCACGGGTTTCCAGATCGCTTCGGCTGCCGTCACGCCGCGCACCGCGTCGATGAGCGAGGGGGCTCCATGCCAGCAGTCCGTGCCCGGCGGGGGACCGAGGGCGTCAACGAAGAACAGGTTCCGTCTATCCAACATCGTTTGGGACCCTCGTATATAGGGTCGGCTCGCCGGGCCGATTGGTCAAGGCGGCCCAGGGGCTTGGATTGACGTTTGAGGCGCGCGAGGCCGCCGACAGTAAACGCACGGCCAACTGACAACGGCCGCCTGCGAGCTATTTCGCCGTCTTGGCGTCGAGGAACTTCTCGACACTTGCAATATCCGGGATGATCTGCGGTGTGAGGGGCAAGGTGAAGGTCTCACCCTCCCGCACCGGCGTGAGCTTGGTGGCTCGCTTGCGCACGATCCATTTTCGTCCGGCTCTGGCGGTAACGATGTTGTCCAGCTGGCGACGACGCTTGGCCAGGTTCCTGAGGCCGCCCTGGATTTTCGGCTGCATACGCATCAAGCGCTGGATCGTCTTGACCTGCGCCGTGCGCTTGGGCACCGAAGTAACGGTGAAGGTGACGGTCTTGGTGGGAACAATGACCTTACTCATCTCGGCCTCCGAAAAACGCCGGGGGATACTGTAGCAGTGTTCCGGGTGAGGGCAACTTCGGGGGCGAGGTTCGATCACTCCGAGCCGGCGACGCGATCGACCTCCTCGATGCTGGTGGCGCCTTGGGCGACGAGCTGGTAGCCGAACTGTTGCAGGGATATGAACAGCCCCTGCTCGGCGATTTCACGGATGCCCTGGATGGTCGGCGTCTTCAAGACAATATCACGCATCGCGTCGTTGAAGTCGAGTAGCTCGAAGATGGCGCGCCGGCCGACGAACCCCGTCTTGAGGCAGCGCTTGCAGGCGGTCGGGACATAGATTCTGGGCACCCCTTCCATGAGCCGACCCATTTTCATGTTCTGAGTCGGGGTGGGTTTGACGGGTTTCTTGCAGGTCTCGCACAGTTGCCGTACAAGCCGCTGCGCGAGGATCACGTCCAGCGAGTTGGCCACGAGATAGGCTTCAACGCCGAGATCCAGTAGCCGGAACACAGCCCCGATTGAATCCTTGGAGTGGACGGTGGTGTAGACGAGGTGCCCGGTCATCGCCGCCTGCATGCCCACCGTCGCCGTCTCCGTGTCACGAATCTCGCCCACGAAGATCACGTCCGGGTCCTGCCGAAGCACCGA
>JAZFYE010000386.1:0-10295 GCA_036475395.1 Phycisphaerales bacterium
CAGATCAACGAGAATCACCGCGCCGAGCTGCGCCAGGTCTGCCGGGTCATCGCCCAGGCCGAGGTCGAGAACCCGATGTTGGTCGGCGTGGACCAGCTGGGGTTCGACGTGCGACGCCGGTTCGACGTGCTCCGCGTCGACGCCCCGCAGCCGATGAACACCGCCGCCGACGCCGAGCTCGTCCTGGGGCAGATGATCGAGCAGGCGGTCTCGGCCGCGCTCAACCACGACGCCGAAGGCTGAGGCCCGATGGATCAGCGCATCGTGATCACACGCCCGCTGCCCGCCGATCCAGCCGGCAGACTCTCCGCCGCGGGTTTCCCCAATGTGTGGGTCAACCCACGTGATGTGGGGCTCACGCGCGTGGACTTGCTGAAAGCGGTCGCCGGAGCGCATGCCGTCATCGACACGCCGTTTGACACGAATATCAACGCTGAGTTCTTCGACGCCGCGGGTGGTCAATTGGTGATCGTCAGCAACTATGCGGTCGGCGTGGACAACGTGGATGTAGCCGAAGCGGGCCGGCGCGGCATCATCGTCGGCTACACACCCGACCCCGTCGCCGAACCCACCGCCGATGCCACGTGGCTGCTCCTGCTCGCCGCCGCGCGACGCGCACGAGAAGGGCTCGACCTCGCCCGTAGCGGTACATGGCAAGGCGTGCGCCCCTTTGATCCGCCGGGAAAACGAGTCATCGGTAAAACGCTGCTCATAATCGGCCCGGGGCGCATCGGCTCCGCTGTCGCTCGACGCGCGCTGGGCTGGAACATGCGCATCCTTTATTGCGCCAGATCGCAACATCCCGACGTCGAGCAACCGCCGATCAGTGCGCAGCGTGTTTCGTTGGAGGATGGATTGCGCGAGGCGGATTTCGTCACGCTGCACTGTCCGCTGACGACCGAAACACACCACCTCATCAACGCGAAGCGCCTGGCCTTGATGAAGTCAACCGCGGTGCTGGTGAATACCGCCCGAGGCGCGGTCGTGGATGAAGCGGCGCTGGTTGAGGCACTGCGCAACGGTACGATCTTCGCAGCCGGGTTGGATGTCTTTGAACGCGAGCCGCAGATCCATCCGGGTTTGGTCGAAGCGGACAATGCGTTCCTTTTGCCGCACTGGGGCAGCACCACGGACGAGGATCGCCGATGGATGACGCAGATCGCCGTGGACAACGTGATCGCCGCCCTGCGCGGCGAACCCATCCCGCACGAGTTTCGCAAGCAGGAGTCGGGAGTCAGGAGTTAGGTATAGAGCGAGCCGTCCCGATTTCATCGGGATCCCCGCCGCGGGTACTCTTCGAGTACCGCGCACCGTCCTTTGCCTTTCATGTAAAACTGCGAGCAGCCGCTCGCGCTTTTTCCTACACTGCCCGGCTCTACGTCCTGACCAGGAGCCACGAATGCCCATCGACGCAATCCCATTGACCGAATACGCCGCACGGCGAACGAAACTGCTCACTTCACTGAAACGGGCAGCCGCCCTCGTCTTCGCCGGATCGCACACCGATCCCCTCACCGATGAATACCGTCCGCATCCGCACTTTGAGTACCTCACCGGCGTCGTGGATGAGCCCGGCGCTGTCCTACTGCTCGATCCCAGTAACAGGGTCGAAGCGCGGCAGGCGATGCTCTTCTTAAAACCGCTGGATCCCGAGGTCGACAAGTGGGACGGGTATCGAATGGAGATCAACAAGGCCCTGCGCGACAAGATCGGTTTCAAGACCATCTTCCGCACCGATGCCCTTGGACGCTGGCTTACCGCAGCCGTGAAGCGCTCCAAGCGCGTGGCGTGCCTTCATCCATTTGCCGACTACAACCACACGGTGACGCCCGATCTGAAAATCTTTCGCAAAGTGACCGAGCGCATCCCGGGGGTGACAATCGATGATCACACCGAAACGATCGCCAAAATGCGCGCGGTGAAGTCAAAAAACGAAATCGCCATGATTCAGCGGGCAATTGATATCACCGCGGCCGGCTACTACGCCATGTTCAAGGGCGTGCGCCCCGGCATGAACGAGTTCGCCGTGCAGGAACTACTCGAGCACGGCTACCGCAGCCACGGCTCGCGCGGCCCGGCCTATGGAACCATCGCCGGGGCGGGACTCAATAGCACGGTCCTTCATTATCAAGCCAACGATCAAACGATCGCCAAGAACGATCTGATCTGCATCGACTCGGCGGCAAGGTTCGGCGGGTATGGCGCTGACATCACCCGCACCGTTCCGGCCAGCGGCAAGTTCACCAAGCGCCAGCGCGCGATCTACGAGATCGTGCTCAGAGCGGAACTGGCGGCGATCCGAGCCGTCAAACCCGGCGTGACGCTCGCGCGCATCGATAAAGCGGCCCGCGACATCATCACCAAATCCGGCTACGGCGACGACTTCATCCACGGCATCGGCCACCACTTGGGATTAGAAACGCACGACATCACACCCGATGCCCCGCTGCGCCAAGGCGCGGTCATCACCATCGAGCCGGGCATTTACATTCCCAAAGAAAAGCTCGGCATCCGCATCGAGGACAATATCCTTATCACTCGCGACGGCGCAAAGACTCTCTCAACCAAGATCCCCAAGACAATCGCGGCCGTTGAGCAGGCGATGAAGCGGTAGTCGTTCGTTGAGCCGCCGCGCCCACGCGGCGAATGAGGGTAACACGAGCGCACTTAAACCAAAACATTCGGGACAGTCACCAATTTATTGTCCTGGTTGAGTAGTCTATTCAAGGTATGCACGCCTTCTTGGATTTTTTCGCCAATCAAAGAAATAGGTGACTGGCGCTAATTTCCACGCAATACATCTTCCCGTTAGCCCCCCAAACACGATCAACGCGCAGCGCATGTAACCCCCCCGATTCCATCGGGATCGCTCCGTGCCCTCCATCTCCCCTCCGTCGCTTCTTTCTCGGCAAGCGCATTCACCTGCCTCACGCAACCGCTCGTCCGGTTCGCCCTCTTATTTAGCTGGGCCCAGCCCACCCTAATTGCTCTTTCGCCGTCTACTATGATCGATCAACATGAGATGGCCGGATTTTGCATTCTGGTTCTGGCGGAAGCCACTCGTGACTAAGCGCCGACATAGGCCGCTTGGCACACGAGACACGATCTGGTTTCGCCCGATTCGTACGCTCTTGGATTCGGGTGTGCCCGCTATGCCCATTACCTACTTGCTGATTGATGTGGCGGCGAATCGATCGCACCCGATCGGCGCGCTTTGCAAGACTGAGAAAGGCAGGTTGATCTTCTGGCCTCTACTAACTACCGGTTTGCGCAGCAGAATAACAAAAGATCAGCTGATCGATCACATAACGCTCGAACTGGCCTCCGGTCACACTCATCGTACAGGTTATGAACAGCATAGACCTTGGCATGATGACCGAGAATCAAAGATTGTGCCGGTTGACAATTATCCACTGAGCTTCTGGTTTGCTAACGGAGTTGATTGGAATGCGATCCGACATGAGCCGTTGATGGCTCAAACATGGGCGAAGACACCGAAGTCCGATGAAGAACGGCGCAAGGCGGAGTTCAAGGAATTCGCATCGAAGGCTGTCTTCATACGTCTACCACCTCAGGATCGCCCTCCAGGTGAATCATTTTTATTGTCGTACTTTTACCTTGTGTATGGTGATATCGAGGCGGCTGAAGCACCTAATCCATTGTTTCCCTCTTTGCAGAATCTCATTCCGAATATTGGAGATCAAACAATTCCGTTTCGAGGTTCGGTCCTGCATATAGGCGATATTGCACTCATATGGACTTGTGGATGGATCGGTGGATCGATACAAGGGTCCACTCTGATCGTGCCGAACTTAGGGAACTGATAGCTATAAGAGTGTGACTCCTTCGGCGAGGAAGGAGTAGAACATATTTCATTTGTCAAGGCGCAAACCGTGGAAGCTCCTCAAGTTTTCCTACCGCCAGCGTCTCCGCGACAACATTCTTGGTCATCGGCCGCAAGACTTTTTTCGGGCCGTATATATTGTAAACGGAGCTGAGCATTTGGCGTGCGTTCTACTTCCGTGTAGGGGTGGGAAAACGGGACAGGTAATGTGTCCGCTACCAGGGTTTCCCCTAGCTCCGCGTGGATCCGGTGCTGGAGGGAGACAATTTAGCCCCCGGCCAGAGCCCGGGGCTAATCCTCATACCTCATGTTGCTCGGAACCCGCCGTGTCGCAGATCCGCCGTGGCGGGGTGGGGCCCATGGCTCATGGCCCATCCCTCATCCCTTCCTCTCTCTGCGTTTTCTGCGGCTCTGCGGTGAGTCAAATCAGCGATCAGTTGTCAGTTTTCAGTCGTCAGTTTTCAGTTGTCGGCCTTCAATCCATTCCTGCCATCTCGGTTCATCTGTGTCCATCTGTGGCGAAAGAAGGCTTGAGGCCTGGGGTCTCCTAAGTCCTAACCCCTTCCTCTCCCCTCTGCGTTCTGTGTGGCTCTGCGGTGAAATCGCCTGAGTCTTGATTCTTTGCGTGCCGGGACGCTGCGCGTCACCCGCAAAACGGGAATATTGCCGTTCACCATCTGCCTCATGCCTGATCCCTTCCTTTCTCTGCGTCCTCTGCGCCTCTGCGGTGAGTCCCTTCTTGTGCGCGCAAACCGTCTGGCGCGCACAGGGATGGTCCAAATTAGGCAAAGTTAAGCCTCCGAAGAGCTCGGGTCATCAAAGTTAAGCCGAGATACGCTCGGATAAGCAACGGTAAGCGTCGTTAACGAGAGTCGCGGTCAGTCTGGCGCGCGCCACGCCCGCCGCGCGACCAATCCGGCGCGCGCCCAATCGGCCGACCGTCGCTGCCAGTACCGAATCGAGGATTGTCCGCGACCGGTGTTTTTGATTTCCGGGGGTGGCGCGCGCCGGTGCGGTCTCGGCGCTCCGTCATTTTTGTGCGCGCCGGCGACGCTCGGTTGCACCCGATCGGTATGTATCGATTGAAGGATAAGTGACCCCAAATCATACGGTATCAGGAGAAGTTTGGTGTCAGTTTTGTCATAGGACAGCGGGTGTCAGAGTGCCCTAAACCTTTGCATACAAAAGGCTTAGGCCATGTCATTCGCAAAGGACCGGGCTGTTTCCGTTGAGCAACGAAAACCCGATGAATTCTCCCCCACCGTCAGGTGTCTGCTGCCCGGTGTTGGCAACGATTCGCAGAGAATCGGCCTGCGCTGAGGTCGCAAGTACGGTGACCAGGAGACACCCGGCGGGAATGCTTCGGAAGAACGTGCTGTTCATCGGTGGTTCCTTTCTGCTGACGGTATAAGCTCGGTCAATATCACAGTACCGAATTCGTGCGAAGCGGCTATCGCCTGCGGGCTAGCATTCGCAGCACCCTGTGAATGCCCTTGGACTGTTGGGATCTGGTCACCGCGTTGATCACTCTGTTGTGGGCCGGCGACGATCGGCTCCGAAGATCGGTGGGCGATAAACTCTGTACGCACAGGCATACAGACCGAACGGTATGTGTGGCAAGACTGAGTGCGGTCGCGGGATCGTCTTGCTTTGGGATCACTACTTGGCCAACCACGGCTCAACTTCATCGGGTAATCCGTTCGCGCGCTCGGTGGCCCGGCGCCGAAGTTTCCCTTGTGACTCTGACGCTTGCAGCGCGCCACCGGTTCTTTGAATCCGGTGCAACTGCATGCCAGCATAAAATCACCAAGAGCTGGATTCTACCCCCAATTGTCCAGAAGGATGAGCAGGTCGCTGGCGCCAACAGTACAGTCGCCGTTCAGATCGGCCGGGCAGTCGTCGCAATCCCCACACCGCCCCCAATTGACCAGTAGTATCAGCAGGTCGCTCGCACCTACTGTACCGTCGCCGTCGAGGTCGGCCGGAATATCGGCACAGCGATTGAGCAGGATCGACACGTTGTTGCCGAAGATGTTCGTCACGACCGCGTCGAGCGCACCGTCGCCGTTGAGGTCGCCGATGGCCACTACGGTAGGTAGGCTGCCGACGCGGAAAAACTCGGCCGGAGAGAAGGTCGCGTCGCCGTTGTTCGGCAGAACTGCGACCACGTATGAGAAGTCCGTGGCCACAATGTCGAGATCGCCATCGCCGTCCATGTCGTTAAGGGTCACGCTGGAGACGCCGAGGCAGGACGTGTAGGGCACGGGTTCGGTGAAGAGCCCGGTGCCATCGTTGAGGCTCACCCAGATGGACACCAGGTCGACCACGACGACATCGAGGTCGCCGTCTCCGTCCAAATCACCGAAGTGAAGTAACTTGGGTAGGATAAACGGGTAGATGACTTCATTGCCGAACGTGCCGTCGCCGTTGTTCAGCAGCACGGACATGTTGAACGGTTTGGGGTTGGCGGTGGCGAGGTCGAGGTCTCCATCGCCATCCACATCACCGAGGATGACATCGTACGGAACGGCGAAGAGCCCGCCGCCGACGTCATAGGTCTCGTCATCGGCGAAGGTCCCGTTGCCATTGTTCAGCAGGATGGAGACGTTACCGCTATCCAAGTTGGCGACAGCCAGGTCCGCGTCGCCATCGCCGTCCAGATCGCCGACATCCATGGACATTGGGTGAATCCCGACCGGGTAGGCAACTTTGCCGGCAAAAGCGCCGTCGCCTTTGTTCAGGAGGATCATGACTTCGCCGAACGTTTGGTCGGTGACGGCTAGATCGAGATCGTTATCACCGTCCAGGTCTTCGATGAGTATGACGGTAGGGCTATCGCCCGCTTCATAAATTGTCTCATCCGCAAAGTTGCCGTCACCGTCATTGAACCGTACGGAAATGATTCCCATGGTGCGAGCGGTCGGGGCCGTCGCGACGGCAATGTCAAGATCACCGTCTCCATCGAGATCGCCGACGGAGGCGGCGCGAGGTCTCTCAAGCTCAAAGGAAACCACAATGATGAATGTGCCGTCGCCTTGGTTGGGCAGAATCGAGACGGTGTTGCCGAACTCGTTTACGACCGCCAGGTCCAAATCGTCGTCGTCATCGAAGTCCCCGGCGGCCACGAACGCCGGCCCGTTGCCGACTGAGTAGTTCACTTCGTCCGCGAACAGCGCGTCACCGTTGTTGAGCAGTACGGAGAGAGTGTCGTCATAAAGGCTGGTGACGGTCAAGTCGGAATCGCCGTCGGAATCTACGTCGGCGATGGTCACTGACGAAGGAACGTTACCGACGCCGTAGGCAACGGGGTTGGCAAAAGCGCCTTCGCCATGGTTGACCAGTACGGCGACGGTATCGCCGAGATTATCATTGGGCCCTAGGATGGCCACGGCTAGGTCGAGGTCACCGTCGTCGTCCAGGTCACCAAGAGCCAACCCGAGCGGTCCGTCGCCAACTGGGTAGGTGGCGCGAGGGGCGAAATCTGCCCCACCGTTGTTGAGGAAGGTCGACACGACGTCCTCAGTCCAGTTCGTCACGGCTAGGTCAAGATCGCCATCGCCGTTGAGGTCGCCGATCACAACGAACGCAGAGAAATCACCGGCAGGTACAGGGTCGCCAACGTCGAAGGTCCCGTCGCCATTGTTGATCATGATCTGGACAGCGTTGCTGCCTCTGACCGCCACAGCCATGTCGAGGTCGCCGTCACCGTCCAAGTCGCCCAAATCGACCGAAAAGGGGTCAATACCGAGACCGTGAGTCGTCTGATCGGGAAAGGTCCCATCGCCGGCGTTGAGCAGGACCGAAACCGTCCCCGGCAGTGTCCCATTAAAATCTTCGCCACCGCCGCTGGAGACGACCAAGTCCAGATCGCCATCGTCGTCCAAGTCGTCGATGGCGATGGAGGCGGGCTCAACCCCGGCCGGATAGATCACATCGTTGGTGAAGGAACCATCGCCATTATTGAAGAGGATAGAGATGGTTCCGTCGATGAAGTTCGCTGTCACGAGGTCGAGATCACCATCACCGTCCAGGCCGGCGGAGGCCACCGAGAAGGGCCTATCGGGAACACACTATTCAACGTTGTCAAAGAGAGGGTTGAGGCAATCGTCCGGTGACCGCGCCAGCGTCGTCAGCGTGATGTTTGCCACAACCCTGAGAGTCAAGAGCGA
Organism: Phycisphaerales bacterium; assembly: GCA_036475395.1. Lineage (GTDB taxonomy): Bacteria > Planctomycetota > Phycisphaerae > Phycisphaerales > SM1A02 > JADFNO01. The sequence goes on from JAZFYE010000386.1 coordinate 8,014, forward strand.
CACAAGCAGCTTGGGCATTGCAACGTTATCGGTTCGCATCAACATCGTCTCCGGACTGACCGCCCTTCATCCGTCCACTTCGTCCACTTCGCATCGAAGCAAAACGCGCACGTCCGCGTCGGACATGGTGAACTTGCGTACTTCGCCAAATACCGACCGTCCCCAAGTCGACGGCGCTTCGGCGACATGATCCGATCTCCGCGCGGTTTGTTTTCCTTGCTTGGTCATCGTAACCCTCAGTTGTTAAACAGAATGATCCATCTGCCTAAACCAATCTTCACGGACACGGCCCCCAGTTGGCGAGGAGGGTAAGGAGGTCGGATGCGCCGACGTTGCCGTTGCCGTCGAAGTCGGCGGGGCAACCTTTGCACGGCCCCCAACTTACGAGCAGTGAGAGCAGATCGGATGCGCCGACAGTGCTGGTGTTATCAAGATCCCACGGGCAGGGCGGCGACTCGCACTCGTCGGGGATGCCATTGTTGTTGTCGTCGTTGCTGTTGCCATCAGCGATGTCACAGAGATCGATCGCGCCGTTGTCGTTACAGTCGGACAGCCCGCCGATGACATACGCCGAGCCGGAGTCGCAGTGTGGATCCTGCGGGCAGGCCTCGTCGTCCAGAGCAGCCCCGACGAGGGCAGTCTCGCCGTCGAGCGCGACGGCGGAACCGAAGTTGTCATTCGCAGCGGCGTCGGAGGCGCCGAGTTTGACGACCTCGCCCCAGTTGCCCGTCCCCCCAGCGTCGCGCTGGAAGATATAGGCCGACCCGGATTGGGGCCCACCGTCGTCGTCTTGAGTAGCCCCGGCGATGGCAATATCGCCGCTGAGCGAGACGGCGCCAGCGAAGGTGTCAAACATCGCGGCGTCGGAGGCGGTGAGCTTGACGACCTCGTCCCAGTCGTCTGGCCCACTAATGTGACGCTGGAAGATGTACGCAGATCCCGAGTTGCAGTTTACGTTACCTGGGCAGGCGTCGTTGTTTGACGGAGCGCCGACGAAAGCGGTGTCGCCGCTGACCGCGACTGACCAGCCGAACCAGTCAAGCACGTCTGCGTCGGAGGCGGTGACTTTGACGACCTCGCCCCAGTTGTCCGGCCCACCGAAGTCACGCTGGAAGATGTACGCCGAGCCGGATTCGGTGCCGTCGTCGTCGTTCCCCCATGCCCCAACGATGGCGGTATCGCCGCTGAGCGCGACGGACCAGCCAAAAAAGTCAGCGCCCTCGGGATCGGTGGCAGTGAGCTCTGCGACCTGACCCCAGTTCTCCGGCCCGCCAGCGTGGCGCTGGAAGATGTAGGCCGAACCGGAGATCGGCACGTCGTGGTCGTGGAGAGAAGCCCCGACGATGGCGGTGTCGCCGCTGAGCGCGACGGACCGGGCGAAGGCGTCGAACGCGGCGGTGTCGGAGCCGATGAGCTCCACGACCTGCCCCCAGTTGTCCGGCCCGCCAAAGTCGCGTCTGAAGATGTACGCTGATCCGGAGACGTTGCCGGCCTGGTCGCTCCGATGAGCTCCGACGATGGCGGTATCGCCGCTGAGCGAGACGGAGTTCCCGAACTCGTCACCCGCTTCGGCGTCGGAGGCGGCGAGTTCTGCGACCTGGACCCAGTTGCCGTTGGTGTCAACGTGGAAGATGTACGCCGAACCGGAATTGCAGTTTACGTCATCTGGATCTCGGCAAGCATCGTCGACGTGCCTAGCCCCAACGATGGCGGTATTGCCGCTGAGCGAGACGGTGGACCCGAACACGTCGCGGAACGCGCCGTCTGAGGCCGTGAGCTTGGTCAACTCGTTGGCGACGCACTGACCCCTTGCGGTAGGCGACAGGACCGCCATGGCAATAATGATAGGCCCAGCCAATCGTAACACGTCTTGGGAACATCCAGGTGAACGATTCATGTACTTCCTCGTTTCTCTATCTTTTTGTAGGCGCTCATCACTCACTACATCAACACGACGCCACACTGATGTTCAACGTTCTGTTGATCGCGCGAAGCAGCCTCACCTACCTACTTTGCCGTACAGACCGCATGTTGGTCCCGCCGACGAGTCCATAGTCGCAGGTGTCCTCACAGTACAGCCGGACTGGAATAATCTGCCACGAGCAGGCCATATCCAACCGGCCTTGTGCGATATCACCCCCAGTTGCTCAGCAGAATGAGGAGGTCGGCGGCGCCGACAGTACAGTCGCCGTTCAGGTCGGCCGGGCAGTCCTTGCAATCCCCGCACGGCCCCCAATTGACCAGTAGTATCAGCAGGTCGCTGGCGCCGACGCTTCCGTCAC
>JAZFYE010000387.1:0-2557 GCA_036475395.1 Phycisphaerales bacterium
TCGCAACCGACACTCCGAAGTGAGGATTGAACGGGCCAACCGGATCGCTCGCAGTGAGCTTGATCTCGTGCCTCCAATCATTCCCGTCTTGCCGGAAGACGTAGGCGGCCCCGAGCTGATCGGCCTCTAGAGCGCCGATCAGGGCCACGTCGTCGGCCAGGGACACCGACCCGCCGAACAAGTCGCCGGCCTCGCCGTCGAACGCGGTCAACTGGGCTTCCTGGTTCCACTTGGCACCGTTGAACCGGAAAATGAACGCGGCGCCTGCCTGTGGGCCGGCCGCGTCATCGCCCGGCTCGCCGATGAGCGCCACGTTGTCTCGGATTGAGACACTGAAGCCGAAGGAGTCATTAAAATCTACACCAGCATCGGTGAGCTTGGCCTCTTCGATCCACTGCTTGGTCTTGGGGTCGTAGCGAAAGACATAGGCCGAGCCCGCTTCGCGTTCACCGTTGTTCTCATCATCCCGAGCGCCGAGAAGCACGAAGTCTCCGTCAATGGCCACCGACCAGCCGAACTTGTCGCCCCCCTCGCCGTCGGACGCAATCAGTTGTTGTTCGAAGCGCCACTGACCGGCCCGCGGATCGTATCGGTAGACGTAGCCGGCGCCGCGACTGAACTCGGGCACGGCCGCACCGGGCGCCCCCACGAGGATGACCTGGCCGTCGATGGCCACCCGTCCGAACTGATCGGCAACCTCCGCGTCCGGCGGCGTGAGCACCTGCTCCAAGAGCCAATCTCCCGGCCCGCCCTCACCGCGCCGGAACACGTACACCGCCTCGATCACCGGATCGCCCACGACCGCCACGTCGCCGTCGATCGCGACGCCCCGGGCGAAGTCGTTGCCGCCCTCACCGCCCGGCGCCGTCAACTGCGCCGCTTGGCATTGGGCCCACGCGCTGGACGGGCCGACCAACGCTCCGCAGGCGACGAAAGACAACAGGCCGCGGCTCAACACTGATTCAACCCTCATCGCGTCAAGGTCTCCCTATGTCTATATGCCGAAAATCGTCTGATCTTGCGCAAAACGCGAAAAAGTTTTTCAGCGTCCAGGCACGGGGGCTCCGGTATGTGCTATCCCCTTGATCGCGAAGGGTTTGTGCCTCATGTCTCCTCGCTGGTCTGTCGCCACGCCGCGAGCAGAGTGATCAGATCCGCAGTGACGAGGGGCCGATCGCCGGCCGATCGGGGATCAGCTACACTGCTTTGTTCGCCATTTCGCGATCGCGTAGCTCAGTCGGTAGAGCAACCGCCTTTTAAGCGGTAGGTCCTGGGTTCGAGTCCCAGCGCGATCATTGGCCGAGCCCGCCGCCGGTCCCGGGAGATCTGATCCGCTCATGCTGGTGCTGCACGTCAACTGGGCTGAAGGGGCGCTGCGACTGTGGGGCGAGTCGTTGCCGGCCTATCTGCGCCGTGATGCAAACGGTTCGGCGATCGACCCGACCGAAGACGTGGGCCGCCTCGCGCTGAGAACCACGGCGGTCGCACCGCCAGATCACGCGGCGCCAATGCTTGCCCATGATTTCGCGGTTGGGACGGCGCAACTCAAAGACGTACTGCTGGATCAGGCGTTGCTGGAGCCGAACGCCGCGGGGGAGGAGCGGGTGATTCGCTTTTCACTGCCCGGTGACGAACGTGGACCGCGCCCCAGCGATCAGTTGGCCGGAGTCCTCGGTCCCCTTGATTCGCCCGCCGAGATGAGACTGCTCGAGTTGGAGGTTCCGACGCTTCAGTTGCGCAACGATTGCGCGTTGGCCGCGGCACTTCGACTCGAGGACATCGGTCCGACCGACGCCGTGGAGTTCGGGCAGTCGCTGCGCTATTGGATTGCGGTCGCGCGGTATGTGCTCGAGCTGATTGAGGATCAGCGCTTCATACCCACGCTCGTCCAGCCCCGAGGCGACGGCTTGCAGGCCGCGTGGCATCCCTGGCTGCACGACGAACCGGCCCGGACCCGCGTCGGCATCCTCCTGGCGACCATGCCTCCAATCGCCCGCGCCGTCTCGGATGCGAATCAAGGCGACCCGTGGCCGATCCTCGACGAAGCGCTGCGCACGTTGACCGACGCCACCGTTCGCCGAGCGCTGATCGACGAGCGCTTCATTGAATCGATCGAGGATCGCGACGCGCGGTCCGATCCCCACGTCGCCTGGTGCGACGGGTTGCTGGATTGCCAGCGGAACGTCGCTTCCCCTGATGGATCCGAGATCGACCTGTTGCGCGATGTGCGCTGCTGGATCGATCAGCTCGACGAAACGGGGCGTGGCCGCAGTGGCTTCCACCTCTGTTTCCGCCTCGAAGAACCGTCCCTCGGCGATCGCGGCGATGATGCCGACGATGCGGACGCCTTTGCCGCCAGCGACGAGGCGAAATGGCGATTGAGTTTTCTGCTGCTGGCGGACGGTGAGCCGCAGGTCACTATTGAAGCCGCCCAAGTGTGGGCCGGCTCACCGACCACCCAAGGAATCGACGGACGCCGTCTGGATCGACCTCACGAGTTCCTGCTCGCGGAGCTGGGGCGGGCCAGCGGCGTCTATCCGTTGATCGAATCGGCGCT
>JAZFYE010000388.1:0-18301 GCA_036475395.1 Phycisphaerales bacterium
GCGGGAACGATCAACCGCGTGATCGATGCGTTCCCACACAACCAGCAGTCCCAGGTTCGCGTGCAATTGTCGGTTGCCCTGATCTGCGTTCTCAGCCAGGTACTGCTGGCGAGAACCGACCGGCTGGGACGGATCGCCGCCTACGAGTTTCTGGTGGTGACGCCCGCGATCGCCAATCTCATCCGCGAGAACAAGACGTTTCGCATCGACTCGGCGATCCAGACCGGAAAGAAGTTCGGGATGCAGCTGTTGGACGACCACCTCTGGAACTTGTACCAGCGGGGGGTGATCTCCGCGGAGGAGATGGTGGACAAGGGTAAGGACCCCGGGGAGCTCACGGAGAAGGTTCACCGGGCCGGCGGGAGTGTCGGCCGCTCCGAACTGGACGCGGCGGCAGTGGAACAGGTGGAGAGTTGAAGCGTCGCGCTGCCGGGCCACCGTGCCCTCCTCGCGTAAGGCCCTTCGCGTGATCGGCCCCGGGCGAAGCAAGCGACCGGGCCACAGCGATACCCGGATCGAATGTTGTATTATCCAGATGTCCTATATACCTAATTGGCCATCTGCATTTGCGTAGCGTTTGAGAGGCACTATTATTGAGCGTGTCCGGCATCGGCTGGAGAACGCTCGAAGCGGACCGGGCCGACGGCGCAGCGGTCGGGGTGCCCGAGATCGGTTGGACACAAAGGTACGGATAGGGACAACATGGCGGATCGAGCATATCGCTCAAAGAGCCCGGTGGATCCAACGGAGTTGAAAGGCCGTCGATTGGGGCGGGTCCTGACAAAGCTGAAGAAGGTCACCCGCGAGCAGGTTCAGGAAGCGCTGCAGCTGCAGAAGACGCGTAAGGAGCCCATCGGCCAGTTGCTGGTCGGGTTGGGATATATCACGGACACGGACGTGCTGGAGGCGTTGGCCGGCCAGGCGGGGATGCGGATGGTCGAGCTCAAGGTGGAGGCGATCCCCAACTCGGTGATCGAGGCGCTACCGGCTGAGACAGCCAACACCTACCAGATCATTCCGCTGAAGTTCGACAGCGGTACACGCCACATTGTGGTGGCGATGAAGAGTCCGGACAACTTCCGAGCCGTGGACGACCTGCGACTGTTGATGGGATTCAAGGTGGAGGCGGTGGTAGCGCCGTGCGATCAAATCGACGGCGTGCTGAAGAAGCGCTACGGGGAGCAGGCACCGTCGATGGCTGCGGTCATGGCCGAACTGGGCGACTCGGACACGCTGGCGGCGCTGGAAGGTCGAGGTGATTCGATCGACCTGGAGGAGCTAGCGCAGGCCGCGGAGGACAACAAGATCGTTCGGCTGCTGAACCTGGTGCTGTTGCAGGCGATCAAAGACAAGGCCTCGGACATCCACTTCGAGCCGTTTGAGTCCGAGTTCAAGATGCGCTACCGCATCGACGGGATCCTGTATGAGATGATCCCGCCCCCGAAGCACCTGGCGTTGCCGATTATCTCGCGCATCAAGGTGATGGCGAATCTCGACATCGCTGAGCGCCGCTTGCCCCAAGACGGCCGCATTGAGCTGACGGTGAGAAACAGCCCGGTCGATCTGCGGGTGTCGGTGTTGCCGACGATGTTCGGCGAGTCGGTCGTGATGCGGGTGTTGGATCGTTCGAACGTCCAACTGAGCCTCGACAAGGTCGGATTGCGCAAAGACGAGCTGGAGGTCATGCGCTCACTCATCGTCAAGCCGAACGGGATCATCATCGTGACGGGGCCGACCGGCTGCGGGAAGACGACGACGCTGTACGCGGCGCTGAGTGAACTGAATCAACCGACGACGAAGATCCTGACGGCTGAGGACCCGGTGGAGTACGACATTGACGGCCTGATTCAATGCCAGATCAACACGGATCAGGGCCTGACGTTCGCGCGTCTGCTTCGCTCGTTCCTTCGTCAGGATCCGGACATCATTCTGGTGGGAGAGATCCGCGACCTGGAGACGGCCCAGATTGCGGTGCAGGCGTCGCTGACCGGACACCTGGTGTTCTCGACGCTGCACACGAACGACGCTCCCTCTTCCATATTGCGACTGCTCGACCTCGGGCTGGAGTCGTTCTTGCTGACGGCGACGGTCGAGGCGATCGTCGCGCAGCGTCTGGTTCGTCGGATCTGTCTGAGCTGCAAGGAGGAGTATGTCCCCACGGACGAGCAGTTGATGGAGCTACAGCTTCGCCGTAGCGACGTTGAAGACCGGACGTTGTTCCGCGGTCGTGGCTGCGACGAGTGCAACCACAGCGGGTACAAAGGCCGAATGGCAATCTTCGAGATCATGCGGCTCGACGATCAGTTGCGCGAGATGATCCTGTCGCAGGTGTCGACGAACGTGCTTCGAGCCGAGGCGCACAAGCGAGGGATGCGCTCATTGCGTGAGACCGGTCTGATGGCGATCTACGAAGGCCAGACCACAATCGACGAAGTGGTGCGCGAAACCATTATTGAGGAGTAGTCCGCCGCCGATGCGGCGATTGAGGCACGGCGATTGAGGCACAAAGGATAGTTTGATGACGACGTACACTTACGAAGCACTGAATTCAGCGGGCAAGCCGCAAAAAGGCACGGTGGAGGCCGCCACGAGCGATGAGGCGATCCAGAGGATCAAGGGCCAGGGCTTCTTTCCGACCTCCGTTCGAGAGCAGAAGGTCAAGGGCGACGGGCGCGTGCGGGGGGGCGCTGCGCGTCGCAAAGGCAAGAAGCGACGCGATGTGCTGTCGTTCAGTATCGGCAAGGTGAGCCGCAAGAAGCTGACGTTGTTCACGCGGCAGCTCTCGACGCTTCAGGACGCGGGTTTGCCGCTGCTACGATCGCTTCAAATCCTTGAAACGCAGCAGAAGCCGGGGCTGCTCAAATCCATCCTCTCGCAGGTGTCGGAGGATGTCGAGTCCGGCTCCACGTTGTCCGACGCGATGGCCAAGCACCCCAAGGCATTCGATCGCCTGTATTGCAAAATGGTCAACGCCGGAGAGATCGGCGGTGTGCTGGACGTGATTCTTCAGCGCCTGGCGATCTTCATGGAGAAGGCCCAACGATTGCGCCGCAGGATCATCGGGGCCATGATCTATCCGGTCGTGGTGATCACCGTGGCGGTGCTGATCGTGACCGGGATTATGGTCTACGTTATCCCGAAGTTCCACGAGATCTTCAACGATTTCGAGGTGGAGTTGCCTCGCCTGACGATCACGCTGATCAACATCAGCAACTGGATGGCCGGGAACAATCCCGGCCAGAACGTGCCGGGCGCGATCTGGGTTCTCGGCTCGCCGATTCTGGTCTTTCTCTTCTTGAAGTTGATCCGCAAGACCGGACCGGGCCGGGCGGTCACCGACCACATCCGCGTAAGGATTCCGGTCATTGGGGGACTGATCCGTAAGACCTCGGTGGCGCGGTTCACCCGGACGCTGGGGACGTTGATCTCGGCGGGCGTGCCGATCCTCGAAGCGATCATGATCACCCGCGACACCTCCGGGAACTACGTGTACGAGAAGGCGTTGACGAAGGTCCACGACTCGATACGCGAAGGGGAGACGTTCGCCGGTCCGTTGCGTGAGGCGAAAGTCTGTGACGCGATGGTCGTGAACATGATCGACGTGGGCGAAGAGACCGGCGACCTCGATGCCATGCTTATGAAGATCGCCGACAACTATGATGAAGAGGTCGATGTCGCGGTGTCGGGCATGCTCAGCCTCCTCGAACCGTTGTTGGTCGTGGTCTTAGGCGGAATCATCGGCACGATTGTGCTGGCGCTGTTCCTACCCCTCGTCAAAATGATCGAATCCGTCTCGAGCACCAAACTGTGACGCGCCCGGTGTGATGGAACGGCCCGGCCGGGAGCGACCGGAAAAGACAAGCCCTGTTCGAGTCCAAGTCAAGTGATGAGTGACGACGCAGAAAGAAACATGGCCAGGAGGATCCGAGGCGGGTTCACGATCGTCGAGCTGCTGATCGTGATCGCGATGATCATCCTGTTGCTGAGCATCTTGGTCGTGGCCGTCAATCGGGCGGGCCGGACGGCGCAGATCACCAACACGCGCGCGTTGATGAACTCGATCAGCCAGGCGCTAGTGCGGTTCAAGGAGGACGTGGGGTATTACCCGCCGGTGTTGGCCCCGGAAGATCCTTTAAACCCCGTCGACGCCGATGAGTTCCGCAACTTAAAATACCGATTCACAGGGAACTTGAGCAACTACGAAGCGGAGGTTCAGCATTGGTTCTCCTACACATCGCTTGCGGAGTATCTGTTGGGATACGGCGAAGGTGTGGAAGACGGATACGGCTACGCTAATTTCGATGAAACTCCGACGACCGGCATTCGCGATCCGGGCCCCGATGGCCTATGGGGTGGAAGCGTTGATCGCAACGGCGACGGCACAATAGACCTTGACGACCGCAACCCTCCCATTGAGGGCAAACGGTACGGTCCTTACTTACAGCTCAAAGACGAGCGGCTTCTGGGCAGCACGGACGGCTCGATGGATTCGTTCGGAAACCTCAACGTGTACTTCCCCGGCGAGAGGAACTATGACCCTGACGATCCCAAGGTCATCACGGACTATTGGGGCCGGCCGATTCGGTATTACCGCACCGTCTATAAGCCGGGCGCGATCAAGTATCCGTTTCGAGCGGCGGTCCTCGGCGATTTCACGCCGACGTTGGCGGATGTGTTCGTGCTGCGACCCTGGGAGGTCACCAGCGGCGCCGAGAGCGACAGCACGATCCTGGACTTCCTCGACGACGGCACGGCCTCGTACGAGCTGAAAACGGCGGCATCCGCGCTGTTCTCCCCCGGGCCTGATCGATCGCAGGATGAGACGACTCGCTTTGACGCGAACGATGGGGACGGCGACGAGATCAGCGGCGAGAACGAGGACAACATTGTGGAGGTCGGACCATGAGCCGGCGCTGTGGGCCCAACAAGGATCGCGGCACGATCGCCCGAACGTGTGTTATCAATCGCCGACGAACCGCGCGCCGATCGCCCGGGTTCACGCTGATCGAGCTGGTGGTGGTGATCAGTCTCATTCTGCTGCTGGTGGGGCTGACGATGTCGGTGGGGCTGGCCGTCCGGTCGCAGTCCGAAACCCGCCAGACCGAGAACGTTCTGATTTTGCTGGACCAGGCGGTCAAGCAGTGGCAGATCGCCGCGGATCGACAACTGAGTTGGGGGACGAATGGTACGCCGGACAATGCCGTGTACGACGTGGAAGGAGATATCCAAGGCTCGTTCTCTGCCGAGGACCAGCTCGTTGAACTTCTGTCGCGCATCCGCACGAACAGCGCCGCACGCGAGATCCTGGCCCAGATTGACGACGACTTTCTCCAACAGGTGAAGTACCAGGACGGCACGCTCGTGCTGCGATTGCGATTGGTTGATCCGTGGGGCTCGCCCGTGTACCTGATTCATCCGGGACGTCTGCCCGACCCGACCAATTACCCCACTGAAATCGTCGGCGATATCGACGGCACCATTCGCACCGACCACGAGAACGAGTTCGGCATTGCGCTCAATCGCGCACTGCTGTATGTCTCGGCCGGGCCGGACGGCGAGTTCGGTGACTTGAGCGCGGACCCGGGTTCGGATGACTTCAAGCAGACGCAGGACAACGTGTACTCCTATAAGCCGGGTTCGATCGAGTAGTATTATGAGCAAGTATTCTGTGCGATTGTCGCGAACTTCCGGGGGCTTCACGCTGATCGAGCTGCTGGTAGTGATGGGTGTGATCGCGGTGCTCGCCGTGCTGACGCTGATGTCGATGCGGGGGATCGCCAACGACGCTCGCTTGGCCTCAGCGACCAACGCCGTCAAGGCGGCGCTGGACAACGCCCGAGCCCTGGCCATGAAGAACAACACCATCGTGCTGGTCGTCTTCCGCCCACGGCTGGAGGGCGTCCACAAACAGAAGCAGGAAGTCGACATCTACACCGCGAAATGGACGGGCGAGTCGATACTCGATCTCAACGGGGCCGACGTGGTCGATCGGTTCGTGCCGATCCCTGCGATTGTGGTGCGGACCATCCCGGCCGGAATCAAGGTCGCCGCACCCAAGTACGGTAGTAGTACCGGTGGGATCAACAAGGATGACGTGTGGATCACACAGAGCCATCTGCCCGCACTCGATCTTGGCGAAGACGCCGGGAAGTTGATCGCCATCATGTACGGGCCGGACGGGACGACGATCACCCACAACTCACAATCGGACTCTAATACGAGCTTCGTCGATTTCGACAACGACGGATCGCAGGATATCAGCGGCGATGTCAACGATCAAGAGGACGAGGATGACGAGCCGTTCGTGGCCATGGCGCCGTTTCTCGCGGTGTTTGACGATGACGAGGCGCGTGAAATTTTTGACACGACGCTGTGGACCGATCCCGACACACGAGACGGCGACCTCACCGAGTACATCACGCAGTTCGCCAAGCGGATTCATTTCAACCGCTACACAGGGGTGATGATGAAATGACTATAAGAAGGCATCACGGCATCATGGCATCATGGCATCGAGTAAGAGAGGCACGAAGGCACGAAGGCACGAAGGCGCGAAGGCAAGCGACCTCCCGACGGCGCGGCTTCTCACTGATCGAAGTGCTGCTGTCGGTGTTCATTCTCGGCATCGGCGTGATCAGTATCGCGGCGCTGTTCCCGGCCGGGATCGCCCAGCAACGTCAATCCGTGGACGACATCACAGGCCCGATCGTCGCCCAGAATGCGCTGGCGATACTGCGCACCAAGCTGCGACCGGCCGACTTCGGCACCCTGGAGGAATTCGGATCCCTCTCCGCCACGATCGAAGGTGATTTCGGCTGGAGTCGGCCCGCCTTCTTCACGAGCGAAACGGATGTCAACGGCTTTCCCGTCCGGCCCGGATCCATCCTCATCTTCAACGATAGCACCCTCCCGAACCTAACGAACGGTGAGATCTGGTGGAACCGCTCGCGATATGGTCTTGAAGCCCCCACGATCATCTTCACGCAACGCGAGCGGTACTACCCGATGCGCTCGCTGAACTCGGCGGACCCCAGGCCGCCCAAGCCCCAATACGTCTGGGACTGCATGTTCCGCCGCTTCCAGGGCAAGGTGATGGTGGCGATCTTTGTCTACCGAACCACGATCGTCGGCGGGGGGGACGTGGCCTACCGGGTTCCGGAGAATCCATCAAACCCCAATCTCACCCTGATGCCGATGACTCTCCCGCTGCCGGACCCTTGGGATACCTATGGTCTTAGTTCGGGCAATACACCTGCGGACGACGCGCTGATCCTAGGCACCGATCCGTACAACACTGCCGATCAGTTTCAGTCCTGGCAAGAGCCGGGGCAGTGGATTCTCGATCAGAACAACAATCTGCATCGTGTGTTGTCGCGGTACCGCAACGATGACGACCTTCCCGTGGTGGAACTCATCCGCCCGGTGCCGACGATGCCCGTACTACCCGTGTACTTCCTGCTCAATACGGGTAACCAAGGCGTACAGGATGTCGTGAGCAGCATCTGGTACATCCCGCGCGAGGTGACGCTCGACGGGGTGCCGGTGCGCTTGACGGCCGTGTATGTCACGGTGAGGGAGCTGTGATGATGCGGAAGGCACGAAGGCGCGAAGGCGCGAAGGCGCGACGTTTAGCCGCGAGCCGAAGGCGAGCGCCTGGCTTCACCCTGGTCGAGCTGATGATCGCGGTGTCGGTGTTGATCGTGATCATCGTCGCCACGTCAAAGATCTTCTCCACGGCGGGCAAGGTCACGAGCCTCGGCCAGGCGACTGCGGACGTACTCCAGGAGACGACGGCGATCGAGCGGCAGATCCGCAGCGACTTTGAACGCCTCGCGCCCAACGGCGTGTTCGCGATCCGCTGTGTCTCGATTCGAAATGACATCAACGTTCCAATCGGTGGTCCGTTGCTGAACCCGGCACTACCGGACGCAGCGATGATCCGGGCCGATCAGTTGCTGTTCTTCACCAACGGCGTGCAATCGATCCAAACGTATCGCCAAGGCAGCGGCTCCAGCCATAAGGGCCAAGGTACCGCGGCGCGAATCTACTACGGCCACGCCTTCCAACTCCCCGAGGGCAAGGAAATCGACGTGATCGACTCGCAGGAGGTCCGCGCCCAGGATCCGCTGGTGCTCGCGGTGAACCCGCTGGTGCCCTGGTATTCCGGGTCGTACGGGATGATAAGAACCGTGTTTCGGAGTAACGTTGGCGGCACACCACCGGACTATTCGATTCAGGGTCAAATCACCCCCATCGACGCCACACAACCGGTCGCGCCGCAATGGCTGCTAACGCGTCATGCCGTGCTGTTGGTGGACGACGGGGGAAACGAGGTCGTTTTTCTCAACAGCAACCGTTCGGCCTTCACCATCGCTGATGCCGTGATCCGCAATAGTCGGGTCGATGCCGCCGCTACGCAGCTCAACGATATACGCAAGGCGGTTGTGGGTGACGGCACCGTTCCGTGGATCCCGGATCAGCGCAACTTCATTTCCAGCGACCTCCTGTTCTATCCCCGCGCCGAGCGCGTCGCGCCGGGGATGCATCGCGTTGATCAGGCGTTGACCAATAACGTCCTGGCCGGGGCGTGCAGCTCGTTCATTATCGAGTGGACGTACGAAGACGGGGTGGGGAACGTTGATGAGGACAACGACGGCATACCGGAGTTCATCGGCGTGCAAGTCAACTCGGCCCTGGAGCAGCCATGGTTCGGGCTTGATCTGGATGGCAGTCGCGGTGTGTTGACCTTTGACAACTGGTACGGACCGCCCGGGCCGATCAACACCATCGACCCGGTCAACATCGAGCAGTACGACCCGCCGGGTACGCCTGGCGGACAGGCGATCCAGAACGCCGGGGGCATCGTCTATGAAGCCTTCTTCGGCTACAACCGCAGCATGCCGCTCGATCCGAATACCGGCCTGCCATGGTTTACGCCGACGACCGGCGTTGCTTACACGCCGTGGCCGTCGGCGATCCGCATCACGATGGTTCTGCACGATCCGGCCACGAAGCTGGAAGTCGGCCGGGAGGTTCAGTTCGTAATCCACCTTCCGAACCGCGTCCAATAGGGGAGTATCGCAGCGCCCATGTACTACGCAGGAGCCGTGAAGATGAGACGCAACGCACGCTGCCCCCGGCCCCCCCGGCCGGCGGTTCTGGCCCCGCGGCGCGGCAACTCGATCGTGCTGGTGATGGGGATCCTGGTTCTGCTGGTGATCATCGCGACGGCGTTCATCACCCGCACCCATGCCGGGCGGCTGACGGCGAGCGTCACGGTGCGCACGACGCTGCGCGACGACAATGCCCGGGCAATGGCGGAGATGCTCGCCGACGAGATCAGCATGGCGCTGTTTCCTCGGCCGGTCGATCCGGACGATCCAGCCCTGCCCGGCGTCGGTGACTCCAACTTTCCACGGCTGACACCCCTGCGCAACCCGATCCGCTATGGCGCGGACCAGGACAACGACGGACCCGACGGGTTTCCTTCTTCCGGCGATGACGATGGATTTCCTGACTATCCCTACAACTTCGCGCCGTACACGGTCGTGCCGTTCACCAACTGGCCGGATGGGGCAGCCGATCCCTTCTGGCCGGACGGGCCAGGGAACGATGGAGGGGGAACAGGCAACCCCAACCTTGATCCTGAAGGCAACCCGGTCGGCAATCCGGGTTTCGGCGACGCTCGCTGGCTGGCCGACCTTGAACCCCTGCGCTGGATCATCGGGCCCGGCCCGGACGGGGCGATGGGGACCCCCGACGACACACAGGCCTTCTCACATTGGCGGCACATGACCAACATCGCCCATCCGAACAATGGCTGGCGGATCGTTGTGGGCCTCGATGATGTTGAGAGCGGTCTGGTAACTGGTCTTGAGGTCCCCGTTGAACAGTGGCTCTCCGTTATGCCTCAGCCGGCCCCGGTTGATCCATTGCCGATCTTTAACCCGCTGACGGGCAATACCGTCTACAAGCCGGTGGACTTCACTAGTCGATGGGACGATTGGTTCTTCGACTATGCGCAAACCTATTGGGACCCGACGCTCGTCCCGCCGAACTTCTACGACCTGGGCGATCTGGACGGCGGCCTCGATCAAGACGGCGACGGGAATTTGATGGATCCCGGCGAGCGACCGCAGGACGAGTTCAGTGCCGGCAGCGCTCGTCATGCTGTAAGCAGCATCCTTGCCGACACCGACGGGGACGGATTCACGGACTCGTTCTGGTACCTCGCTCCCACAATGACGGAGCGCGGCATCCGCCAGGTCGTGGCCGTACGTATCATCGACAACAGCGCGATGCTCAACGTCAACGTGGCCACGCGATTCAATCGGCTCAACACGACCGGCGCGACGCCGTCGGACCTTGCCCTCGTCGGTGAACTCAGCACGTTGCCGCCCCCGGATAACTACAACGTGGGCATATTCGATAATCCGGCGCATCATGAACCTGCGCCTGATCCCTTCTTTTATGGTGGTACCACCATCGGGTACAACCCTCTAATGTGGGCTGACTGGATGACAGGGCCATCGGACCGAGCCCTGAACTACCTGCAACAGATCGGGGTCATCAATCAAGACTTCCTCCTGAACCTGAACTTCTCGACGGAACTGAATACCGCCCTCGACCGCCTCACGTATTGGCAACTCGCCGGGCTTCGGCCGTTGGAGCCGGTCGGCGGTTTGACGCCGTTTGGGTTCACGGAGGAGCTGGAGCTGCGGATGTTCCACGGGCAGAACTATCCGTGGATCGTCAGCCGGTTCGAGAAAGCGGTTCAGGCGGAGGTGTTAGGCAGCGCCGGCATGCAGTTCCTCCACGCCAACCGCAACCGCCAAGAATCCAGCGAGTATCTCGATCAGTTGAGCAATGTGGAGTTGGTGTTCGACCATCGCCGGAAGCTGACGATGTATAGCGGGGCGCGGAACGACCAGATGCCGCCGTGGCTGTGGTGGCGGTGGGATCTTCCCGACGACATTCAGCAGGACATTGACGATGCCAACGGCATTGGAAACTTTGTGCTTGCGCAGCAGATCGAAGACAACTTCCTGGCCCAGGCGCGCCGCAAACTGGACCTGCGCGAGGAAGCGAACCCGCCTCTGTTTGACGGCGAGCGCAAGTTCTCCTATCGGCTGGCGCGCACGCTCATGCTGGCGCTGACTGATGGCGATCAGGCGAACGGCAA
Organism: Phycisphaerales bacterium; assembly: GCA_036475395.1. Lineage (GTDB taxonomy): Bacteria > Planctomycetota > Phycisphaerae > Phycisphaerales > SM1A02 > JADFNO01. The sequence goes on from JAZFYE010000388.1 coordinate 11,183, forward strand.
CTCGTACTACGGCGTGTATCTCTTTGGTGGGCCCTTCGTCAACGCGCTGACTCACGCGCGGCGGCTGGCGGCGGGGCTGGCCGCGAACATCCTCGAGTCCCGTGATGCGGATTTCGGTTACGGATTCGTGCAGAATTCATCGGTGCCATTGCCGCCGGTCGGCGACTGGGGCCAAGAGTTGACCCAGCGCTTCCTGGGCATGGAGAAGCAGCCGTTCCTCGTCGAAGCGTTGATCGCGCACGTGTATGAGCTTGAGCCTGCTATGTTCCCACACCCGTTCATTAACCCTGACGACCACGTGCTGTGCGGTGATCCGGAAATTGCAGGCGCGGTAATCGTCGTGCAGATCGCGAATCCATATGACGCCCCGTTGACCCTTTCGGACTTTGACTTGAGCGTGTTCGGCGAGCCCGTGGCGTTGACGGGATCAATTCCGCCCGGCGACTCACGAACTTATTACGCCATGGAAGAGGACTTTGACGGCGCTGACCTGGCGGATGAATGGGTCCCGCTGCTCGATGCACTCAATGCGGTGCGGGTTCCGTCGAATATCTGGACGACCGATCCGGATGACTTTGATGCTCTCGACGAAGACCATGCGATCGAGCTGATTCGAAGGATTGGCTCGAATTCCGGCGGCAACATCGGCACGGCCAGAGTCGTTGTCGATCGAATTGATATCGAAGAGCCGCCTCAAGATCCAGGGTATTTACCGTTCGGCGACGCGGTCGAGTCGATGCGTGGACTCCTGCCCGGCGGCAGTTGTGTAGAGCCCCCATTCGGTTTTGAATGGCCCGGTGTGGTAAATCTTGGCAATGTTGATAACCATTGGATTCAGTGGGTCCACGTTACTCGAGCGTGGGACGTCGACTTGAACATGAACGGAGGAATCGACCCGAACGAACGCAACCCGCGGTATGTCTTTGCCATTCGTGCGGTGGATGTCACCAATGCGAACGGGAGTGCCGGCACGAGTGTCGCTCCGACTGAGAACCCGGCCAAATTCGATGTCAAGGATAAAGACTTCGACGGAAGCCACCCCGCTTTCCCGAATTTCAATCTGAATTTCTCGATGCAGATGCTGCAGAAGGACGCTGACTTTGAGCAGGTGGGCGAGCTACTGAACGTGTGGATGTTCGGGCACCACCTCAAGTTTGAGGCCGGTCTGCCCGGTCAGATCGACACGGCGTACGACGTGACGATCCAGACGTTCTCGGAGTTCATGATCGAGAAAGACCTGGCCGGCGAGGAAGTGCGGGCCAATCGATTGACGATTGTCCCGGATAAGGTGGACCCCGTGGTCCCGGCGGTGGGGCAGGTGGTGGGCTTCGTGGCTGCGCCGGTCGATATCCTCGACAGACTGCACGCGGTGCCGGCGGTTCCGGCGGGGGCGCGGGTGCTGGAAGCGTTTGTCTGCGATAACGGTCGGCTCAACGCCAACGGTTTCTCAGGCAAGAGCACACCCGGGCTGATCAACGTCAACACCGCCCCGCCGGAAGTGATGCGGTCGGCGCCGCACATGGCGAGGCTTGTTCACGAGCTGAACACGCCGTCGAACAATCCGTTTGTACGCGTACCGGAAGCGATCGTTCGCTACCGCGAGCGGTTCGGCGATCCGATTGGTCTGAACGAGATATTTCCCATCTACGGCAATCGAGGGGGAGGGGCGAACCCCCCCTTCTTCCTCGGGAACCCGGATCTAGTGAATCTTCGCGGTGAGCGTGGTTTCGCCTCACTCGGCGAGCTGATGCTTCTCATGGAACCGGCGAGCTTCCCCTTGCCGATGAACCTCGAGCCGGATGACAACTGGCTGATCGACTTTGCGTCGCGCGATCCTTATGGCAACGGCGGTTCAACGCAGATCAGCACGGACGTCAACGATCCGGTAATCGGCGGGACGCAGCAGCCGGACATCGTCGCGGAGGATGCCGAGGAGTTGAACCTGTTGTTTTCCGGCATGTCGAACATGCTGACCACGCGCAGCGACGTGTTCACCGTGTATTTTCGGGTGCGAAGCTTTATCCAGAACCCGACGACCGGCGTGTGGGACGCGACCAACCCGGAGTTCATCGTGGACGACAGCCGGTACGTGATGCTGGTTGATCGCAGCGAAGTGAATCACCCCAACGACAAGCCCAAGATTCTGTATTTGGAGAAACTGCCGAAGTAATCGCGGCGGCGCTGCGCCGCCGACACCCACAGACTGGCAACTAATCCGCCCGTGCCCCGTCACGTTCATCCGCTGTGTTCGGGGCGCGGGTTTTTTGTAGGCACCAGGCACGTGGCACTTGGGACGGGGAAGGAGGTAGGGAGGGTTCAGCCGTCGGTGTGATCGAGTCCGCCGAAGCGACGTTTGCGGCGGGCATACTCGCGGATGGCATCGTGAAGGCTCTGGACGCGAAAGTCGGGCCAATAGACGTCGGTGACGTACAGCTCGGCATAGCTGATCTGCCAGAGGAGGTAGTTGGAGATGCGCAGCTCCCCGGCGGTGCGGATCAGCAGATCGGGATCGGGCAGCCCGGCGGTGTACAGATTTCGGCTGATCATCTGTTCGTCGATGTCGGCGGGGTCAACGCGCCCGGCCAGAACGTCGTGGACGATGGCACGCAGGGCGTCGGTGATCTCGGTGCGGGAGCTGTAATTCAGCGCGACGCAGAGCGTGAGGCCGCTGCAGTGACTCGTGGCGGCGGCAGTCTGATCGACTTCGTCGAGGACGGATTGCGGCAGGCCTTCGCGGCGCCCCAATTGCACGAAGCGGATATTGCGCTCGACAAGTTCCCGTCGCTCTTTGACGAGGTATTGGAGGTACAGGTCCATCAGCGCGCCGACTTCATCCGCGGGCCGTTTCCAGTTCTCCATGGAGAAGGAATAGAGCGTCAGGGCGTCGATCTCGAGCCGGGCGCACTCGACGATGATGTCGCGGACGGCCTTCGCGCCGGCGCGATGCCCGGCAATGCGCGGCTGATTTCGCCTCTGTGCCCATCGACCGTTGCCGTCCATGATGACCGCGATATGCCGCGGCCGGCGGTCCGGAGGAATATCGAACGCCGCTTCGGCGAGAGGTGATTCAGAACGCAATCGGCTCATAGGTACTGCTATGGTACGCAGCGGGCGGTGGAGTGGTTCGTGGTTGAGGGCGGCGCGCTTCGACGGGGGCGATCGAGCTACACCTCCACGACGGTCTGGGTGCGTTCCGGCCCGACGCTGACGATCTCGATCGGCACGCCCACGACTTGTTCGATTCGCTCCAGGTAGCGCTGCGCGTGGTCCGGAAGCGCTGCGCGATCGGTGGCGTCGTCGATCTCTTGGGACCAACCGGGCAGGGTCTCGTAGACGGCCTCGATCTGGCTGAGCCGGTGGGCGTCGGGGATAAAGCGGTCGGAAAGCGTTCCGTCGCCCAGCCGATAGTGCGTACAAAGTTTCAGCTCGTCGAAGCCGGACATCACATCCAGGAGCATGCACGCCAAGCCGGTGACGCCGCAGATCATCGCCGAGTAGCGGACCGCCACGAGATCGAGCCACCCGCATCGGCGAGGACGATTGGTGGTTGTGCCGTACTCGTGTCCGCGCCGGCGGATGCGGTCGCCGATGGCGTTGTCCTGCTCGGTGGGGAAGGGGCCTTCCCCGACGCGGGTCGTGTAGGCCTTCATGATGCCCAAGACCTGCTCGATGTTTCGCCCAGGCACGCCGGTACCCGCCGGTATGCCCAGCACGGAGCAGTTGGAGCTGGTGACGTAGGGGTAGGTTCCGTGGTCGATATCCAGGAGGCAGGCGTTTGCCCCCTCGAAGAGGATCGATCGTTCTTGTCGCAGGCAATCGTGCAGGAGGTAGGTCGTGTCCGTGATATGCGAAAGGAGGCGAAGGCCGTACGCCGCGTACTGGCGGGCCAGGGCATCGGGATTCAGCGGCGGGGCCTGTACGCCTAGCGCCGCCAACTCAGCCGAGCGGATGCTGCAGATCACCCGCAGTTTCCGTCGCAGGCGGTCCTCGTCGGCAAGATCACCCATTCGCAGTGCGGTCGAACGGTGGACCTTGTCGGCGTAGGCGGGCCCGATCCCTCGCTTAGTGGTTCCGATCGAAAGATCACCGTCGTGGGAGACCTGGCTGGCCAAGACCGCCTCCAGGGCGGCGTCATGCTCCTTGTGATAGGGCATGACAACATGGGCACGATCGGAGATGCAAAGATTGCTGGCGATCTCAACGCCTCGAGCTCGCATTGCCTCGATCTCCTGGATCAACGCCGCCGGGTCCACGACCACGCCGTTGCCGATGACGCAGAGCTTGTCGGGGTAAAGGATCCCGGCCGGGATCAGATGCAAGGCGTAGCGCTGATCGCCGACGACGACCGTATGACCGGCGTTGGCGCCGCCGTTGTAACGAACAATCACATCGTGTCGGCCAGTGAGGAGGTCAACGATCTTGCCCTTGCCCTCGTCGCCCCATTGCAGACCGACGACCGCGGTGTGGGGGGTGCGCCGGGGAGCATCGTTATCCGGACTGGCGGTCCGGTCGTTTGTCATGGCCGATCTCTGGCGTGTTGAGTGATGTTGCCGGTCGGGCAACGTTGGCCGGAGCAAGGCTAGGTCCGCCCCTGGGGACCGTCAAGAGGAGCCAGCGTGGGTGCCTATCAAGCGACGAATGGCTTGTGCCGATAGCATCTTCACATGGAGTCTGTGTGTGGCAGAAGAGCGCATCATCCGGATTATGTGCCCGAATCTCGTGTGTTTGAGCGTGCTCTCGGTGCCGGAGCGTGCTCGGGGCAAGCTGGTGCGGTGCGGTGGGTGTGGGGTGAATATCCGTATTCCGCAGAGCAAGACTGATAACCCTACCGCGGATGCCAGTGAAACCGCCACGCCTCCGCCCAGCGGCTGATCGCAGTCACCGGCGCGATAGCGCCGCGATGGCGGCCCGCCCAATTCCTGAAACTCTTACGTCTTACTCGACCCGGCCGTGTCACCCGAATCGACGCCGGACCGCGACCTCTCGTCGCGAGAGACGACCGCCGCCTCCAGCCGGCAGAGCACGAAGGTAGCCGGCCCGATCGTAAGCCGGTCGTTGACGTCCAGAATCGCCCGATCGACGCGGTCACCGTTTCGGAACGTCCCGGTGTAGGAGTCCAGGTCGTGAACTTCCGCCACGTCGCCGTTTAGGAGGATCTCGCAATGTTTCTCGGCGACCGTCGGAACCGCGATGCGTAGATCACATCGACTATCGCGCCCGATGATGGTGCGCCGTTTTGTGATAGGAAATGATCGTTCGTCCCCGTCGGCGGTCTTCATGGCCAGCCAAATCGTCATCGGCTCGAAGCGCTCCGTGCTACGACTATGATGTTACTGACGAAACCGACCCGGCCGAGTGTCATTCTCCCATCGCGACCCAAGGCGACCAGCGGATGCCCCCGTCCACCCAGCTTACCAGATTCGGCAAGGCGGTCCAGGGCAGCAGAGGCCCGACCACCATCGCGGATCTCGATGTTCTTGGCGAGCTGTCCTCAGCAGCCGTCGCGCCGAGCGGGATCTACGGTCACGTGCCGTTCTGTTTCCACAAATGTCATTATTGCGATTTCTACAGCCTGGTGGATCGTCGCGACCGCCAACCGATGTTCGTGCAAAGGCTTACGGAGGAATTGCGACTCGCGGGGCCGTACTTCAGGCGACCGCTGCGGACGATTTTCTTCGGCGGGGGAACGCCGACGCTCCTGGCCGTCGAGCATTGGCGCACCGTGTTGGATGCCGTTCGGGATAACCTGTCGCTGGAGGGCGGCTATGAGTTCACCCTCGAAGCCAATCCGGAGACGGTCCACGCGGACCTGTTGGCGGTGCTGGTTGACGGGGGGGTGAACCGCCTCAGCCTCGGGGCCCAGTCGTTCCAGCCCAAACAACTCCAGGCGTTGGAGCGGTGGCATGATCCGGCCAACGTCGAGCGCAGCGTCAAGCTCGCGCGAGCGGCGGGCATCTGGAACATCAACCTCGACCTGATCTTCGCCATTCCGGGTCAGTCGCTCGACGACTGGCGGGCGGATCTCGATACGGCGTTGGCCTTGGAACCCACGCACTTGAGCTGCTACAACCTCACCTATGAGTCGAACACGCCGATGACGGCGAAGATGCGGTCGGGGGTGATTCAGCCGGTGGAAAACGAAGTGGAAGCGCAGATGTACGAGGCGACGATCGAGCGTATGGCCGCCGCGGGGTTCGAGCATTACGAGATCAGCAACTGGGCGCGGCCGGGCTATCGTTGCCGGCACAACCTGATGTATTGGGAGAACGAAAATTGGTGGCCCCTCGGGCCCAGTGCGGCCGGCCACATTGCCGGCACCCGGTGGCGGAACGTACCGCGGCTCGATGAGTACCTAGCTCAAGGATCCTGGCCGCCACTTTGCGACGTGGAGCAGCTCGATGCGGATGGGCGCGTCGGCGAGGAGCTGATGTTGCGGCTGCGCTTGATCGACGGGGTCGCGCTGGATCGACTCGACGAGCTACTGGCCGTTGGACAGCGCGGACCGCAGCGGATGGCTGCAATCGCGCAGCACATCAATACGGGATTACTGCAACGCACGAGCGAACGGCTCAAGCTGACCAAACGCGGACTGCTCCTGGGCGATATCGTGCTCGCTGATCTGCTGTAGCTGTTGACAAAGCCTCGTCAATCAATCGTGCGAATGGAAACATGCCGGCCGCACGTTGGACCGATTGCTGCGTCTGAAGCTCGGGTTCTGGCCGCCGTCGCATCTGTTGCATCATCTTTGGACGCTCGGGTTCTACCGTCTTGCTGGGTTTCGGCGGCGCTTGGACGCCATCGAAGCCTTGTCGGCCGGCAACATTGTAGACGTCGCCCGCGGCCAATGTACGCGGACCATGCCCGACGTAGCGATCGAACGATTGGAGGAAGCCTTCACGTTTGTCGGTATTGTCGAGCAGTTCGATGAGTCTCTCGTTCTTCTGCGTCGAATGCTCAACTGGCGGGGATGTTACTACGTTGCGTCCAACGTCACGAAGCGGCGCAGACGGACCCAAAGGGTCCTCTGAGCCGGGCGACAGTCCATCATGAAGCTCGTGTTGGGCCGAACGGGGCGGCGCAAGCCGCAATGACTCACTTGCCCGTGAAGAACCGCTTGAT
>JAZFYE010000389.1:0-7750 GCA_036475395.1 Phycisphaerales bacterium
ATCCAGAAGTCCGTCTGCTTGTCGTGTCGATGCCACGCCTTGACCACACCGGGGTATTGCATCGAGAAATTAATCTGCCCTTGTTCGCTCATCGCACCGGCCAACAGATTCATCAACGACCAGCCGCGGTCATCGGCGTAGGGGCTGATGGGGACGAAAACCGGCTCGAGCTCGGCCTCGGCGCGCTGGTGCGCTGCATCCCACGACACGGTGAGGGTTATCGGCTTGCGCACCTCAAGGGCCATCGTTACCTCGTCTCCAGCAAGAACGTGCGAGATTGAGTCGAGACAATCCGTCGCGCTGCGGTCACCCCCGAGGCGCGGTCACTGGTCCGGACCGCCGGCTGACGCGATCGGCGGCGACAACCGCCAGAGAATCATCGGCCGTCCCCGCCCGGAGCCGTAGCGCAAACCACTGTGAACACGAGCCCTAGGGCCACCCACCAGCGACGGGTGGGGTCCCAGCCGCGGCCAACCTACCACAAGAGCGACCCATTGTAACGGCGGGTATCGATGGGCAACCGGGTGAGGTCCGAGAAGCGGCGCCGCCAAAGGCCGGGCCGGCGGCGGCGTGGATATGATCCTGGGACTCGATCGTGATCGCGAGCGATCATCATCTCGCCCCGAGCGCCTAAGCCGTCGCTCGTCGTAATCCCCTTCACCCCAATCGAGGCATCGACATGACAGACTCAGTTCGCGGCAAGATCGGCATGGTTCTTTGTCGCATCGTGGTCCCCGCCTGGGTGCTGACGGGCGCGATGTTCAAGTTGCTGGAAACCAGCCCTCGTCTATTACCCAGCAAGACGATTCTGGCGCCGGCTGATGATCTGGGGATCAATCTTTATTGGCTCTTAGCGACGTTGATTGCGGCGGAGTTCCTGGCGATTGCCGTGATGGTGCTGGTGGCGCGGTTGGCGCGAGCGATGGCAATCTTCGTTCTGAGCGTCTTCTGTCTGATCTTGATCGGGGAGATGGCCCAAGGAAACATCACAAGCTGCGGGTGCTTCGGGAGCAATTCACCACCGCCTTGGGCGATCCTCATCATCGACGGCGGACTGCTGTTCGGCGTGCTGTTTCTCAAGCCACTCGCCGCGAGCGCTAAAGGGCTAGCGCGCTGGCCGGTCCCCGCTGCGTTCGCCCTGATGTTGATCGGATTTGCGACCAGCTTCGCCGTGGTGATCCCCGCCGGACGGGCCCCCGATCAGGTGAACGGTTCGGAACCTACGAACAACGGTGATCCCCGCGAGAACCCGACTCCGACGCCGCTTCCCGGGTATTGGTTCGCCAACGACCTTGACGCGTGGATAGGCAAGCCGTGGCGCGAAATCGAATTGTTTGGTTTCATGCCGCGCTGGCCCAGCAACATGGATAGCGGCACACGGTACGTCGTGTTCTACCGGCGTACTTGTGAACACTGTCAGGAGATGTTCGAAGACGATCTGACGGATCCGGCGCTGGCGGCGAAAGTGACGGCGATTGAGGTGCCGGAGGAGAAGAATCTTCTGCGGCCTGACCATGCCTGGTTTATGCCGGAGACGGATTGCGAGCTGCTGGACTTGCCCCTGGGCTGCGACTGGATCATCCAGACCCCGCTGGCGCTGCGGATCGAGAACGGCATCATCACCTGCGCCACGGAGGGCGACCACAAGCAGTGCATGGAACTCGACGAATAGACGTGTAAGAACGCCTCGTCTTCGCTCCGCTATACCCCTTATTCCCACAAAAGGGGTCGGGAGTCGTTTCTGGGGACGTTTCTAGGGAGACGGAGGTGTCGAGCGCGTCCGTCTGTTGCTTGAAGGCTTGCGGTATCACATTACAGGCGTGCTGCCGGCAGCCCCAATCAATACTCGGGGAACCGTCCGGCCGGATCGGCTTGCTGCAGCTCGTTGGCCGCATCGAGCAAGATCCACGCGCAAAGCGGCTCCGGCTGACCCGTCGTGACCAGACAATTGTGCAGCAGCGTTTCGGCGTAGTGCCGGCTCTCCGGCGTATCGGCCAGCAGAAACACATGGAGCGCCCAGGGACGGTTCGTCGCGTTATCCGGCTGCGTGTTCTGAACGTGCCAGTCGCGCACGACCTCGACTCGCGTGGCCCAATCGTCGCGGCGACGATCCCGGGCCAGGCGCCACAGCGCGTGCAGCCCGCACAGCTCCGCCTCGGTCCACACCTCGATGGTCTTGAAGCGCCCCTGCGGCCATAACGCCCCCCCCGTCGACCCGCCGAGCAACGCATCGACATCAAGACGCGCCCCGGCCAGGGCCCACCACAGCCCCACATCAGCCCCAGGCAGCGGATGCGGCGCCGTATCAGTCCGGCCCTGGTCATCGCCAACGACCAGCGCAAACGGCTGCGCGATCGGGCCGGGTCCCGTAGGCGGGGCTTGGCCAGCGCCGGGTCGGGCGACACGGCGCAGGTGGGCGACCCACTTATCCACAATCACCCTGCTCATCACGATCCACTATTGCCCCAATCCCGTGCCATGACAAGCCTGTCTATCCCGGCCGGCGGTTCGGCGCGATTTTGCTTGGGAATGTTTGACGTTGGTGGTAGGCTTGTTCTAGAAGAATGTTGCAAAAAGCCAAGACGCTTGATCCACAGCTGATGGTTCGCCGATGCGTCGCCTGCGGCTACCACGGGGCGCTTCTTCGCGGCGGCCACGCCGAGGTTTGCGCCCGGTGCGGATGCAACCTCGTCAAGCGCCCGGCCCGCAGCTACGCGGAGATGGAGGGGCTGCTGGGCCAGCCCATGCCGCGGGACGAACCGCTGTCAAGCCCGAGGCGCCAAGAGCGGCTCATCCATCGCTGGCTCGCGTTCCTGTTCCTTACGGCGCTCGGGTTTATCGCGCTGCTCTACCTCGCCACCGCAACCTTTTCCGTTTGATACATCTGTGACGACGCACCGTACGGCGCCAGGTGGCCAACGGAGGGATCGTGCCCTGCGTCAATCGGCGGGTACACTGTCGATTGTCCTGCGCGAGAAAAGGAGATCCGACATGAGCATGCCCCTGGCTCCGGTCATCGAACGAATCAACGCCGACCTCGACCACGCGGTGCAGCGGCTGTTCGCGCTGTTGCGAATCCCGAGCATCAGCACGGACTCGGCCTATGACAACGACGTGAAGCGTGCGGCGCAGATGCTCGTGGACGATCTGGCGGGCATCGGCTTCGACGCCAAACTGCACGAGACCACGGGGCATCCGATGGTAATCGCCCGACACGCCGGGCCCGGGTCAAACGAGGTGCCGCACGTGTTGTACTACGGTCATTACGACGTTCAGCCGGCCGACCCGTTGGAGCAATGGGACAGTCCACCGTTTGAGCCGACACTGGTTGACGGTGAGCACGGCAAGCGCATTCTCGCCCGCGGGGCGGTGGACGACAAGGGACAAATGATGACGTTCATCGAAGCGTTCCGCGCTTTCCAAGCGGTGCACGGATCGCTGCCGATCAAGGTCACGATTCTCCTGGAAGGCGAGGAGGAATCGGGCAGCCCGAGTCTTGATCCGTTCTTGGAAGCGAGCAAGAAAATGCTCGCGGCTGATGTCTGCATCGTGTGCGACACGGGCATGTGGGATATCGACACGCCGGCCATCACCTACATGCTGCGCGGACTGATGTATGTAGAGGCAACACTGCGTGGTCCGAGCCACGATCTTCACTCAGGCATGTACGGCGGGGCGGTGGTGAACCCGATCAACGAGCTGACGAGGATTCTCGGCCAACTGCACGACGAGCACGGGGTCGTACAAATCCCCGGGTTCTATGACGACGTACGCGAACTTGATGAAGCGGAAGCGCGACAGTGGGAGCAACTGGGGTTTGACGAAGGGGAATTTCTTGGAAGCGCCGGGCTCAAGACGCCTTTCGGTGAAGCGAATCGCACCACGCTTCAGCGCACGTGGTCGCGCCCCACCTGCGACATCAACGGGATCTTCGGCGGCTATACCGGCCAAGGCGCCAAGACCGTGATCGGGGCCGAGGCGAGCGCGAAAGTGAGCTGCCGGCTCGTGGCGGATCAACAGCCTCAGAAGATTTACGACGGACTGAAACAGTTTCTCAACGAGCGCACGCCCCCGGATTGCCGGTGGGAGGTCGTTTCGCACGGGAGGAGTCCAGCGATTCGCGTGCCCACCGATTCGCCGTATCTGCGGGCGGCCATGACCGGGTTGGCCGAGACGTACGGGAAGCAAGCGGTGCTCATCGGATGCGGTGGATCGATACCGGTGGTCGGCTCGATTCAGCGGATTCTCGGGTTCGACTCGCTGCTGGTGGGGTTCGGACTTGATGACGATCGCCTGCACTCGCCCAACGAGAAGTTCGAGCTGCGCTGCTTTGAGATGGGAATCAAATCACACGCGGCGATCATGTCCCAACTTGCCAGCGTGTCTCGCCAACGAACAGCGCCGACCGAAGCGGCCGTCCGCTAGGCGGTGGGCGCGCCGGCGGCCCAAACTCACTCACGCGGCTTGGGCGGAGTCGGTCGCGGCGGGCTCGGCATCGGCATCAGGCTTGGCATCGGGCTCGGCATCGGGCTCGGGCTCGGGGGGACTGTCGATGATCGCTTCAGTCTCGGCTGATTCAGCCAAGGCGGGCATCGGCGACGGCGAGCCGATCATCCCCGGACGGCCGGTGGCCGGATTTGCCACATTGCCTTCTTGCGCTTCGGGCCCGATCGGTTGTATCAGCTTGTTGCGCAATCTCTTCGCGCCGGCGACGACACGAATGAACTCCAGCTCGTAGTGGAGGATGTTGGCAATGACCCCCAGACAGGCCACAACGGTGATGGCGGCGATGAATCCGACACCGAGCCAGACGTCAGTGGACAGGGACGCGGCGAGCATGTGGGCAGGATCGGCTGGCGGTCGGGGCAACTTTACCAGGGCCCAGCTTGCCCCACGGCACGTCCGGGAGGCCGTAGGGCGCCAATCGCGGCTCGACCGGGCCAAACAGTATCACCGCGGGTTGAGCGGCAGGGACTTGGGGATACAGTTTGGGCGGTGATTGTCCGCCGATTCCTTTTCCCGGCACTCTTGGCCTTGGCCGTCATCGCGTCAACAGCTGCCGCCCAGTCCGGTGACGTGACGGTTGAGCTGGATCAGTTCGGCGTCGGGTCGTGGTTTCGGCCCGGCGGCATCACCGCGATCCGGTTGAAGCTGACAAGCTTGCTGGACGAGCCAACCCAGTGCTGGGTGCAGTGGGAGGTGCCCAACGCCGAGGGCGATCCGGCCGAGTACGGGCGATCGCTGACACTGACGCCCGGCACGCCGGCGTTCGTCTGGCTCTATGCGACGCTGCCGGCAAAGACCGGGATGGGCGACACTTGGACGGTGCGCGTCTTCGAGGAGCGAGAGGACGATCGGCGGGGCGAGCTTGGCGGGACGCGGATCAGTCCGAGTCTCGTGAGCGCGCAGCGGGCCGGCGCCGAGGTGGGGATGATCGCGGTCGTCGGCCGGGCCGTGATGAAGCTGGACGATTACAGGAACCCTCTGCCGCAGCAGGCCAACCCACCCGGCGCGCATGAACAGACGTTGATCGTTGGGGGGATTCGTCCGGATCGGCTGCCGGACCGCTGGGACGGATTGCGGGCGTTCGAAGCGGTGGTGTGGTCGGACGCGTTACCACAGGAGCTGCGCGCCAGCACCGCCGCCGCATTGGCCGAATACGTCCGGCGAGGCGGGCACCTGATCATCGCGCTACCGTCGGCGGGCAATCCCTGGGCGCTGGGCCGCGGCGGGGTGACCGACCTGGATCCCCTGTTCCCCCAGCACGCGCCGCGCAAGGATGAGGCGGTGCCCATAACCAAACTACTGCCGATCATCTCCAAGTCCGATCGGGCGCTGCGCGACTTCGAGGTGAGTATTCGCGTGTTCAAGGAGATCGGCTCGACCTTCGATGTCCTCGACAACCACTACGAACCGCTGATCGCCCTGCCGGACGGGCGCGTCGTCGTCATTCAGCGCACGTACGGTCACGGTCGGATCACGATCATCGGACTTGATCTAGCGTCGCAGCGGCTGGCGAGCATGGGGCTTCCCGAGGCTGATGTCTTGTGGAATCGCGTGCTGGGGCGGCGCTCGGACACGCCCCGTGCCCGCCAATTGAAGGGAATGGAAGATCAGGACCGATTGGCCCGTCCCATCCGCGACCATCGGCGGATCGGCGACGGTCGGCTGTTGGCGGATCAACTTTCCAAGACGGGCAACCCCGGGACGGGGATACTCGCCGCATTCGTACTGTTCATCGCCTACTTCCTGCTGGCGGGTCCGTTGGGGTTCTTCGCCTTGAAGCAGCAGGGTCTCACGCGACACAGTTGGCTCGTTTTTTCCGCCACCGCCGCCCTGTTCACCGCCGTGGCCTGGGCCGGTGTCGGCCTGCTCCGCGAGCACAGCATCGAACTGAAACACGTCACCGTGCTGGATTACGTCGCTCGCCCCGCCGACGACCAACGGCCGGATGAGCTCCACCTGCAGCGCGCCACCGGGTGGTTTTCACTGTACGTTCCCAGCTACGGCACCGCCCGCGTCTCTATCGACTCGGACCCGGCCCAGCGCGACCTACTGCTGACGTGGTCGGCCCCCGAACAGGACCCGCAACGATTCCCCAACGTCGCGCCGTACCGCGTCGACGTCGCCAAGACGCCGGCTGACTATCGCATCCCCGCTCGCGCCAGCGTTTCGCAGATGTATGCAAGCTGGCTGGGGGCGCTGGACCCGCAATGGGGCGGGATGATCCGCGTCGATCCCAATGATCCGCTGCGTGTTCAAAGGGACGCGCGAGGCGAGCGCGATGAACGGCTCGTCGGAAGCCTCAGTCATGACCTCCCCGGTAATCTGGAAAACGTGCTGATCGTGTGGGTGACCAACAACCGCCTTGCGCGCCGCAGATGGGCCAAAGACAGCGATACGGAGCTCGCCTGGGTACCGGCCTTACAGTCGGGCAAGGCTCTGAACATCGGGCATATGTGGGCCATCGGCCCCTGGGGTCCACAAACACCGTTGTCGTTCAGCACAGCCAAGATGAAGCCGTCCGGGCAAACCGGGTTTGAGCGAAACACTTTGGAACGGTATATCCGCACCTACGCGGGAAAGAGCGGCATTGGGGTGCCCGGAAGTCAGACGCCGCTGAGAGACGACGCCGTTCGGCGACATTTCGAGATGCTGAGCTTCTTCCATCAGATCACGCCGCCGAGGTATCATCGCCAGGGCGGGCGTGATCCCCAGAAGAATCTGGTGCTGACGCGCCTCCTCGGGCGGGAACTGGACCTCTCGGCCTGGTTGACGCGACCGTGTCTGATTGTGGTGGGGTGGCTGCCGGACTCTCAATGCCCGATCCCACTGCGCGTAGACGGCGACCCACCCAACAGCTCGGGGCTGACGATCGTCCGCTGGATCTATCCGCTGCCGCTGGCTCAAGAGGAACTGACGAACAAGCCGTCCGAAGAATAGGATGGTACGAACCCGTACGGTCGCCTCCTCGTACGGAAACCGCATCGCGGGGCTGTGGGAACGATGACATGCCAATGATCGAGACGATCAACCTCACCAAGAAGTATGGCGAGTTGGTCGCACTGAACAATCTGAACCTCTCGATCGACGATGGCGTGTGCTACGGGTTCATCGGCCCCAACGGCGCCGGCAAGACCACCACCATCAAAATTCTCGCCACGTTGCTCAAGCCGACCTGGGGCGAAGCCCGGATCGACGGCCGGGTCGTCGGCTACCAGAACCCGCAGATCAGGCCGCTCATCGGATA
>JAZFYE010000390.1:0-28901 GCA_036475395.1 Phycisphaerales bacterium
GCCGCCTGCTCTCACAACTTGTCGAACGCATTGGGGTATCCACCTATACGAATTCCGCCTGCCGAATCCAGTAGGGCGCGCAACGGATGTTTCAAACATGATGATGGGAGAGAGCAGCCAGTTGAGAGAGAGCGCAGAAGGGACAGCAGAAAGTTCTACCCGGAATCCCTATCTCTTCATCGTTGGATGTCCGAGATCCGGTACGACCCTCCTGGAGCGGATGGTCAATGCTCATCCTCAGCTCGCGATCATCCACGAAACACACTGGATCACGCGGTACCATAAGAAGCAAATCGGCGTGACGCCTGAGGGCTTCGTCACGCCAAGGCTGATTTCCGAACTGTGCGACTACCACAGATTCTCGCATCTGAACGTCAGCCGTGCCGAACTCGAGGGGATTATCGCATCCGATGAGCCGGTCCCCTACGCGGACTTTGTCTCTCGTATCTTTGATCTGTATGGAGAGCGCGAGGGCAAGCGCCTGGTAGGCGACAAGACCACGGGCGGCTATGTGCGAAACCTCTCGACGCTCAACGCGTTGTGGCCCAACGCACGATTCGTTCATCTGATCCGGGACGGCCGCGATGTTTGCTTATCCATGTTGCATTGGCCAAAAGCGCATCGCGCCGCCGGTCGGTTCGTAACTTGGGCCGAGGATCCTGTCTCCACCACGGCCCTTTGGTGGAAATGGCACGTAGAACTTGGGATGGAACAAGGCAGGCCGCTGGGGACGGATTTCTATTATGAGATGCGTTATGAATCACTCGTTCAGAATCCCGCGGACGAATGCGCGGCGCTGTGCGCCTATCTCGGTGTTCCCTTCGATGATGCCATGCTCAAGTTTCACGAAGGTCACACCAGGACGGAGTCCGGGTTGTCTGCGAATCAAGCGTGGATTCCACCGACTCCGGGACTTCGGGATTGGCTAACCCAAATGGCCCAACCCGATGTCGAGCTCTTTGAGGCGAGCGCTGGAGATTGCCTTGCGGCTCTCGGTTACGAGCGTGTTTTCGATGTGATCTCACCGCCGATCGCCGCGCGCGCTGAGAAATGCCGGAGCCGTTGGCAGACAGGGAAAGACCGGCCTCCGTCAAGATAGCTGCGGGATCGGCTCCAACCAGCGCCCAGGAATCAGACGAGGGCGGTGCCGTCGACAACGGCTGCAAACGACACGGTTGCAAACACGCATCACGAGAACCCCTATCTCTTCATAGTGGGATGTCCGCGGTCCGGGACGACACTTCTCGAGAGAATGGTGAATGCTCATCCTCAGATTGCGCTTACCCGCGAGACGCACTGGATCACCCGGTTTTACAAGAGTCGAATCGGCCTGACGACCCAAGGCCTGGTGACTCCCGAGTTGATACCCAAGTTGTTTGAATATCACAGGTTCCCTCACTTGAAGATCAGCCGGGACAAACTCGAAGCAATCCTCGCGTCAGATCAGCCGTTCTCCTATGCAGATTTTGTCTCTCGCATCTTCGACCTCTTCGGGCAGCGCCGCGGCAAACGCCTTGTGGGTGACAAGACGCCGGGTTATGTACGCAACATTCCTCTCCTGCATGGGCTGTGGCCCAAGGTTCGATTCGTTCATCTGATCCGCGACGCACGGGCTGTGTGCCTGTCCATGTCGCAATGGCGCATGGCGCATCGAGCCGCCGGGCGCTTTCCCGTCTGGAAGGAGGATCCAGTCTCGACCGCGGCCCTGTGGTGGAAGTGGCACGTGCAGCTTGGAATGGAAGGAGGCCGACCACTCGGGTCGGACCTGTATCACGAGATACGGTATGAATCACTGGTTCAGAATCCCGCCGATGAGTGCGCAGCGCTGTGCTCCTTTTTGGGCCTCCCGTATGATGATGCAATGGTCAAGTTCCACGAGGGTCGAACCAAGCGTGAGTCTGGGCTTTCCCCGAACCGGGCTTGGCTGCCTCCGACTCCCGGGATAAGGGATTGGAAATCACACATGCCTGCCGAAGACGTGAAGCGGATCGAGGCGGCGGTCGGCGACCTTCTCGATGAGCTGGGCTATGCTCGCGCTTTTCCGCGCCCAAAGCGCCAGATGCTGAGACACGCGTCGAGGATCCGTGACCTGTTCACCCGGGACGCCCGCGCCGACCGAACTTGTCTGCCGCAGCGCTGGTAGGTCCCCAGCGGCGGCACCTGGCGGCCTTCGTCACCGAGACCGCCAATCAAGATCCTCCGACGCGCCGCGCACGCCGCCGATTGCCCAGCGCCTCAGGCGACACAGCGACTACCGCACGAGGTTGCGATGCTGCCACGCGCGATGCGCGACGCGCGAGGCAACCGGGTCGCTCTCTCCGCTCTCGGAGTAGAGCATGCAGAAGAGGCACTTGAGCAGTTCATCTAGGAGTACACCTGCCTGGGGCGATCCTACTCGGTCGAGATTGAGGAGCTGTTTCGGCGGACGACATTTGCCGGTATGGCATACACCGTTCGGCCAATTGTATTTCAGCTGGTCCGGGCGTTGCGGCGGCAAGTTCTGGCCATCTGTTGGGAGTGGTTTAGTGACATATCTCATGCGTGGATGGAATTTCCAACGACTGTCTGCTGCCTCGATTTTCACAGTCATCAGGGTACCGAGAAGTCGGAGTTTTTTCCTCGACCGACGAGTTGGCGGCGTCTGCGGTCAGACGCGATCAGTGCGGTGAATGTGAAGCCGCTCCCGAAGATCCTTCAGACAGATCCCGTGTTCGCGATTCTCTTCGCGATGGTGCATCCGCATAGGCTCGATATGTACTTGTCCTCGGTAATTCGCGCCGCTACATGCGGCAGAATCGAACGGGAGCGTTCAAGGGGCTGTCGATCGAAACCACGCCAGCATCTGGAGATGATGGGGCCGACTTGGTCGTGACGACAGAGAAGGGCTGAACCTAAGAGCGGTGCAAGCGGTAGTAGTAGCGACCAGCTATACCAGGCAGATCTAGGCGTAGTTGTCACATCCGGCGGCTTCTACAACTCGCCAATCGAGCTGGCGCAGAGCTCAGACATTGTGGCTCACTGACTGGCCGCCTTCACCATTGCCACGATGCCGGCCTCGCGCCGGTGGACAGACCGCGCAGCATCGGCCTCAAGGAGTTCCTGCGGCGTGACCGCGAGGCGGTGTTCGTCGACCGGAAGCGGCGGACGATCAAGGAGATGGAGCGGGCGGCGAACCACGCCGTCGCGGCCCTCGGCCCCGACCAGGACGTCCAGCGGATCGAGCACTCGCACGTCGGTCGCCTCAAGCGCCACCTGAAGGACAAGGGGCTCTCGCCCGCCTCCATCACCAAGGTGATCCGCTACCTGCAGGGTGCCTTCACGCGCGGCTTGAGGCACAGCCAGGTCGTCAGTAACCCGTTCGCCGCCGTCGAGCTGCCGAAGGTCCAGAGGAACAAGGTCGCGTTCTACGAGACCGAGCAGGTGGAGGCGCTGGTCGAGGCGGCGCCGGGACCGTGGTGGAAGACGCTCATCCGGCTCGCCTTCACCAGCGGGCTCCGGCAGGGGGAGCTCCTGAACCTGCTGTGGGAGGACGGGGACTTCGCCCGCAGCACCGTGACCGTGACCCCGAAGGCCGCGCGCACGTTCCAGGCGGGCGGCCGGCAGTACCCGATCTTCGAGTGGACGGCGAAGGACTACGCGACGCGGGTCGTCCGAATACCGAAATCAACCGTCGAGGCGCTGCGGGCGCTCCGCGACTTCCAGGAGCCGCCTCGGTCGGCCTACGTGTTCCTGAGCCTCGACGCCCTCGACGGGCTCGCCGAGTACATGAGTTCCCACGACGGTGACCTGCCCGACAAGCTGGTCAACAACATCACGCGCGACTTCGCCAGCATCAGGCGGCAAGCCGAGGCCAGCATGGCCGAGGGCGTGGACGACCCCCAGCCGTGGACTGCGACGGGCTTCCACGCGCTGCGGAAGTCGTACGGCACGGTGATGGCGCAGCGCGTCCGGCCCCACGAGCTGCAGCGGCTCTTCGGTCACAGCGACATCAAGACCACGATGAGCTTCTACGTGGGCGAGACCGACACTTCGGAGCAGGTCGAGGCGGCGTTCAAGGACGCGTTCACGTCCGATTCCTGAGGCCGAATCTGACGCGCACCTGACGCGCGAGCCCGCGCGTCGGCCCGAGAACGCCCTTCATGGCAACGCCAGGGCCGCTTTTCCGCAAATGACGCCCCGGCTGAAAATGCGGGTGTCGGCGGTTCAAGTCCGCCTCTCGCCATTCACACAACGCCCTGCCATCGCGGGGCTTATCGTTTGAGGTCATCGGATGGTCTGTCATCGGGCCGCTGGCTGGGGGTTGGGCGAGCGCCGCTGTTCTGGCTGAGCCGGCGCACGCCCGGGACCTTTTACTGAACGACCGATGTTGCGGTTGTCGATCCACTTCGCAAGTGCCGAAACTCGCCCCATCGTCCGCGGCCACCGCTACCGACAGAGACATACCGAGCCGACTACTCCAGCTGGCTCGGGGCAGCCGCTATGTCCCGACCGACTTCGGGAGATTGAGTCTTGAGGAATATGGCCGCCACACGTCTGCCGACGCTCCCGTGACCGGCTCCGTTCGCACGTTCCCTTCCCTCACCTGCGTCGTGTTCCGCAACGCTGAAGGAGTTCGCAACGCGCGCGGAGTCTTTGCTGAACGACGACCACCGATACCGGCAGGTGCAACAGGCGTTCGCCCGGACTGTCAGCCGTTCCTTGACCTACACAGGCGTAGTAAAAGGTTTACTCGAGCAGATCCGCCGCGCCCTCGACCCCGAGCAAGCCGATCCCGACCGCGCCACCCATCCATGAGACGGCTGGTGCTCAAAGCGACAGCGAGGCTCGATTGTCATGCAAGGGCTTGTGACTTGACGATGTCAATTCCCTGGGCCGGCGATGGCCGCAGCTATATGTTTGCGCCGACTGTTCGGGAAAAGCCAGACCAGTATGACCACAGCGTCTACCTCACTTTCTCGCCAAAGCACGCTCCCGTCGCCAACGCCGCCGACGCGCGTGTATCCAAAACCGCTTTGGTTCTCCATGCTGCTGACGCGATACATTCGAGATTATCTGAGCTATCGCAAGACCGGCTCCACGACGGCCCAAGCGTGCGTCAACTTGCGCCGCCTGTTTCGGCTGACCAACGGGCGGTTCAATGATCTCGTGGCTCGATTGGATGGCTTGCTTCATCGACCGCGGGTGCTGCCCTACGACGCCAGCGCCCCGGGAATTGTCGGCGTGGTGAGCGACGACTCGCTCAGCCGGATCACCGCCAACCTTCGCGCAGACGGCCTACATCGTTTCAACACTCGCTTGCCCAAGGAAATTTGTCAACGATTGCGGCGTCTGGCCGAGACCACGCCGTGCCACGTCGAGTCAAGCCACGGCGTTCATCCCGAGCCCGCGGTCTACGATCCGAATACACCCTTGGGCACGCGCTACAAAGTCGATCAGCAGACGCTGCACGAAGAGGCCGACATCCAGCGTCTCGCCACCGATGCATCCTTGCTCAACGTCGCGCAAGCGTATTTCGGCTGCCAGCCGGTCTTCATCGGATGTCAATTGTGGTGGAGCACCGCGTATTCCCAGCAGGCGTGCTCCAAGTCCGCCCAGTTGTATCACTTCGACATGCCGCAGATCAAGTTCCTGAAAATCTTCGCCTACTTGACGGACGTCGATGAGAACACCGGCCCGCACCGGTTCGTGCGGGGATCGCACCGGCGCAACCCCGCCGCCCTGCTCGAAGACCGACGCTACCGTGACGAGGAGATCCTCGCTCACTACCCTCCGGATCGCATCGCCACCATGACCGGTCCGACCGGCACCATCTTCGCCGAGGACACGCGCGGATTCCACAAGGGGACGCCCGTTCGCCAAGGCCACCGGCTCGTGCTGCAACTGCAGTATGCAACCAGCGGCTTCGGCGGACTCGGCGAACCGATCATCGTCAACGATCGTTTCTCCGCCCAATTCATCCAGATGATGGATCGCTACCCGCACATCTATGCCGCGCGATTCTTGAGGAACACCAAGTGATCGGCACCGCAACGGGGGCGTCGGCGGACGGATGCGACATAACCGGCGCCCGCTCAACCAAGGATACGCGCCGTGCCGCCTGAATTGTCCGTCATCATTCCGACCTATGGACGCTCCGCGAAACTGCGCACGCTGCTTCAGGGAATCGCCGCCACCAAGGCCGATCATGATGCGTTCGAAGTGATTGTCGTCGTCGACGGTCACGATGAGGCGCCCCTTGAAGTCGCGTCGACCCTTCCGGCCACCATACGCTTCCGAGGGCTCACGAAAGTCCACGCCGGCCCGGCCGCGGCACGAAACTTCGCCTTGAATCATGCCCAGGGGGAGTGGCTGCTTTTCTTTGACGACGATGCCCGAGTCGACCAACTCACGATCCCCAGACATCTCGACCATATCCGGCGCGATCCTGAGGCGCCGTTGGCGTACCTCGGCCGCGTCGATTGGCCGGACGAACTCATCGACTCTCCGTGGCGGGCGATGCTCGCCCAAACTTCCATGCTCTTCTTCTGGGATCAGATGACCAGCGGGCAGCGCTACGGTTTCCGTCATTTCTGGACGAGCAATCTCAGCGTTCGGCGGGACTACGTGCAACGCGTCGGAGGATTTCATGAACGCTTCCCCTCGCCCATGCACGAGGACATCGAACTCGGCTGGCGGCTTCAGGAATCAATCGGTTTGCAAGTCCACGTTGACCGTACCATTCAAAGCTTCCACGACCACGCGCTCGATCCGTATGACTATCTGTTCCGCGAGCACAAGTCCGGCAAGTCAGCCGGGGCAGCCCGAACCATCAATCCCGCCTTTCACGATCTTGTCTGGCCGTGGATCGACGATCCCGTTCGTCAGTTGACCACGCTGCAGCGACTGTTCCTCACCCCGGCCCGGGACGTGCTGAGACTCTTTCACGCCTGGGCCGAGCCCTCGGATCACCGCCTGACGCCACACGAGCTGCACACCGCCTACCTGGCGCACATGCCGATGAAGCGCATGGTTTTCTTGCACGGCTACCTCGACCGCCCGTTCGACGCACTGTGGGATCAGCTGCACGTTGATTGAACCGGTTGACGGTATCCAAACAATGACGACGGCACTACCGATTCTCAACCGCCCCGTGTAGCCGCGAGCCGTCGGCGAGCGCGTCGAAGACAGTGGCATCAGAAGCAAGCCGCCGCGTCCTCGCGAGCGGTTACCTTCCACACACAATCAGTCGTCACGCGCACCGCGATCCCCCGGGGACGACCCACATTGCCGACTTCGCTGGGATTCGCTGTCAGTGGCGCCCGCAACCAAATCTCAGAGCCGTGGCGTCTCGCCGCCCAGTCGAGCCCGAGCCTCAATGGCGAGGGTTCGACCAGGCATAGGACAGGCTTTGAGCCTGCCTGATCACAAGCGAGTCAGGCCAAGTCCTGACCTACTCATTCCACGCGCGAAACGTAGGTTTTGGGCTTGAATATCGTGGGAGCGCGTTACACTGGTATGCCAATGGCTGAGCGATCGACCCCTGACGAAGCCATATGATAGGAAATCTCGCTTCAAGCAGAGAGGGCGGACATGCGACATCTCCTTACGCCACATCTTGCCGCCGCAGCATCAGTCCTGATCACCGCCCCGGCCTACGCCGACCTCGGCGATCAACTTGCGAAGCTCCTGCCCAATGACGGCGCGGCCGATGACCCCTCTTCGCCTTCTCCGTCGCGATCAGCCCCGATGGAATCGGGGCCATCGTTGCAGCAAGTCGGCACAACGACAACGGAATTCAATCCGGCTCCGCCTACCTCTTCGACACCACCACGGGCCGGCAGCTCTTCAAGCTCCTTCCGAACGACGGTGCGTCGGACGACGAGTTCGGGCATTCCGTGCCCGTGAGCGGCGACACGGGTGTTCGTCCGGTCTATCGCCCGGTTCGCCAAGTTCGGCGCCGTTGCCGGGGCGGCCTGTTGCCCGGTGATTGTGCTACAGACTCGAATTCTAGTCCGATAAGGGTTGACATGGCGGGCAGCGGCAAGCTAAGCTCCGCTTCTTGAAACGGCGGCGGTGTGGGCACCGTCGGTAAGAGAGGAAAACGTTGCGGCCGGGCTGTTGCCGGCTCCGCTGGTTGCGGCCACAGAAGGAGGAAAGATGCCATGCGAAAGGTGAACAAGGTAAACAGTGCCCGAGGCGTTTGTGTCGGTGTCGTTGTCGTGGCTTTTGCCAACATGGGGACGACCCGGGGCGCGGAGGTGCCCTTCACCGAGCACGTGATCTCGACTCCCGCCGACTTCGCCGTTTCCGTTTTCGCGACGGACATGGACGGCGACGGGGACACCGACGTCCTCTCCGCGTCATTCGATGACAACAAGATTGCGTGGTACGAGAACGACGGGGGGTCACCCCCGTGCTTCACCGAGCACGTGATCTCGACCACCGGCAGCGGCGCCTGGTCCGTTTTCGCGACGGACGTGAACGGCGACGGGAACACCGACGTCCTCTCCGCGTCAACGAACAACAAGATCGCGTGGTATGAAAGCGACGGGGGCTCGCCCCCGACCTTCACCGAGCA
This sequence comes from Phycisphaerales bacterium, assembly GCA_036475395.1. Classification (GTDB taxonomy): domain Bacteria; phylum Planctomycetota; class Phycisphaerae; order Phycisphaerales; family SM1A02; genus JADFNO01. Next base: position 8,558 of record JAZFYE010000390.1, read on the forward strand.
CGTGATCTCGACCACCGCCCTCAATGCCCGTTCCGTTTTCGCGACGGACGTGAACGGCGACGGGGACATCGACGTCCTCTCCGCCTCACTCTCTGACGACAAGATCGCGTGGTACGAAAGCGACGGGGGCTCGCCCCCGAGCTTCACCGAGCACGTGATCTCGACCACCGCCGACAATGCCTGGTCCGTTTTCGCGACGGACGTGAACGGCGACGGGGACACCGACGTCCTTTCTGCATCGTCATTCGATGACAGCAAGATCGCGTGGTACGAGAGCGACGGGGGCTCGCCCCCGACCTTCACCGAGCACGTGATCTCGATCACCGCTGACGGGGCCGTTTCCGTTTTCGCCACGGACGTGAACGGCGACGGGGACACCGACGTCCTCTCCGCGTCAAGATTTGACGACAAGATCGCCTGGTACGAAAGCAACGGCGGGTCGCCCCCGAGCTTCACCGAGCACGTGATCTCGACCACCGCAGACGGAGCCATTTCCGTTTTCGAGATGGACGTGTACGGCGACGGGGACACCGATGTCCTCTCCGCGTCACGAAATGACAACAAGATCGCCTGGTACGAAAGCGACGGCGGCTCGCCCCCGAGCTTCACCGAACGGGTGATCTCGACCGCCGCAATCGAGGCACAGTCCGTTTTCGCGATGGACGTGGACGGCGACGGGGACACCGACGTCCTCTCGGCGTCACGAGAGGACGACAAGATCGCCTGGTACGAGGCGGACGCGTTCGACACGGAAGTGAAGATCACGGCGAGTGACGGGCAGTTTGATGACAACTTCGGCTTCTCCCTCTCCATCGACGGCGACACGGCGATTGTGGGGGTCGCCTGTGACGACGACAATGGGAACCTCTCCGGCTCGGCGTACCTGTACCAGCGAGACCAGGGCGGGGCCGACAATTGGGGCCAGGTGACCAAGATTACCGCGTTTGACGCGGGGGCTGAGGACCAGTTCGGCTTCTCCGTCGCCATCAGCGGCGACACGGCGATTGTGGGGGCCAATACGGACGACGACAATGGGAACTTCTCCGGCTCGGCGTACGTGCACCAGCGAGACCAGGGCGGGGTTGACAATTGGGGCCACGTGACCAAGATCACCGACGGGACGCCTGGGGACCAGTTCGGCTTCTCCATCGCCATCAGCGGCGACACGGCGATTGTGGGGGCCCGTGATTTCGACTGCGGGGCGGGGAACAACTGCGGGGCGGCGTACGTCTACCAGCGAGACCAAGGCGGGACCGACAATTGGGGCCTGGTGACCCAGATCACCGCGTTTGACGCGGCGGAATTTGACAGGTTCAGCTTCTCCGTCGCCATCAGCGGCGACACGGCGATTGTGGGGGCCATCGGCGACGACGACAATGGCTCAAGCTCCGGCTCGGCGTACGTGTACCAGCGAAACGAGGGCGGAGCCAACAATTGGGGCCTGGTGAGAAAGATCACCGCGAGTGACGGGGCGGAACTTGACGACTTCGGCAGTTCCGTCGCCATCAGCGGCGACACGGCGATTGTGGGGGCCACCGGCGACGACGACAATGGGGGAGATTCCGGCTCGGCGTACGTGTACCAGCGAGACCAGGGCGGGGTGGACAATTGGGGCCAGGTGACCAAGATCACCGCCTGTGACGCGGCGGCTCTTGACCGGTTCGGCTTGTCCGTCGCCATCAGCGGCGACACGGCGATTGTGGGGGCCAAGGATGACGACGACCATGGCTCAACCTCCGGCTCGGCGTACGTGTACCGGCGAGACGAGGGCGGGGTGGACAATTGGGGCCAGGGCACCAAGCTCACCGCCAGTGACTCGGCGGCTGGGGACCAGTTCGGCCGTTCCGTCGCCATCAGCGGCGACACGAAGATTGTGGGGGCCAACCAGGACGACGACAACGGCACCGACTCCGGCTCGGCCTACCTCTTTTTTGCTGCTTCTTCCTGCCCGTGGGATCTCGACGGCAGCGGCATCGTCGGGGCGACCGACCTGCTCTCGTTGCTCGTGAATTGGGGGAAGTGCCCAGGCTGCCCCGCCGACTTTGATGGCAACGGCTCCGTCGGCGCCACCGACCTCCTCGCCCTCCTCGTCAACTGGGGGCCGTGTCCCTAGAAGATGGGATCATGGCATCATGGCACCGAGGGGGGAGGAGACCCGGGTCCGCCTCCACGCAGTGTTCGCGGGCGGCGTAACGAGCACCACTACCACGACCACTTGCCACGGCTGATTTCAGCGCTTTTGGCAGAATCGTTTGCATTTTCAGATTGCGGCCAGACCCGTCGGTGGTAGACTCAAAGGAGCGCCTGAGTCCCAGGAGATGACCAATGCCAATCATGGCTACCAGCGCTGCGGCAGTTGTCGGCATCGCGATTACGACGAGCGTCTTTGTCTCTCCGCGCGCCGCCAGGGCAGCGGCCGCTGATCCGGACGTCACCGCCGCCGACATCCGATCGGAGCCCACCGGCAAACAACGAGCGCTGCTGGGGCCATTGGATTGTGGGTTCAAGGGACCTGAGTACTGGGAGAGCGAGATTCGCAAGGCCGTGGCGCGAGGCGAGATCGCCGATCCGAAAACGCGCCAGCTTCCGGAGCTGCCGGCGCCGCAGCGGCGACTCACCGGTCCGGCCCAATGCCTCACGCCCGAGCACATCTTCCTGCATGAGGACACGAAGCTGATTCTGCTGAGCGATTTCTCCAGTGCCCAACTGATTGACCTGATGGTCACTGCCGCCAACAACGTGCTGGCAACCTATGGCGATAATTACGATTTCATCGGCTTCTGGGTCAATTTCCAGCCGCATCACGAGATCGGCGCTGCGTTCTACAAGCTCATCTCCAACGACGTGCAAGGGATCGGCAACGTCGGCGCGCCCGTTGGCCGCGGGCCGATCTTCGACCTGCATCGGGACCTCGGTCTGGCGGGCGAACAGATGCAGGGGATGGTCATGATGTGGAACATCGACCACGGCTACTGGCAGCCCGGCGACGGCGAAGACGCCGCATTCACCCGTCTGGTCTTGGGACAGGAGTTTGAGCATCGTTTCGCGCTGTTCCTGCCTGCCCTGCTCGATGATCGCGTGCTCCAAGGCGACAACAGCGGCTGCGGGCGCGTCTTCCATTGGAACTGGAAAGTGGATGGGCAGGGTTCGGCAATGGAGATCTCCGAATGGATCGGATCGAATCCTGCGGACCGGGTCGGGAGTTCCATCTCCTTCAATACCGACACGGGCGGCGTCTTCAGCTACACCGACTTGTACATCATGGGATACGTGTCGCCGGAGGAGATGGACCTCGGCAACAGTGAGCTGCGGTTCATGGACGACAGCGACTGCAGCCCGAGCTACTTCGGGCCCATCTCCAAATTTGCCTCGTCTGACATCATCGCCTCGGCGGGCGAGCGCATTCCGTCGTCGAAAGACAGTCAAAAAGATTTTCGTACCGCGTGGATCATGATTCACCTTCCCGGCGCGCCGCCCACGGATCCTCAGTTGGACAAGGTGGTGGCGATCCTCCAGCAGCACACGCTCGACTGGCACTTCAGCACGCTGAACCGGGGGACCATGGACAACGCCTTGTTCGAGGACTGCAACTGCAACGGTATACCTGATGCCGATGACATCGCTGGCGGCAACAGCGACGACAGCAACGGCAACGGTATCCCCGACGAATGCGAGTGCCTGTGGGACCTCGACAACAATGGCACCGTGGGCGCGTCCGACCTGCTCTCATTGCTCGTGCAATGGGGCACCGATCCCGGCGGTCCACCCGACTTCGACGGCGACGGGAATGTTGGCGCATCCGATCTCCTCACCCTCCTCGTCAACTGGGGGCCGTGCCCCTGAAGAAGGCAACATAGCATCATGGCATCGTGCCATCGTGGCATCGAGATAGCCGTCCCGATTTCATCGGGATAACCCGCGGATTCTCCCAAGCACGAGCGCCTGCTCTCGCGCAACGGCCCCGTTTAGCCGCGAGCCGCAGGCGAGCGCGTCGAATACAGAGGCATCGTGGCATCATGGCCTAATGCCTGATACTTCCTTCTTCCCCCACGATCCCACGATGCCATGATGCCACGATCCCACGGGCCGTCAAGAAGCCCACGGATTGGAATCCGTGGGCATCGGTTTGGTGCCGTTGCGTTGTGCCGTGATTCACCTGGTCACTGAAGTGACCAGGTCTCGTTGATTGCGGGACCCGGTTATGTTTGAGTACGTTCGTTGCCGAGCACGCTTTCCCCAACCCCTGACTCCTGAATCCTAACCCCTACCTCCTACCTCCTCCCACCTATCTGTGTCCATCTGTGTTTATCTGTGGTTTCTTCCCTTCGGCATAATCAGTCGTCACAGGCGGGCAGCCTGGCGCGCGCAAACCGTCCCGCGCGCGCAGGCGTGGTCGAAAATAGCCAAAGGTAGGCCTCGCGAACCCCGGCTAACCAAAAGTTAAGCAAAATTAAGCCGAGATAAGCTCGGATAACGATCTTTAGCGTCCGGCGCGGCGCGATTTGTGCGCGCCGAGGTGACCGCGCGACCATCTCGGCGCGCGCCCAAACGACCGACCCCTCATTTCGCGGTCCAAGACAGAGGTCGCCTGACGATGACTATTTGCCTTTGCGGTCTCTGCGCGCGCCGTAGTGTCCGCGTTGATGTGCCATTTCGGCGTCCGCTTGACGTGGGTTAGGCCGCGCGGTCTCGCTTGGCCTGCTCCAGCAACTCGCTCAGGGCCTCATCATCCTCGACCGACGCGGGGGTCAGGCCGGGCAGCGGATAACGCTTGCACAGCGCCCGACCCAGAGCCAGCGGCTCGGCCAGAACAAAGAACACGGGCACGCCGATGACGTTGGTCGCGAATCCAAGGGCGCGTCGCAGGTGGTGCTGCGTCGTGGCCACCAGCAGCTCGCCGTCGTCAAAGCGAATAGGCAACACGCAGAACTGCCACGCCTGGCGGCGCGTCACGAGCTGAGCGGCGTCGTCAGCATAGATCTCGAACTCCGGGTCAATGGCGCGGGTGAATCCAGCGTACTGCTGGGCCCAGGCCTCCTCGATCACCGTGGGATCGATGCCGAAGTGCCGCTCCGCCAGCCAGCCCAACGGTCGGCCGGTCTGTTGCTGATGCTGGAGCAACTGTTGAACCTGCTCTTGGGTCAACACGCCGCTTCGGACCAGAAATTCTCCAATTCGCTGCGGTTCCATCCTCGCGCCTCCAATGGCTCAGTATGCCACGCCTCCGGAGGCGGTATCGGCTGACCAAGCCGCCAGGCACGGGTCCGGGGGCGATTCAGGTGCATCTGGAGGCCTGAAGAACCGGGCTGTGCCAGCTGACCAGCGGCGGCAAAGTAGCGCGGTTGGCCGCAATCTCAACCGGTACCGCCCAGATGAAAAAGCCCAAGTACATTGACAGCCGAGAATCGTCCCCGGCGTTCCCGAGACAACTGTTACGTCCCCCCCAGCCTGATTACCGTCGCTATTTTGCCAGGGCACTGCCCGAGCCGGCAGAGGCATCCTAGTGTTGGGGTCATATGCACGAGCGTATTCGTGACCGTTTTCTTGGGCTATGGGGCCGGACCGTCGCCTCGCGGCCTGTGGCCACCCTGACCATCTGCGTGGCTTTGGCGGCGGTCAGCGTCGTGGTAACAGTGATGCGCCTGGAGTTTCGGGTCGACCGCAGCGACCTGGTCGATTCCGAACTGAGCTGGAATCAACGGTACGCCCAATATAAGGACAACTTCCCACGCTGGAACGACGTCTATGTGATCCTAGACGGCACGCCCGGGGACGAGCGCGTCAACGCTCTGGCCGCGACCATCGCTCAGAAGCTGCGAGCCGACGAACGGGTCGCCGCCGCCGATGCCGGTTTCGATCAGGCCGAGGCCGGGCCAAGGCTCTTTGCCATCGCCCCGCCCGAGCAGTTTACCCAAGCGCTCCAGCAGCTCGGCCAAGCCCGGCGGCTGGCGGCAGCGGCGAATGCCAATACCGCCCTGGGTTTGTTGTTGACGGCGGTGCAATCGCACCAGGGCGATCCCGAGGCGTTGGTGCGCCTCGAACAGTTTTTGTCGCCCTTTCTGGCCGCAACGCACCACCAGCCGGCAGACTTTTCCTTCCTCTCGCCCAATCAAGCACAGTGGCAGCCGCTGGTCAGTCAAAACGGGGCCGGCCGGTTGCGATTCATTCGCGTGCAGTTCGCCAACGGCGAGAATGGGGTGAACGAGTTTGCCAGCGCATTGCAATGGTTGCGCACGACCGTGGCCAGGATGATCGCTGAGAGCTCGTTGCCGCAAACGCAATGGGGCGTCACGGGTATTGGGGCGATCGAAGCGGATGAAACGTCGCAATCGATCAAGGATTCCACCATCGCGTCAATCCTGGCCATCGTACTGATCACGAGCTTGATGCTGGGGGCGTTTCGCGGAGCGACGGTGCCCTTGCTCGCCGCGGGATCGCTTCTCATCGGCATCGCCTGGAGCTTCGCCTGGCTCTGCATCTCCGTTGGACATCTACAGATTCTTTCCGTGGTGTTCTCGGTGATTCTGCTCGGGCTCGGCGTGGACTTTGCGTTGCTGTTCGTCTCGCGACTCGAACTGGTGCAGGATGAGCATGATGACCTGGCCTCGGCGACGGCGCGGGTTTTTCGCGGCATCGGCCCGGGCATGGTGACGGGCGCGGTTGCGACCGCCGCCGCCTTCGCCTCGACCGCGCTGACGCAGTTCAAGGGAATGGCGGAGATGGGCATCATCGCAGCGGGCGGGATACTCCTGTGCCTGATCGCCGTGCTCTCGGTGTTTCCTGCGTGCCTGGCCCTGACCGGACGATGGAAGCAAATCATTCGTCATCGCCCCGGAGGCGAGACAGCGCACTTCGCCCACGGCCGACTCGACTTCGTCGACACGAATCCCAGAGCGACACTCATCGTCGCCGCCGTCATCGTAATTGGTTTGGGGATTACCGCCCGCAACGTGCGTTACGACTCCAACGTCTTGAACCTCCAACCGCCGAAACTACAGTCCGTGGAATGGAATAAGCGGCTGGTCGAAGAAGATGCTCGCAGCGTCTGGGCCGGGTTGATTGTGGTTCCTCCGCACCGCGCGGCGGACCTGTGCGATCGGCTCCGCGCCGCGCCCGGCGTTTCGGAGGTCGGCGCGATGGGCATGCTCTGTCCGCCGGACTGGGACGAGCGGAAATCACTGATCGATCAACTGCACAACGAATCGGCCGCGACCGTACCCGTCGAGCCGGGCATGGCCGGCCTGCTCAAACAGTTGGACCTCCTGCGGGTCGGCATGGCGCTGCGTCTGGATTCCATCGACGATGAGGCGGTCCGCGCGAAGCTCAGAAGTATCGTCCAGCGGATCACCCAAGCCGTCGCTGGCGGCAGATCGCTCGATGTGGACGATCAATCTGATGCGTGGGACGCGCTGAACAGGGCGTTCGTCGAGGCGCAGGCGCCGCTGGGGTCGTGGGTAGACGAGGCCTTGGCGCCGGGCCGGCCGAGCGCTGAAGATCTGCCGGCCGCACTGCGCAGCATGTGGGTGGGAACGGACGGTTCGTGGCTGTTGCAGGTATTCCCCGACGCTGATCCGCAGCAGCGATCGATCCTCGATCCACAACGGCTGGAGCGTTTCGTCACGGCCATGCGCAGCGCGCTGGGGTCCGAGGCGGTTCCGATCGGCCCCCCGGTGCAGATCTACGAATCAAGTCAACTGATCAAGCGGGCGTACGTGCTCGCGGCGTGCTATGCGATTGGGGCGATCCTTGTCCTGCTGTTCCTTGATTTTCGTTCGCTGGCCGATGCGCTGTGCGCCATGACGCCGGTGACGATCGGCTTCGTAGGCGCGTTCGGAGTTATGGGCGCGATAGATCTGCCGTTGAACTTCGCCAACATGATCATTTTGCCGGTGATCTTCGGGATCGGCGTCAACGCGGGGGTCCACACCGTCCATCGCTGGCGGGCCGAACCGTTCGGCCGACCAGCCGGTCTGAGCGGAGCGACGGGACGGGGCATTACGCTGACCATGCTGACGACGATGATCGGATTCGGCTGCCTTCTTGTTGCCGAGCACCGCGGCATCCGTTCGCTGGCGGTGGTCATGCTGATCGGCCTGAGCATCACACTTGGTGCGTGTTACACCGTCCTACCGGCCATCCTGCGGTTGCGGACTCGCAGGGCGACCTGAAATAGAACTCAAACTGGTTGGCCGGAAGGTCACGAAGCCAAGTACGAGCCTCGTGGTCGGGTCAGCCGGTCTACGCCTTGAGCGCGTCGGGATTCAGTAGGGCCAGATCATCCGGCACGAACAGGCCGTCCTTGCGGATCAACTCGTCGTCGAAGTGGATCGTGCCGCCGCCGAACTGTGGGCGCTGAATCAAGACCAAATCCCAATGAATCTCGGATCGATTCGTGTTGTCCGCCTCGTCGTAGGCCCGGCCGGGGGTGAAGTGCAATGAGCCGGCGATCTTCTCGTCAAAGAGAATGTCCGTCATGGCGTGCGTGATGTAGGGGTTGAAGCCGATCGCGAACTCGCCGACGTAGCGGGCCCCTTCGTCCGTGTCGAGGATCGAATTGAGCTGATCGGGCTTGTCTTGGGCGGTCGCCTCAACGACCTGTCCATCCTTGAAGGTGAGGCGGATGTTCTCGAATGTCGTGCCGTTGTAGATGGTGGAGGTATTGAAATGGATAATGCCATTGACGGAGTCGCGAACGGGCGCGGTGAAACACTCGCCGTCGGGTATGTTGTGTGTTCCTGAACAGGGGATGACATTGATGTCCTTGATGGAGAACGACAACTCGGTGTCGCCCGGACCGGTGATGCGCACGCGATCGGTATTGCGCATCCGTCGAGCGAGCGGCTGAACGGCGCGGTCCATCTTGGCGTAGTCCAAGGTACAGACGTCGAAGTAGAATTCCTCGAAGGCTTCGGTGCTCATTTGGGCAAGCTGGGCCATGCTCGGCGTGGGCCAGCGAAGGACGCACCATTTGGTGTGGGGGACGCGCTGCTGGAAGTGCACCGGTTTGCCATAGAGGCGAGCCTGCTTCTTGAGTTGGTCGTCGGCGATGTCGGCCGGCTCGGACACGTTCATCGAGCCGCGCAGCCCGATGTAGGCTTGCATCTTCTTCATGCGGTATCGGTCGTAGTCGGCCCAGACGTCGAAGTTGGGGTCGGCGGCGTCGAGATTGAGCGCACGCATCACTCGATTGCTTCGGATGGCTACGTGCGGATGCCCCCCGACGCGTCGGGCAGCCTTGATGAGGGCGATGACCATCTCATCCGGCGCGTCGAAGGCTTCGATGAGCAGGTGCTCGTCGGTTTGCAGTGAGGTGGAGTGGTTGATCAGAAGGTCCGCCAGCTTGGTGTACCGTGGGTCAGGCATTCGTTGGTCCATGAATGGTTTGCGAGCAGCATACATAATGGGCGGAGTCGGCGCGAACACACATGGCGATCATTCGGGCGCCGATGCAAGTCGTTACGTTGGACTCGGTTCACCGGCCGCCCCACTCCGTCTCCACCGCTTCCAGCGGCTCTTGATCGTTGATACGTATGCGCGCGCTGCGGGCCAGAAGCTGATCGACCTGCCGCCGGCCGATCCGCACGGTGAATTGAGCCTGGCCATCGCCGTACTGCCGATCGAGCACTTCGGTCCGCTTCTCGATGAAATCGATGGCTCGGCTGTCGGCCATGGAAACGGTGATCGTCACCTCCCGTACGCCGCCGATCATGTGCTCGCGCACCGCATCGGCCAGCTCATCGAGTCCCTCGCCCGTCGTTGCGCTGAGCGGAATCGCCTCGGGCTCCTGGTTCAGCCAACACAGCAGCGTTTTGCTATCGGTCAGGCGGTCGATCTTGTTCAACGTCAAGATGCGCTGTTGATCGGCGGCGCCGATCTCGTCGAGCGTCGCGCGAACGGTCCCGAGCTGCATCTGTGCGTTGGGGTCCGCTACGTCGAGCACGATAATGATCAGGTTGGCGAAGATTGTTTCCTCTAAGGTCGAGCGGAACGAAGCGACGAGATGATGCGGCAACTGGCGTATGAAGCCGACGGTATCGGAGAGCATAGCACTATTTCCCCCGCCGAGATCCCATCGCTCGATGCGCGTTCCGAGCGTCGCAAAGAGCTTCTCGTGCACGAACGCGCCACCGGAGGTCAATCCGTTGAACAAGGTGGACTTGCCGGCGTTGGTGTAGCCCACGAGCCCAACGGTGTAGTGATCCAAGTTGCGGCGCTGGACCTCGCGGGACTTGCGCTGCTGGATTCGCACCAGCTCGCGCTTGAGGTTGCGCAACCGAAGCTGGACGAGTCGGCGGTCGATCTCCAACTGTTTCTCGCCGGGGCCGCGGGTGCCGATGCCTATCGGCGCACCGCCGACGATGTTCTCCAAGTGGGTCCACATCGCTCGCAACCGGGGGTAGGTGTATTCGAGTTGGGCAATTTCCACCTGGAGCTTGGCGGCGTGGGTGGCGGCTCGGTTCGCGAAGATATCCAGGATCAGCTCGCTGCGGTCGATCACCTTGCATTCGGTGCCAGCCTCGACCGCCCTGATCTGGGCGGGGGTCAGGTCGTTATCGAAGATCACCAGCGTGGCCCCGGTCACCGCGACGAGTTGGGCCAGCTCCACGGCTTTGCCCTTGCCGAGATAGGTTCGGCCGGAGGGTTTGTCGCGTTTTTGGAGCAATTCGCCCACGACGACCGCCCCCGCCGTCTCGGCCAGCGCTCGAAGCTCACCCAATGGATCGAGGCTATCGAAGTATCGCCCCGGTAACTGAACCGCGACCAGCACTGCTTTTTCGGCAACAACCCTGAGCTGATCGCGTTGGACTTGGGACATAGCTGAGCCGCGAGCCCTCCACCCGGCTCGAGGAAACGTATTCTAGGCGGTGAGCGGCGACAACCTCGCCGACGATCGCTGCGTATTACTCACCGAGGGGTTGCCCCCCGACGGGCTATCATTCCCGACCCCATTCCTGTCCAGGAGGTTCACTCGTGCGGATCAAGAAAACCATCGGTCCACTGCTGTTGATCATGCTGTTCGGCGCATTGCTGGTGCAGCTTCCCCTGGCGATCGCCGATCGGAGCTCCGCCTTCGAGTGGTTCGACCCGATCGTCGATGTGCGCCACTTGCTCGTCGAGCGGTTCGTGGACCAGCCGGACGACACCGCGATGCAAAAAGCGATGATCCAAGCGATGATTCGCACGCTCGATGACCCGTACACCATGTACGTGCCGCCCGAGCGGGAGCGCGCGTTCAACAAGGAGCTGCGCGGCACCTATGTCGGAATCGGCGCCGAGGTCAATCAGATTGACGGCTTCCTGACGATCGTCACACCCATGGACGACTCGCCCGCTCTGGCGGCGGGCGTCCAGGCCGGCGACATTGTCCTGGAGATCGACGGCGTGTCCACGTTCGAGCGCGAGGTGAACGACTCGATCAACATGCTGCTAGGCGAGGCGGGAACCCCGGTCGATATCCGCGTCCGCCATCTGGACGGAATCGAGCAAGACATCACGATCGTTCGACGGCAGATCGTCGCGCGCACCGTCAAGGGCGTGCGCCGCGAGGGCCAGGCGTGGAACCACTGGCTCGATCGGGAGCTGGGTATCGGCTATATCCGTCTGTCTCAGTTCACTGACGCCACCGTGGACGAGCTTCGGGCAGTCTTTGACCAGCTTGGGAAGAATGATCTCAACGGTCTCGTGTTCGATGTGCGCGACAATCCGGGCGGCGATCTGTCCGCGGCGATTGCGGTGACGAATCTCTTCCTGCGGGAAGGCGTCGTCGTCTCGCTGAAGGGCCGCAAGCAGCAAGAACGATCGTGGTCCGCCGACGCCGACGGCACGCTGCCGAACTTCCCGATGGTGGTGTTAATCAACGGCAGATCAGCCTCCGCGTCGGAGATCTTCGCCGGGGCTGTTCAAGACAACGGCCGGGCGAAGGTGCTGGGCTCTCGAAGCTTCGGCAAAGGCTCGGTCCAAGAAGTGCACGAGCTTCCATATCACCGCGGAACCTTGAAGCTCACCTCGGCTCGGTACTACTTACCCAGCGGGCGCAATCTGAGTCGCGATTCGGACAGCGTGGTGTGGGGCGTCGATCCCGACCCGGGCCTCGTCGTGCCGATGTCCGACGATGAATACCGGCAGATGCGCCTGGCACGGCGCGAGTATGAGATCATTCGCGCTCAATCCAACGACGATGGCCAAAACTGGTCGGACTCAGAATGGATCAGCCAGCAGGCGAAGGACTCGCAGCTCGCCTCGGCGCTCGACGCGCTGCAGTCGCGGCTCCGGGGCGAGGAATGGCCGATCGTCGGCCAAGACAACGCCGGAGTCCTCGCTATGGAACAGGAGATCCACCGTTGGGTCGTTGAGCGCCGCCATCTCCTTTCCCGGCTGAATGACGTGGAGACCCGCCTGCTGGAGTTGAACAATCTCGCAGCAGCGGCCGGTCGGCCGCCCCTGCTGCCGCCTGAGGTCGCAACCGATGACGCCACCCTGACGATCCGCGACAAGTACGGCAACATGATCGGCACCTACCGCCTGGAGGAAGGCGATCTGGAGCTCGCGCTTCGTCAGGTCCGCCTCAGCCCGATCGACATCGCACAACAGTGAGCAACAACGCCAACGGACCGCTCATTCTGGGTATCGAGTCGAGCTGCGACGAGACCGCCGCCGCCGTCGTCGCCCACGGCACGCGCGTGCTCAGCAATGTCATCGCCACCCAGCACGAGCTGCATCGCATCTACTCGGGCGTCGTGCCGGAGATCGCCAGCCGGGCCCATCTCGAACGCATCGTGCCGGTCGTTCGCGAAGCAATACACGATGCTGACATTCAATTCGAGCGTCTTGATGCGATCGCCGTCGGCAACCGCCCGGGACTGATCGGGTCACTGCTCGTCGGCGTCAGCGCCGCCAAGGCACTCGCGTGGTCGCTGCAACTTCCGATCATCGGCATTGATCACATCATCGCGCACCTCCACGCGGGCCAGCTGGAAGCCGAGCCCATTGCGTACCCGGCGATCGGCCTCGTGGCCTCCGGCGGGCACACGAGTCTCTTCTTCGTTCGCGGACCGCTTGACGTTTCGCTCCTCGGCAGGACGATCGACGACGCCGTCGGCGAGGCCTTCGACAAAGCTGCGACAATCCTTGGGCTAGGGTATCCCGGCGGCCCCGAACTCGATCGCCTCGCGCAAACGGGCGACGATCACGCTCACGACTTTCCGGTCGCCATGATCGATCCCGGCAGCCTGGACTTTTCGTTCAGCGGGCTGAAGACCGCCCTTCTGTATGCGGTGCGCGGTCAGCCGAAGCGTGAGGGCAATGAACATCGATTTGAACGCGATGCCTCGTCATTGACCGCACGGCAGAAGGCTGATTTCGCCGCATCGTTCCAGCGCGCCGCCGTCACCGCCGTGATCCGCAAGCTCCAACGCGCGCTCGATCAGCACACGGCCCGAACCGTGCTCGTCGGCGGCGGGGTGATTGCCAATACACGCTTGCGGAAGGAGCTTACTGATCTCGCTAATCAGAGTGATCTTGAACTGCGACTTCCAAAGCACGAGTATTGCCTGGATAATGCTGCGATGATTTCTGGACTCGCCGCCGAAAAGTTCACAGCCGGTCGCTTCGACGACTGGTCACTGAGCGCATCGGCTCGGCTCACCGCGCAGCGCGGACCGGTGCACGTGTGATGACCTCGACGAAGATCGTGAATCCGCCGCATCCGGCAACCTTGAGCGACGCCCAACTCAAGAAACAGTGCCGTAGTACGTTCGGACGAGCGTCCGGCCCTGGCGGGCAGCATCGCAACAAGGTCCAGACCGCAGTCTCAATCACACACGAGCCGACCGATATCCAAGCATCAGCGTCGGAGCGGCGCAGTCAATCGCAGAATCAACACGTCGCCAATCGCCGCCTTCGACTCAAATTAGCGATGAAGGTGCGCACTCACATCGACCCAAGCCGTTACACGCCGACCGAACTCTGGCAGCGCCGTCGCCAAGGCGAGAAGCTCCCGATCAACCCCAAGAACCGCGACTACCCGCCGTTGCTCGCCGAAGCGCTTGATGTGGTCGTCACATGCGAATTCGACGTCGGCGGCGCAGCGGGAATCCTCGGCATTACGATGTCACAGCTTGCGCGTCTGATCCGTCACGAACGCCACGCCTTCGCGATGGTCAACGAAGGCCGAACCGCGCGCGGATTGCAGGCACTCAAATGACGCCTCCAGGTCGATAACAGCCACGAGCACGCGACTGAGATCGAAACGCCTCCTGGAATATCCGTGGTTCACGACGAACCGAGACAGGCACAACGCGCCGCGGAACCTGCGCGCGAAGCAACGCAATTGTTTGTTTTTAGACGAGAAGTCTCTACCATAGCCCCATGACAACTGCCATCTCGACCGAGCAAATCAAGACGACCATTCACGAAGAGCTGGCTGACCTCGTGTCCATTCGCCGCGATCTTCATGCTCACCCCGAGTTGGGCTACGAAGAGCGCCGCACCAGCGAACTCGTCCGCCGGGAGCTGGACAATGCCGGCGTGGCGTATGTCGCCGATCTGGCCGGCGGTACCGGTGTCCTCGCGCATTTGCCGGGCGAGTCTGATCGGGCGATTGCCCTCCGCGCGGATATGGACGCGTTACCTATTCTCGAAGAGAACGACGTCGATTATCGCTCGACGATCGACGGCGTCATGCACGCCTGCGGACACGATGGCCATACCACCGTCTTGATTGGCACGGCTCGCGTCCTGACGAGGCTCGCCCGGATGAGCGTGCTTCCTCGCCCCGTCACGTTCATCTTCCAACCCGCCGAAGAAGGCGGCGCCGGTGGCCAGCGCATGGTGCAGGAGGGTTGTCTCGACGGCTCGCGCATCGGTCCGGCCGTCGAAAACGCCTTCGGCCTCCACGGTTGGCCGAGACTTCCCCTGGGGGTCGTCGCCACGCGCCCCGGAGTGTTGCTCGCCGCCGCGGATTCGTTTGATCTCACGATTCATGGGCAGGGTTCGCACGCCGCCTGGCCGCACGTCGGCCGCGATCCCATCGTCGCCGCCGCCGCCATCGTCGGCGCGTTCCAATCGATCGCGACGCGCAGTGTCGATCCGCTGGATTCGGTCGTCATCTCCGTAACACAACTTCAAGCGGGTAACACCTACAACGTCATTCCCAGCACGGCGAAACTTGCCGGCACGGTGCGCAGCCTCACGCCCCAAGTCCGCGATCTTCTGCGCCGGCGCATGCAGACGATCGCTGACGGAATCGCCCAAGCGCATCGCTGCACGGCTGAGCTTGATTACCACGACGGCTATCCGCCGACCGTCAACGATCCGGAGGCAGTGTCGATCTTCCGAGCCGTGTCGATCGAAGCGATCGGCCCGGATCACGTCCACGAAATGGAACGGCCCGTCATGGGCGGCGAAGACTTCGCCTTCTACGGCCAGGTTGTCCCGGCCTGCTTCTTTGTGTTGGGACTGATTCCCTCCGGTGTCGATGATCCGGCTGATCTCCATCAGCCGAATTTCAATTTCAACGACGATGCCATCCCCCTCGGCATCGAGCTGTTTTGCCGCCTCGCCCTGCGCGAATAACACGCCGGAATCCGGCACGCCGGAGTCGCGGCGGACCTCCCTCGATCAATCGCGGCTGGATATCCGAAAGCAGCTCCCTGGTATATCCTTTACGTGAGCCGAGCGGCTCGTCATGCTGCCGGGGGGAGCGATCGTCGTGATTCGTCCAGCCCTGTATGCGCTGACGTTCATCATCTGCGCGGCTGTGAATGCGCAGACCGACGATTCGCGCAACGCGGCCACGTGGTATCGCCGGGCGTTTGAACGCTTCGCGTCAACCAACCTCTCGCACGACGAATGGGAGGCGATCTGGGACTACCAGGAGAACCCCAGCGTGGGACCTTCGGCGACTGTCCGGCAAGTTCTCGCCCGTTTTGGGCCGTCGTTTAGCGCTCTACGTCGAGGTTCAAGGCAAGAGTTCAGCGATTTTGCCCTCGACTATGGCGAGGGCTGGGACATGGAGATTCATCATCTCGGCCCAATTCGTGACGTCGCGATGATGATGTTCGTCGACGCACGGGTGCGCCTCTACGACGGCAACTCGGCTGCCGCGGCCGACGAGATCGCTGCGCTGTATCGTCTCGGTTCGCACCTTCCAGCTGATCAAACAATCATCAGTTCGCTCGTGGCAAACGCGATTTTCAAGGGTTCGGACGCAATTGCAGAAACCGGTTTCGATCGCGGCGCATTCGATCCGGCCGACGCCACCAAGATGCTCAAGGCGTTGGACGGCCTGTCGCCGAAAGATCCGTTCGACATGCTCGGGGCGATCCGCAAAGAAGGCGAAATAACCAGTGAATGGCTGCGCGAAAAGTATGCCGACCCCAACGATCGACTGCACATGATCGACGAGCTGAGTTCCATCACAATGGGTCCGGGTGATCCTGCGCTCATTGGTGGGATGATGTTGATGGGCGATGCCCAATTCGAGCTGGCCTTGGAGCAACTCGATCACGTCATGGATCGCACGATCGATATCTTCTCACTGAATGATCCAGAGGAAATTCGCTTCGAGCTACAACAACTCACACAAGAACTCAAGAGCGGAGAACATGGCACTTTGACGCCACTCGTGTTGCCAGCACATCCCGGTCTCTATGAAAGAACAGCCCAAGCGGAGCAAATGCTCGCCAAGCGCATCGCCGTTCTCCATGCGATTGCAACTGGGGTTGTGACACCGCAGCAGTGGGAGAACGCCGCCGTCTACTATCTGCGGGCTATCGAACTGCTGGCCAAGATGGAGAAAGACCGCAAAGACCAGCTTCGATCCATTACGGCCCGTATAGATCAACCGATGTCGGAGCAGGCCACCCAAGCGCTCGTCGCATCCAAATCAATACTTGCGACAATCCTCGAAGGCTCCACAAAGCGGCGCTGTGAGTTCGCAAAGGACTCATTCCTTCCCATCGCTGCAATCCCCGATTACTTGCCAGGCCTGCGCGAGATATCGTCGCTGATTTGCGCCGATGCCGTTCGCTTGATCCAAGCGGATAAACTCGACGCCGCCGTTGATCGTCTGGCGAGTATGTTCCGGATGGCGCAGCATCTTTCCAGTGATCAGATCATCACGACCTGCCTTCTCTCGCACGCCATCTTCAACGAAACTGCATCGCTTGTCCGGGCAGTAATGACGCGCGAGGGTTTCACCGAGCCGCAAATCGCTCAACTGGTTACGGCTGCGCTCACGATTAGCCGCAAGGACCCCTTCGGCTACATCACTGCATTTGCAAGCTCACGCAAACAGCACCAAGAGTGGTTCAGGACGTTCGCCAAACTCGATATCGAACAAACTGATCAATTACGCAAGCTCATGACGGACTGGGATGGTGATCAACTGCTGTACCTGCTCGTCATCACCAGGCCCGGCGCTGCTGTTGAGAGATCAGCGCCAACCGTTCCCAATCCCGCGCTTCACCCACTGCGCGAATTATTGTCGCTGGAAGGATTGACGGTCGCTTTGGGTGAAACTGAGCAAACCCGGCGATGGATTTTGGCGGGGAACATCGACGTGTTTGCCGATCGTCAGATCCCCGAAATCGGCCGCGTACACGAACACCTCGCCGCCGCTCGTGCTGATCTGGGTCGCACGATCGCTGTGCTCGGCGAGAAGAGGCAAGCCGAACCTGCGCCCGGCCGGTGAATATCGATCGCGATCACACGTCCGTCGGCCAGTCGATGGGCGTTTGACTACTCGTCGCCGACGGGGGCGAGCAGGTAGGCGCGCATGACGAATCCGTCGTCCGTGGCGCGGACGTACCAGGCCGAGGGGCCGATGAATTGACTGAGCAGCTCGACGTCGATCGCCCCCCATTGCTTGAGCACGGCCAGCTGCTCCTGCTCAAACTCGGGATCGAACTCTTTCATCTGTTCGACCATCTGTTTCGTGGAGAGACGAGTCGTTTCCACCATGGCCTCGAACAGATCAACGGTGCTGGAGTATCCGATGCCGACGGCCGCCTCGTTGGGCAGGGTGTCGACGGCCCGCTGATATGACGCTTCCTGTTCCAGTGAAGGGAGCTTGACCTCGCCGGCAGCGCGCATGGCCTGCTCAACGCCCGCGGTCGAGCCGATCAGCGCGTATCCGCCGCTGATGCCGATCGAAACCTCCGTCGCCGCGCCCCCCATCGCCATCCCCGACATCATGGAGGGCATGTCGCGAGAATAGATCCGCTGCCCGAGAAACTCGCGAGGCTCGAATCCGCGCATCGGTGCGAACTCAGCCACGAAGTTCTCGAACTCCTGGGGCTGGGTGCACTTGACCGCAAACACCATCGAGAAGCTTTCGGCCGTGATGGGCCGGGTCAGTGTGCTCACAATGTGTATTTCGGACCCGAGCGTGTTACAGAGGCGAGTGACTATGTTCTGTGTCTCCTGCATCGCTTCCGGGTCCGGTGGCATCATCATGGCGACCATCTGCATGACCTGCATCACGAAATCAGGCAGGTTCTCGAACTCGAAGTTCAATCTGGTGTAGCTGACCGTATCCGGGCCAACGAACGCCGGCAGGTCACCATGCGGCGTCTCGGTATCCAACAGCGCCGTCAACCCCGCCTTCCCGTTCGGCATGTACACTACAATGGTCTCTTCAAAGATCGCGGTGTCGCTATCCAATCGGAGGCCCAGACCCACACCCTGGATGTCGCCGATGATCGTCTTGAGCATCTCCTGCATCATCCCGGCCATCCCCATGGGATCGTTCGCCGCCGCCAACTTCCCCAGATCGCGCGTCAGGAGGACCGCGTACGCATCCGACTCGCCGAGCTGGTCCATGATCGCCTGGTAATCCTCGCGGTCCGCGAGCGCGGGTTCGTCACCGGCCGGTTCGTCTTGGATCGCCTCGGTCAGCCGGTCCAAGTCCGTGCACACCATGAACACAGTTCCATCGCGAACAAAATGAAACTTGGTCGGCGGCGTAAACATCTCCGATGGGTCGCCCATGGGCATCGGCATGGGCATGACCGGTGCAAAATCGGGCTCGATCTGCTCCTCAAACTCAACTCCGCTCAGATCGAAGCTGTACACGGAGTGGCCATTGATTTCCTGAACCTCGTATTTGACGTCGGGGTTGTCATCCGCCTCGGCGATCGCGGCGTCAATCAACTCGCCCGTCTTGTCGGCGTTCTCGCCATAGTCTGCGACCAACAGCATCCCGGAACTCGGTGCGTCGACATCCTCCGGCGTAAGCGGGAACAGCGCCAACCCCAACGCACCCTGCGGCGGCACGAGCGTGTCCTTCTCGACCCCCAGTTGTTGCAGCATCTCGTCGATGTGCTCGGTCAACTGCTTCACGAGATCGGCCCGAAGCTGCTCGACCTGCGGGGTCTTCCACAGCTCCCACAGCTTCGTCTGTTGCAGGCGATCGACCGACGCTGCGACGTTGCTGACGCTGACGATCACCACGCTGTCCTGGGGCGCCAGTTGTTCGATCGACGGCTGAGCATACGACGACGCGCTGCACAGGCCAGCGATGATGGACCCGATCGTCAGGTTCTTGATCACGACTAACTCCTCAAGGGTGTTGGTTGGAAATCTCAAGGGCGGAAGATTCCGCAAGGCAAGCATGCGGCGTAGCTTGCGGCATCGTACCCTCATTCAGAGCGCATTGGGGCATCGTTCAGCTGCGGTGCGACGTTGAAGTTCTTGCGGGGCGGAGGCTGCTGATAGTGGTGGCCGGAATTCGGATTGTCCTTGTCGTAGGCAAACGCCTCGCGGTTGCGGACGAAGTCCTTGATGTACCGTGCAGGTATGGCGAAGTTCAGCCCCTCGCCGAACAGGATTCCCATGTTTGTGATGCCGACCACTTCGCCCCGGGTATTGAAGAGCGGTCCGCCCGAGTTGCCGGGGTTGATGGCCGCGTCAGTTTGGATGTAGGTCAAGCCGTCGAAACTCCGCTGGCGCGTCGAGACCACGCCCTGGCTCATGGTGCGCTCCAGCCCCAACGGGCTGCCGATGGCGAAGACCGTCTGGCCGACCTCCAGATGCTCTTGGGCCTCCAGCAGGGCAAAGGAGAACTCGCCCTCTTGCTGATGCGGGATCTTGATCAAGGCCAGATCGAGATGGTTGTTGACGGCGGTGATCTGGATGTCCTTGATCACCACGCGCTGCAAGGTGCCGTCCGGCTGAGGGAACCACGCGGTGACGCGCAGGTTGGTCTCGCCCTGAATGACGTGGGCGTTCGTGATCGCATAGCCCTGTGCGTTCAAGATCACGCCCGAGCCGATGCCGCTGGGCGTGGCGACTTTGATGACGGTGGGCCCGACGCGCTTGGCTTGTTCCTTGGGGCTCAATTCGG
>JAZFYE010000391.1:0-7531 GCA_036475395.1 Phycisphaerales bacterium
TTGTTCGTTCTTCTGTTCGCGTTCCTGGTCTGGGCGTACTTCACCATGATCCGAATGCCGGGCGAAACCTATCGCGGACCACTGCTGCCGTTGACCGGAACCCAGGCCGCGCTGCGTGATGCGCTTCAGCGCGATGTGGAAATGCTGGCCGGCGAGATCGGCCCGCGCGGCGTGGTGCGACCAATCGAACTGGCGGCGTCGGCTGACTTCATCGAACGTTTGCTGCAAGAGGCCGGATACGACGTCGAGCGGCAGTGCTATAACGTCCACGGCGTGACGTGCTGCAATTTGGCGGCTGAGATTTCGGGAACCAGCCGCGCAGACGAGATCATCGTGATCGGCGGACATTACGATTCGGTTCTCGTTGACGGCATACGCTGCCCCGGTGCAAATGACAACGCCAGCGGAGTAGCGGCGACCCTCGCACTGGCGCGCGCGTTCGGCGGTCGGCAGACCGCGCGCACACTCAGATTCGTCTTCTTTGTCAATGAAGAGCCGCCCTACTTTCAACAGGTGGAAATGGGGAGTTGGGTGTACGCAAAGCGATCCAGACAGCGCAACGAGAATATCGTGGCGATGTTCTCGTTGGAGACGATCGGTTACTACTCCGATGAGCGTGGCTCTCAGGAATACCCATTCCCGCTCGGGTTGCTCTATCCCTCGACGGGCAACTTCATCAGCTTCGTGGGCAATGTCGGCTCGCGAAAACTGGTTCGCGAATCGATTGGGTCGTTTCGCCGTCACGCCAAATTTCCATCCGAGGGTGGGGCGCTTCCGGGGTCGATGCCCGGCGTTGGTTGGTCCGATCACTGGGCGTTCTGGCAGGCGGGGTATCCCGCCTTGATGGTGACGGACACGGCCCCGTTTCGGTACCCGCACTATCACCAGGCCAGCGATACGCCGGACAAGCTCGATTACGACCGCATGGCCCGCGTCGTGGAGGGCCTGGAACGGCTCGTCTTGGACCTGGCGAACCCAGCCGACTGAAGGAACGTGCTCCGCCGCTTGACAAACCTGGCTTGCCACAAGAGACCGAGGGGAATGAAACCACGGATCAACACAGATGAACGTGGCTGGGCGACACCTGAGAATCACTTGGGATTCGTATGACAACCGACTACTGACGACTATGCTCTTCGCATTGTGGCGACGAAGAGGCCGGGGCCTTTGGCGGCGGTGTCGGGCTTGAGACGTTGGTAGCGGACGTCTGAGAGGCCGGCGGCTTTCGCCCATCGCTTGATCTGCTTCTCATCGAAGCCGAGATGTTGATGCCCCATGGTGTGGCGATAGGACTCTCGGTCATGTGGGGTGAGATCGACGATCAACGCGGCGCCGGCCCGGCCCAGGATGCGGGCGATTTCGCGGAACGCCTCGGCCGGCTCGGGCAGATAGACCCCGACGAGGAACATGATCGCTCCATCGACGTGATCGTCGGCGATGGGGAGCTTGGTCAACTCACCCTGGCGGAACTCGACATTGGAGAACGAGTCGAGGCGTTGGCGGGCGGCATCGAGCATGGCCGGTTCACGGTCCACGGCGATGACCTGCTTGACGATCGGCGCGAGGTGCTCGGTCACGTTGCCGGTGCCGCAGCCGAGATCCGCGACGATCCATTGGGGATCGAGCAGGGTGACTAGGGCTTGGGCGGTGAACGACTCGCCGAAGAGTTGGCGGCGCAGCGCGTCCCATTCACCGCCGATGTGTCCGAAGAAGGCTTTGGAATCGGTGTGGCGGTGGGCGAGGATTTCGGCGAGTCGGCGGTCATCCTCGTCGAAGGTGGGCGAGTCGCCCAGCCCATGACGGGTCGCCTCCCAGAGTTCTTGGGCAGTGCGTGGGAGGGCCTCGACGGCCATGCGATAGAGGCTGGCGGTGCCGGCGGCGCGCTTGACGATCCACCCGCCGTCGCTGAGGAGCTTGAGGTGTCGGCTGACGGTTGATTGCGGCAGTTGCAGAATCAGGGCAAGCTCGCCGACGCTGAGTTCTTCGGTCGCGAGCAGGCGGAGGATGCGCAATCGCGCCAGGTCGCTGAGCGTGGCCAGCCACGTCAGCAGGGCGGGGGTATGGGAGACCGGGGGCATGGTCAGTGGCCAGGGGGCAGGGCGATGGTCGGCCCGGGGATCTCACCGAGATCTTTGAGTCGCTGGATGACGCGGGCGTCAGCATGGTCGATGCCGTAGGCCTGTCGAAGCCGGCGTAGGGCAGTCTCCAGGTCGCCGAGGCGTTCGGCGAACGAGGCGGCGGCGAGGTACGGATCGACGGTTTGGCCGTCGTCGAGCACGATCGCCGTCTCGAGGGCGACCTGAGCTGAATCGGGATCGCCCAGCTCCAGCGCATAGCGGGCGAGTTGGAGGTACGCGCCAGGGGACTGCATAGACTGGGCCCGCTGCTGGAGGAACGAAAACAGGCGCGACTCATCGCCTTGCTGGAACATCGCTTCGGCAAGGGCGTTGGCGATGCCGGGGTCCCGCGGACGGTGGGAATGAGCGACCTCCAGGGCGTCGCGCGCTCGGGCCGGCTGGTCGATCTCTAATAGGCACAGCCCAAGGCGGTATTGGGCCCGCCAATCGCCGGGGTAGCGGTCAGCTATTTCGGCGTACGCTGTCGCCGCGGTATCGTAATCACCGTGATCAAAGCTAAAATCAGCGCTTTGGCGGATGGTATGGATCGGCCGCTGACAGGCGGTCAGTACAGCGACGCTCAGCAGGATCACTTGGACGAGTACTCGTCGCATGGTTTTGCCCTCTTCATAGCGGGGACGAACACGCATCATACAGACGACGCGGCGAGATGCGCCGGGGCGGGCTTTCTAGGATCACTTCAGATGCCATTGCTACGGACAGACTTCCGACGGACGGTGCAATTGCTGCATGAGTTGCCCGACGGGACCAGCCACGTTGACTGGATGATCGCCCGCGATCGGGCTGGCCGAGAACCGCTTATTAGTTTCCGCCTCCCGCGGCGGATTGATGAGCTGAAGCCGGGGCAGTGCATGGCCGCCGAGCGGATCGCCGATCACCGGCCGGCGTACCTGGACTATGAAGGCCGGGTTTCAGGCGAGCGCGGGTCAGTCCGCCGCCTGGCCTGGGGTACGGTTGTCAGTGAGCGTCGCCAGCGGTCATCATGGAATCTAGAGATACGCTGGCACGATCGCGGCGATGGCATGGCGATGATCCGACAGCGACTGCGGCTGGAGCCTCTGGAGGCTGGCGCCACGGCCTGGGAAGCGGTGTGCGAGGCGGCCGAGGCGACGGACGGCTGACCTCCTTCGCCGGCTGGAAACGATGATTCTGGGGATGCGGCTGTTCGTCGTCGGCCGGTTCGTCTAGGCTGGTCTCACTGGCGTTGCGGACGAACCGGGCCGTCTTGCCGGTCGCCTACGGTAACGCAGCCTGACGAATGAAGGATCCAACTCATGGATACCATGCCCAACCGACCGGACCGCAACGCACCGAGCAAGATACGGCACACCGAGCCGCAGTTCGGGTCCGGCGCGCCCCGCTTGCCGGTAAAGGAAGTCAGCCAGCCCGAGGGGGGCGAGCTGCCAGTGGTCGAAAGCGTCGGGCCCGGTGCCGGTCCGAAGAAGATCACTGCCTTCGAGAAGGGTCGCCGACACGAGGAAAAGTGGTCTCGCACGCCCAACACCACCGGCCTGGGCGCGATCTACGTTCGCACCTTCCATAGCAAGCTCACCGACGACGCGCTGACATACCTGGACCAGTGCGTCAACGAGTGGCTGGACGCTCATCCGCAGTACGAGGTGAAGTTCGTCACCTCGACGGTGGGCACGTTGACGGGCAAGCTCAAGGAGCCGCATCTGATCTGCCAGGTATGGGTGTAGGGAAGGGATGAAGGATAAGGGATGAGGGATGGTGGTTGGGTGTGTTGGTTTATGCATCCGGATGACCATGTTTGCCTGTGCTATCGCGTGAGCCTTCGCAAGCTCACCAACTACATGAAGCGCGAGCAGCCGTCGGTGCCGTCACAGCTCAGTGAATGTCTTGGGGCGGGAACGGGATGCCACTGGTGCGTCCCGTTCCTGACGGCGCTCCATCGCCAATGGCAACAAGGCGATGACCCCGACTTGTCGATCTCGCCGCAGGAGTACGCCAAGCGCCGCGGCCGATACCACCGTACCGGACGTCGTGACGAGGCGGCTGAGCGAGGCGAATAGACTCGCCGGGACCTACCATATGCGCCGGAGCAAGGGGCGATGGCGCCCCCTCCGGTTCGGTGAGGTCGGAGCATGCCGAGGAGGCGCGGCTACCCGGCGGCGTGGGGCGCGTGCTGCCCTTCCTCGAGTCGATGAACCAACTCCGCGAGGCCCTCGACTTCCCCTTTGAAGGCGACACCAACATAATTGTTGGTGCGGTTGGCGCTGGGCGCAACGCGAACGACGGTGACGTCCTCGTCGATTACGCCGACCGGGGGGGGAAGCTGTACGCTCAGATGAACGCGCTGCTGCAGCTCCAGTTCGCACTCCGGTTCGTGGAGCACGCGGATAAGCATGCCGCCGATACTGATGTCCAGGACGGTCCCCCTCAGGGGCGCATCCTTCGGGCGGGGGTAGAGCGCGGCTGCGGGCGGGGGGCCTGATCCGAACGTCACGCGACGATGCCGACGACGCTCATCAGCGCGCAGCACACCTGGCATGGCGAGGCGGTAGCCATACAGAAGCCGAGCGCCGCCGGAGGGGATTTGTACACGCCCCAGTGCCTCGGTCTTGCCGCTGACCCCTCCCACGGAGTCGACCCCGAAGCTCATAAGGAGTTCTTCCCCGGTGGCCAACGGGTGGTTCAAGGCGCCGACCAATGGCTGACTGATGATCAGATCGTCATCACGGACCTGCTCGATCGTGGCCGCCAACACCAGCTTGTGAAACCCAGTCTGATTCAGCGGCTCCAACTCGAGCGTGGTGCGCGCGCGATAGGCCTCCTTCAGGAGGAGACGCGCCCTCTCCTGGGCGTTCGGTCCGGCACCCAGCGCCCGCTTGACGCTTCTAAGCCATGCAGGCATGAGCTATAGAATCGACGCTTTGACGGGTCCGATTCAACGCCGCCTTCAATTAGCGGACGTACGACACTACGACCCGATAAATCGTCTCCACACGGTCAGAAAAGAACACCGCACTCACCAGGATAGCCACGATCCACACCGCTACGACGAACCGTCGCGAAACGCCGAACCACAGTGCAGCGACGGAAAAGAGCAGCGCCGCCGCGCCCGCCCCGAGCATCAGGCGTACCTCAGGAGCATGCGCCTTGACCCACAGGGCATCGACGCCGACCACCGGCGGTGAGCCGACGGCGATCAGACACCCGAGGCCGATCACTAGCGAGCCCGCCACCAGCGCGGTCGCCAGCCGGCGCCCTCGCCGACCGCGGCGCCTCCTCACGATCGGTCGTCCTCGCCCGGTCCCACCTCGCCGCTATTGGACTCATCCAGTTCGAGCACCGTCAGGGAATCATTGGAGTAGATGCAGATCTCCCCTGCGGTTCGCAGCGCCTCTTTGCAGAGTTGCGCCGGGCCGAGCTGCGTGTGCTTCAGCAGCGCCCGCGCCGCCGCGAGCGCGAACGGTCCGCCGGAGCCGATCGCACATATGCCGTCGGACGGTTCGATCACATCACCCTGACCTGAGATCATCAATGTCTTGGCCCGATCCGCGACTACCAGCAAGGACTCCAGCCGGCGCAGCACCCGATCTGTGCGCCAAAGCTTGGCCAGCTCGATCGCGGCCCGCATGAGGTTCGTCGGCGACTCCTTGAGTTTCGCCTCGAATCGCTCCAACAGGGCGAAAGAGTCGGCCGCCGAGCCGGCGAATCCGACCAGCACCCCGGCCGTTTCCGCGCCGACATCATCGAGCTTGCGCACCTTCACCGCGTCGGCTTTGGCGATCGTCTCCCCGATGGTCACCTGCCCGTCGCCGCCCACGGCCACCCGCGTGCCCTGTCGCACGGAGAGAATCGTTGTCGCCCGCCATGTCTGCATGATGTAAGTCTACCGGCTCACGTCTAACGCAGCCTATCGATGGTGAGCTGGCTACGGCGCAACCGCGATAGGAACCACGACGATGTCGCCGCCGGCTTCGCCCAGGGCGAGCCACGTTCCCTCGGGGTGGATGGCCAGCGACTGGATCGGCTGTTCGCTCGTAATCGGCGGGCCCACCGGTTCGCCTGCGACGAGATTCCAGACGCGCACCGTGCGCTCGTCCACGATCGCGGCCAGCCATTGCCCGGTCGGATCAAGGGCCCCGTCGGTCAACGCTTGTCGCCCCAGCGACAACCGGGCGACGGCGTCGCCCGTGGCCGGGTCAAACCATGTCCCGCCCTTTCGCAAGGAAACGCACAGCAGTCGGTCGCTGGCGGGGGTGAAACGAAGGGCGATGGTCGCCTCCGGGCCGGCCTGTTGCCACCGGCGTTGGGCGGTCTCAATGTCCCACACATACACCGCGCCGGTTTCGGAGACCGCCGCCAGGTGCTGCCCGTCAGGACTGAAAGCCACCAGATGGAACGACCCGGTCGTGCCGCGGAAGGTTCGGATCGGTTCGGGCTGCTGGATCGCCCAGAGCGAGATGGTCAAGTCGTCACGACCGACGGCCAGCCGGTCTCCTGCGTAATCAAGCACCAGGCACCGAACGACCGAGCTTCCCACGCGGACGCGGCTTTGGACGTCGCCCGTGGCGGCGTCGTACACGACGAGCAACCCGTCCTCGTCTGCGGCGGCCAGCCGTGATCCGTCCCCGCTTACCGCCAAGTATGTCACGGGCGCTTCATGCTCCAGGGATCCGAAGCGTTCGCTTCGCTCGGCGAGGTCCCACATCGCGATCGACCCGTCGTAAGAAGCGGAGACCAGCCGTCGGCCGGTCGGATCAAACGCCAAGGCGCTCACCGCGTCGTCATGGGCGGCGAGCCGAAACAGCGTTCGGTCCGGCTGTCTCGCCGCTTCGCGCGCGGATTCGATCTGCTGCTGAAGCGACTGCTGAATCTCGAGGTTCGTCTCCTCCTGCCGCTGCGTAGCAAGCTCAGCTTGTTGCACCTGCTCCTGGGCTCGCACGATAAGCCACGCCGCAACGGCGAACGTCACGACCAGCGCCGCCCCGATCACGCCCGCGACGGTCAGTTGCTTGCGCCGGCGCACAACGAACAGCTTGGCGCGGTAGACGGACCCGCCGGGCTTGGCGTGAATCGGCTCGCGCTGCAGGAACCTCACAATGTCGCGCCCCATGCTGCCCGCATCCCGATACCGCTGTCTGCGGTCCTTCGCCAGTGCTTTGAGGATGATCGTTTCGAGGTCGCCGCGTAGCTGCGGCGCGAGTTCACTCGGGGGGCGCGGCGGCCGGGTGAGGATGACCCGCAGCGCCTCGTGTATGCGCAGACCCTCCAGCTCATAGGGATGCCGCCCGGCCAACAGCTCGTAGAGCACCACGCCCAACGCGTACACGTCGCTGCGAGGATCAATGTCGCTCAGCGTTGCGTCCACCTGCTCCGGACTCATGTATTGGATCGTCCCGAGTAATTGACCGGTCTCGGTGTGT
>JAZFYE010000392.1:0-4279 GCA_036475395.1 Phycisphaerales bacterium
TCATCTTCATGACGCTTGAGGATGAGACGGGCATATCAAACCTCATCATTCGTCCGCACATTTATGAGCGATTTCGGCCGGCGGCGCGGCACGGCGTGATCATTCTGGCCCGTGGCCGGGTCGAGCGCCAGGGCGAAGTCATCCATATTCTGGTCGATCATCTGGAGCGCGTCGAGTGGCCGGCCGAGGCGCTTCAAGCCGACTCACGTGACTTCCACTGAGCGATTGACGAGCCTCCCGCCCCGCCGGTCGCAAAACAAGGCAGACACGGTGGGTCATTGGATTTGAGTTGCCGATATCCGCACCGTGCTTTCGAGCGAGCCGGATAGACTCTAGTATCAGCGATCCGAGGTTCCTGCGGACCTGTTGTACCGAAGTATGAACTGACATGAACGATCGCCCGTCAAACTCGCGTAAAGGCATCGGCGATGCGGCGTGGGCGTACAACCGCTGGCCGACCATCGGGCTATTCACGGGCATCGGTATCGGCGCGGTGCTGGGCGTGAGCTTCCCACTGGGATGGATTTTGGGGGTTCTCGTAGCGCTCACCGCCGGTGGGGTTGGATGTGTGCTGGGGCTGATCCTGGCGAAGCTGATCTACGGCCGGGCGAGTCATCGCGACGGCAATCAGCCATGATCCGCCGAACCGGGTGCGCGCGCCTATTTTGCCGTGAGTTTGAGCCAGCAGCCGAAAACCAGCAGGGCGATCCCGCCGAGCATGATGCTCCGGGGTGCGATATGCATGCCCGCGAAATTTCCTGACCCGAAGTACGCCCGCAGAATCACCGCCATGAGGCACGACGCCGCGCCGAGCACGCCGCAGACCGTTCCGGCCAGGTCCAATTTCTGTTGCAGGCGGTTCATTCGGCGTCTCCGCTGGTCGTAGCTGGGCAGTATAGCAACGTTGCCGGCCGGGGCACGTCCACTGTCGACGATCCGCCGTGGCGGGCAGCGGTTGGTCAGGGTGCACACCGGGGCCTACCCATCCAGTCGAGCCAGATGATCTGAGCATTCGGCAACCCCGTCTTTCACATCGACTGCACGGTAGAGATCTCGTGCTTCCTCCCACAACTGTTTTGCCTCTTGGATCATTCCCGCATCCTCTTTGAGAATTGCTATCGGCCGAATCGCATTCGCAAGATCGAGCTTGGGGGGTTGCTCGTGGTTTCGATAGAGTTCGAGCGCCTCTTGGTAGCACGCCTCCGCATCTTCTACCCGTCCCGCATGCCGATGGACATCGCCCAGATGTCGAACCGTGTGTGCCAGTGTTAGAGGGTCCTCTTCATCGCGACAGATGGTGATCGCCTCCTCGTATACCGCGCGCGCCGCATCATTGTTCCCCAGGTCTAGCTCGACGTGACCGAGCTTCCTGAGCGCCAACACCAATTCGCGCTGCGCCCCAGATTGGCGACAGAGTGAAACGGCCTCGACCAGATTCGTATGCGCCTCGGCCAGCCGGTTTTCTCTTCGAGCGCCCCACGCTTGTTCCATGAGCTCGACGGCATTGTGTGACTCGTTGTCTTGGCCCATTATTATCTCGCAAACAGTTGATTGAACAGTTCAGTATAGCGGGGCCAATGCGGTGCTGAACGGAAAAAGCGGAGCAGTAGAGCAGGTGATCAGGAGACCGCAGTGGAGCAGGTTCGGCATGCTCCTTCAACTGCTCACCTGTTCTCCTGCTCCACTGCTCTATTCGCCTACGGCGAATCGGGGTGACAGGATTTGAACCTGCGGCCTCCTGCTCCCAAAGCAGGCGCTCTGCCAAGCTGAGCTACACCCCGTGGGAAACGTCGGAACGTCGAAACGTGAAGAGCCATGGGTGGCGGTCTGCGGTCGAATGTCCTCCGTCGAGTCTTCGGCCGGTCAGCCCCGTCGTGGGCTGCGGTCTACTCGTACATAATACCGCCTTACGTGACGATTGGACGCTCCGCCGCCGATGATGCCGAGATCGATCAGGACGGCGAGGATCACGGCCAGGAGATAGATCCCGCTCACTGAACCGTTGGCATTGATCGCCCAGGCGTAGGCGAGCGTGGTCAGGGGCATGAAGAAAAAGCCCAACAGCGGCCAAAGGACGGTCTGGTAGGCGGCGCCGAGGTAGTCGCTGAAGATGACGACGAGGACGATGGCCACCCTCGGCGTGAAGAGGGCGAAGCAGCCGATCAAACAGGGCATGGCGGTAGTGTGGCAGGGCGAGTCGCTTGTGGCAACTTGCCGGGACGCGTACACTCTCGCCTCGCGGTTTGACCCTCGGCTTGGGCGGCCGAATCCCTTGCTCGGATGAGAGTTTAGCGATGTCTGTGTTGATGCTTGCGGTTGACCTTGATGCGTACATCCCGATCGGCCTGTTGGTGATCATGGCGATCATCTTTGCCGTGGCGAACCTGCTCATGTCGCATTTGTTGGGACCGGGGCGGGAAGGTCCGATCAAGGGCTCGACGTATGAATCGGGGATGGATCCGATCGGAAGCGCTCGCAAGCGATTCAACGTTCGATTCTACATTCTCGCGATGACGTTCCTGGTGTTCGATGTCGAGATCATCTTTCTCTATCCGTGGGCGGTGACCTTCGCCAAACTCTCTCCCCAAAGCCCTGAGGCGGCGCTCTTTCTTGGGCGCATCATGTTCTTTATCGGGACGTCGATCATCGCCTACGTCTACGCATGGCGCAAGGGTGTTTTCCGGTGGGATTGAGAAGAGCAAGGCATCGAGGCATCGAGGCCCCAAGGCATCGAGGACGCGCGGGGTCGAATCGCAGCGTGCCGCCACGATGTCTCGATTCCTTGTTGCCATGATGCCTTGATGCTCTTACGAAAAATCCCCCGAAGCAGTGGTGGGGACCGCTTCGGGGGGAGGGAAGAAAGAAGCCGGTTATCGCCTCAGGGGGATGAGGTCGGCTTCTCCAGGCGCGGTGGTCGTCCGTGAACCAGCACGCCTGACCGAAAATGCGATGGGTAACGGTCGGTAGGAGCAGACCATCCCGCCTCTTTGCGGGACGTCGGGTTGCGCCCCTGTCCATGCTCACCCGACCGCAGCAAGTTACGTCCATCCACTCGCCGATCTCCTTTCCGGAGCCGCTGCCCATCGCGTCCAGTCGCCGGCCGGCCCTCGGAGCGCACAGGCCGACCGGCCAAGACCAAGCATCGAGCTATCGAAAGATCGTGGCGCACCGCTTCGATCTCCTTGCAACCTTCCCATCTTGTGCAATTCCGTGTCGCCAAACTCATCTCACTTTTGCCCCGCTCTTCACGGCACAATTGTCTCTTCCGTTCGCGCCTCGATGCCTCAATGCCATGATGCCACGCTGCCTCTCTTCTAGCTGCACCCCATCGAATTTCCGCAATTCAGACACTTGTAACAATTCGCGTTGCGCACGGTGATAGCGCCGCACACGTCGCAGGCCGGCGCGTCACCCATCATCGCCGCATGCGCGTAGTCCAAGGCGCCGATCACCGCCGCGACTGGGGCGGGCGGCTCAGTGATCGTCGGCCGGGTGGTTTCGCGGGCCTCGACCAGCCGGCGCTGCATCTTGGCGACCATCGCCGTCGTCGATCCCTCATCCAGGTTGGGCGGATCCGGATTGACCGGCGTGCGCGATCCATCGGCGGGTGTATCGATGACCTCGCCTTCGGCTTGGCGCATCTCGCCGACGAGTCGCTTGGTCTCGTCGTGACCGGCGCTGCGCGCCCGCTTCGGCGCGTTCGCCTCGCGGTAACCGGGGATGAACTCCATCCCAAGCCAGCGGAAGATATAATCTACCAGACTCTTCGCGAAGGGGATGTCGGCGCTCGTGGTCATGCCCATCGGCTCGAATCGCTGGTGCTCGAACTTCTTGACCAGGCTTTCGATCGGCACGCCGTACTGAAGGGCAACGCTGATCGCGGTGCCGAGGCAGTCCATCAACCCCCCAATTGTCGAGCCTTCCTTGGACATTGTGATGAACAGCTCGCCGGGGCTTCCGCTCTGGTACAGACCCACGGTGAGATAACCCTCGTGCCCCGCGACGTTGAATCGGTGGGTGAGGCTGGCTCTCGTATCAGGGAGGCGGCGTCGAAGCGGCCGCTCCACGATTCGCTCGACAATCCGCTCAATCGTGGCCGGCTGCTTCGGCGCGGCGTCGTCGGGGGACTCGGAGGATTTCGATGAGATCGACATCGCAGGCGCCGAGTCCACAGCTTCGGCTGATGCTTCCCCCAGGGCGGCCTCCAGTGCGCGGTCGTGCTTTTGCGCCTCGGTGTCGGTCTCGGTGTCGGCGGTCGTGCTCAGCGGCTGGCTGAGCT
>JAZFYE010000393.1:0-2170 GCA_036475395.1 Phycisphaerales bacterium
ACATCGGGCAGGATCCTTCGACGTTCAAGCTCGAGCCGATCCTTCGCCAGCCGATCGTGGTGCCCGAGACGAAACCGGTCAGTGAACTGCTGGCGGACTTCCAACGCAGCGAAGTCCACATGGCGATTGTGATCGACGAGTACGGCGGCACGGCCGGGCTGGTCACGATCGAGGACGTGTTGGAGGAGATCGTCGGCGAGATTCACGACGAGCACGAGCCGGACGGGGCGGACGAACCGGAGCTGGTGACGATCGACGAGACACACGCGGAGGCCGACGGCCGGTTCCACATTGACGATCTGAACGAGCAGCTCGGATTGAGCGTGCCCGAGGACGACGATTTCGACACGATCGCCGGGTTCATGCTCGCGCGGCTCGGACATGTGCCGCAGGTCGGCGAGATGATCGAAGCCCACAGCGCGCGGTTCACGGCGATCGCCGCCACGCGCACGCACATCAAACGCGTGGGGATCGAGTTGCTCGGGGAAGCCTCACCCAACGGCGAGCGCGGCGATTTCACCAACGGGAAGTAGTCGCCGACTGGCGACCGATACTTGGGGAATCGCCACGCTCAGTCGGCGACTTCGCACGGACCCGGTTCAACCGCTCAGTGACGCGGTCCAAGCTCGGCTGATCGAGAATGTGAGAATCAGGTCAACGCTTCCAACCCTCGCATCACTTCGCCCCGCTGCATTATTTGACTCCACCTCCGTGGGCCTTCCTAAGCGCCATGGTGAAACATCAGCATCCAAGCAATAATGGTGCGTGAATTTTTTGAGTCCATGGTCAGCGATGGCGGCGGCGGGCGTTGTGGTTCCTCTGCTGCTGCTGCTGTACTTTCTGAAGCTGCGGCGGCAGATGCTGCGGATCCCCACCACGCTGTTGTGGAGGGAATCGACGGAGGACCTGCAAGTCAACGTACCCTTCCAGCGGCTGCGTCCGTCGCTGTTGCTGTTCTTGCAGTTGCTGCTGCTGGCGACCCTGCTAGCAGCGCTGGCCCAGCCGGTCCTGCAAACCGAATCGCCGCCGTCGGCGCGGGTTATTCTGCTGATCGACCGCAGCGCCTCGATGAATGCAACGGACGCCGAGGGAAAGACCCGGTTGGAAGCGGCCAAGACCACGGCCGAGCAGATCGCCCAGCGCCTGGGCCGAGGCGACGAACCGAATCAGATGATGGTCGTGGCCTTTGCCTCGACCGCGCAGGTCATTACGGGCTTTGAATCGGATCGAAGGGTGCTGAGCGACGCGATCGCTTCTATCACGCCAACCGATGAGGAGGCGAACCTAGAGGCGGCGCTGGAATTGGCCGGGGCGTTCGCCGCCCGAGAGGACACGGCCCGAGATCAGCCGCCCACGGTGGTGCTGATCTCCGACGGGGGAGTCGGCCAGGCGAGCGATTCATCCGGATTCTCGTTGCCGTCCGGCGTCCTGCGATTCGTTCGCGTTGGTTCCGGGGCGGATCAACCGGTACAGAACGTCGGCATCGTCTCGTTCAGCGCTCGCCGCAACTACCAGGATCCAGCCAGGGTGTTGGTGTTCGCGCGGCTGGCCAATGCCGGGTCGCAACCGATCGAGACGCTGTTGACGTTGCGGGTGGACGGATCAGCGAGTGAACTGAAGCAGGTCCAGATTCCACCGGCGGGCCCGGCCGGTATGGGCCAAGCGACCGTGACCTTTGCGATTCAATTGGGCGGCGGTGCGGTGCTGGCGTTGTCCAGCCGTCATCGGGACGATCTGGCCGCGGACGATACAGCGGCCCTGGTGCTCGCCCCGCCGGCAGCGCCGCGCATCGCGCTGGTCCATGGCGGCGATGAGCCGGATGCTTTTTTGTATGACCTCATTTCCGCGCTGGACCCGCAACGGCTCGTCACCCTGCCACTACGACCGGACAGCGCGGATGAGCTTCGGCCACGGCTGGAATCGGAGTTCGATCTGGTGGTGTTCGACCGCGCGCCGCTGGGAGCGTTTCCCGAGGTGCCCACACTGAGCTTCGCCGCCGCGCCGTCGGAGATCAAGTCAAAGCCCGCGCGTGACCCCGGCGGTAAGCGGATCCTCAGTTGGGATCGTCAGCACCCCATCATGCGCCACGTCTCGCTCGATGCCTTGGTGTATGCCGGTTTTGGGGGATACGAGTTGCCGGACGGCGCCGTGGCGCTGGCGACCGGCCCCG
>JAZFYE010000394.1:0-2109 GCA_036475395.1 Phycisphaerales bacterium
GGCGGAAAGCTCAGGGGATACCCCGCCGACGGCGAATGCCCCGGCTGCGGCAAGCCCTTCCACCGCCGCGTGGGGGCGCTTCGGCTGATGATGTCCAGTCACCCCAAGGAGATCAACGACTCAGAGGTGGTCATCACCAATGCCGAGGGGACCGACGAGGCGATCACGGCGGAGGCCGTCTTCATCATGATCGGACGGGAGGCGCCGCTGGACTTCTTTCGCCGCAGCGGTGTGCGTATCCGCGGCGAGTGGAAACCATCGACCTACCTGAGCCTGGCCTTCTTCTTTGCGTTTTGTGTCTTGATGTATCACTGGAAGAGCGACGCCGGCTTTGGGCTGAAGACATGGTTCAAGGACAACGGATTATTTCCATTTAACCTTGTCGATCCAACAAACCCGTCGAACCTGTTGGGCACCATCTGGCTTTCCATGCAGAAACCGAGCTTCTACTACACGGTCGCCTACACCCTCTGCATCACGATCTTCGGCTTCAAACGGATCAAGCGCCGCAAGACGCCGTACGTCAAGGTCCAGACGCTTACGCTGATGTCGATCCAGATTGTGCCGTTGTTCTTGCTGCCGTTTATCATCCTGCCCTGGATGGGACATAACGGGTGGTTCGAAAGCGGGGCCGGCAGATGGATCGCCGATCAACTTTTCCCAGTGAGTGCTTGGGACAACCATGGCCGTGAATACTGGCGATCGGTTGGCTTCATCCTCGCCTGGCCGCTGCTGCCGTGGAACGTATTCAGCCACAATCCGCTGGTGCTGTGGCTGGTCATTAGTTTCGTGCAAACGTTCGTGATCATTCCCCTGATCGTCTGGCGATGGGGTAAGGGGGCCTACTGCGGCTGGATCTGCTCGTGCGGCGCTCTGGCGGAAACGATGGGCGATACTCACCGACACAAGATGCCTCGCGGACCGATTTGGAATCGGCTGAACCTGGTCGGCCAGGTGTTCCTGGCGTTCGCGGCCGTGCTGCTCCTACTCCGCTTGCTCAGCTGGATCCTTCCCGGCCAGGGATGGCTCGCCGATTCGTACTCGACGCTGTTTACGGGCCGGGCGGTCTTCCCGCTGAACTTCCTGAACTACGCTTGGTTCGTTGATCTTCTCTTTGCGGGGATCTTCGGCGTGGCGTTCTACTTCTGGTTTTCCGGTCGTATCTGGTGCCGCTTCGCCTGCCCGCTGGCGGCGCTCATGCACATCTATGCCCGCTTTAGCCAGTTCCGCATCATCTCGGAGAAGTCCAAGTGCATCAGCTGCAACGTGTGCACGAGTGTCTGCCACCAGGGCATCGACGTCATGAACTTCGCCAACAAAGGGATTCCCATGGAAGATCCTCAGTGCGTTCGCTGCTCGGCATGTGTGCAGAGCTGCCCCACTGGGGTGCTCGCGTTCGGCCGCATCAACCGCAAGACCGGGCAAGTGCTCGCCCGGGATCGGCTCGCCGCATCGCCCGTTCTCGTGGCGGAGGTCACGGTCGAAGGCAAGCGAATCTCGAGAGCATAGTAAGTGCCCGGCTCAAAGCGCCCGACTGGCAAACGATCTCATCAAACTATTGATCGTTTGGGGCGCCTGCTCCGGTTGCCCCGAGGACATCGACGACGATGGCAACGAGGGCGCATCCGACCTTCTCGCCCTGCTTGTAAACTGGGGGCCGTGTCCGTAGCACCGACGCCAACCCGTACATGCTCAGACCTGCGAGAACGCGGGTGCGGTAGTTTTTGATGCCCTAAAGAGGGTGTGCCGGGACGCCGCCGGACAATTCCACACACCATAAAATGGCGCGCGATAACACCGGGCCTCTCTTTCACTGATGCTGCGAGTGACGGCACGGCATGATCTTTGGCATCTTGACCAGGTGACGCGCTATCTGCACACGGCGCAATAGACAAGATAGGTGTGGCCGCCGATAGTCACGCCGCCAGCTTTGGGGCGCGATCGGCACCACTTACGTTCGTTGCTCAAGCGCATCGTACTCGCCGTGGTAGGTCACCTGCAGACAGTTGTTGAACAGATTGAGCATGTTGATGAAGCCGATCAGGAAGGTCAGCTCGACGATCTCCGGCTCGCTGAATTGCGCCTTGAGCCGCTCGAAGAGCTCTTCGG
>JAZFYE010000395.1:0-3599 GCA_036475395.1 Phycisphaerales bacterium
TGGATGTTCCGGCGAACGACATCCATGCCGACGCCACGGCCGGAGATATCCGTCACCTGCTCCGCGGTGGTGAACCCCGGGAGGAAGATCAGGTTGTAGATCTCAGAATCGGGAATATCCGAAAGCTCGCGATCCGGAGAATACAGGCCCCGCTCGACCGCCTTTTTGAGAATCGCCTCCCGATTCAGGCCCTGGCCGTCGTCTTCAATTTCAATGACGATCGATCCACCCTGGTGATACGCGCGGAGAGTGAGATTGCCCGTTTCCGGCTTCCCGGCCGCGCGGCGTTTGTCGGCCGTCTCGATGCCGTGATCGCATGCGTTTCGAATCATGTGCACCAGCGGGTCTGCAATCTCGTCAACAACGGTTCGATCGAGTTCCGTTTCCTCACCTTCGACGTGGAACTTGATGTTCTTGCCGGCCTTGGCGGCGACGTCACGAACCAACCTGGCCATTTTCTGGAACGTCCCCTTGAGCGTAACCATGCGCAAGGACATGGCGACCTCCTGGAGATTGCGGATGATCTTGCCCACATGGGTGAGATTGCGCTGGCAGCGCTGCTCGGTGATGCCCTCGATGATGGGATCCTGAATCACCATCTGCTGCGCGATGACCAGTTCGCCAACCATGTCCACGAGACTGTCCATCTGTGTCATGTTGACCTTGACGGTCGGATCGGTGCGGCGCTGAACCCGCCCGGAAGGCTTCCGTTGAACGACCTGGCCAGCCGAGGCTCTCGTGCCGGCGGACGCGGCGGGCGGTTCGGCGGTCGTTGTTTCGGCAGCGCTTGCGTCGGACTCACCGGACGATTCACGATCGAGTCGTCGCTGCTCGCGCAGTGCCGGCGCCAACTGCTTGGGACTCACTTCGAGCAACTGGCCGAGCCGTTTATCCGAGTCTTTCTTGGCCTCGATCGCGGCACTGAGCTGTTCTGCAGCGACGAGCCCGAGTTCGACGAGCATCTCGCATACAAGCTGCCCGCTCGTGCTCTTGGGATTCACGATATCTACTTCGAGTGCATCAATGTCGGTCAGCCCAGCCTCGATGAGCACATCGCGCAAACGAGAGGCGCCTTGGGCCTGCCGATTCAGCGCCTGATCGACGTCCTCGGACGAGACGATGTGCATGGCGACGAGCAGCTCGCCGAGTGGCGCAAAGGCCGGCGCCGATGATCGCGATCTCGCGTGTGGCTTGGCGGAAACCTCCCCACGGCTCGCGTGCTTGATTTGATCAACCACCTCGCCGAGCTGTCCTTTGGTCGGTGGATCGGCACCTTCCGGGGCGCCCAGGAGCTGACAGAGCATGTCGCACGACTGCAAGATCAGATCGACGTAGCTCGAGTTCAACGTGATCGACCCGGTGCGTGCTTCATCGAGCAGGAACTCCGCGTTGTGGGCCAGTTCGACGATCGGCTCAAGATGCATGAACCCGGCAACGCCCTTGATCGTGTGGAACGCGCGGAAAACGGTGTTGATCAGCTCAACGTCCTCGAAATCCTGCTCCAGCGCCAACAACGCTTCCTCTGCGCTGGCGATGTGCTCGCGGGCTTCGCACAGGAAATCCTGGAGGTTGGTGTCAGCGGAGAGATCGTCGGGGAACTCGACCGGCTCGTCGCGTCTGGCATCCTCGAGACGGGGTCCCTCGGGTGGCTGATCGTCGTCAACCGGTTCGTCGATCGTGGGGGACGGCGGTTCGGAACGTTGGCCGAGCGCAGACGCGTCGGGCTCAATCCGGTCGGCGGACGAGTCCCCACCGTCCACGATCACATCGGCCCCGGTGCATTGCAGCTTGGCAAGCAGATCGTCGTACTCAGGCGCATCGGCGCCGGGATCGTTCGCCAGCAGCGAGACAAATCCCTTCAGCCAATCGAGCAGGCTCAGGATCTCCTCGACCGGAAAGCGTCGGCCGGCCTCCAGGCACCGATCAATCGCAGATTCAGCTTCATGGCACAACTTCTGTGTGGAATGAAGGGAAAGGACGCCGGCTTCGCCCTTGAGCGTGTGGATTCCCCGCCGCACCTCAGCGATCAGATCTTGTGGATCCTCTGCCGACTCGAGCTCGACCACCTGAGATTCCAGATCGTTCAGGGCGCAGTCGCAGTTCGACACCCAGGTGCTGAGCAGATCATCGTCCAGATCATCCATGGACGGTCGGCTGGGCGAGAGACGCTCGGGACCACCCGGCGTCTCGTGGTCAGGCGCAGCCGGTTGTGTGCCGACTTGCACCGCTTCCTGCACTTGCTCGATGCTCTTGCGAACGGCGTTCAGCGCCTCTTCAGCGTCTTGCACCTGGTGGAGTATGATCTGCTCGACGAGTTCGGCCGCAGCCGCGAGGACCTCCGCCATCGGCGGCAGTTCGGCGGCATCAACGCGGTCGCGAACGCGCTCCAGTTGCTCGTGAAGGTTCACAAGACCGCGCAGATCATCTGCGTCGGTCATGACGGCGGTCTTCGCCAAATCTTCAATGATCGTCTTGAACGGCAAGGCATCGCTCCTGGACATCGCGGTCCAGTCCCTGGCGCCCCTCCACGGCGGTACAGGACAGCTAACAGCTTCGGTCTCGCCAGCTATCGGCCAGACTGGCAGGCCACCTAAGCAGCCGTTCCCGCATTGATGGGGCTTTTGGCTGGACCGCGGTACGCACCGACGTCGGTCCTGGGCGCAACTCAAGCGTGTCACACGAGATCAGAGCCAGCTCTGAAGTGCGATGTTCTTGCGCTATTTCAGAAACTCGATCGGACATCGCCGAGTCTTCCAGGACGGTGAGGTCCCGGCCGGGGCATTCGAAGCGATCGCGGAACGCTTTCTTCCCCTATGCGGCCAGCGGGCGTTCCTGGGCCACGTCGCGGAGCAACCGAACGCGGCCGTCACCTTGTCGGAACACAAGCTGCTTACGCTCGTTCCAGCCGATCTTGGCCGGTCCCTTGAGCGCCTCGGTGAAAGTGAAGTTTGCATCGCCTGCTTGAAATCGGACCTTGGGGTAGATGATCTTTTCGATCTGGATCTCGACTTTCCCCTGGGTGGCCATCTCTTGTTCGATCCTCGTGCGTTCTTCCTGGGCCTCTTGCAGCTTGCGCTCCAGATCGGATATCTCGAAATTGAGCTCGGTCAGTCGCTCCTGTTGCTGCGGCCCGACAGGTCCGCGACCGGCGCTGAGCTGATTTTGTTCGTAGCGAAACCGATCGAGCTGCTCCTGCCACTCCGGGCAGTCTTTTTTGAGTTGGTTGAGTCTGGCTGTCAGCAGCGGGACCGATCCGAGCACGAACAAGGTCTCGGTCTCCGATTCGGCGCCCAACTTCATGCCCCGCAGACTTCCCGTTACTGAAGTGGTACCGCCGATGATCGCGCCTCGCTCGCACCGCAAATTCCCACCGATGACGAGTTCGCAGTTGATGATCTCTCGACGGATCAGCAGGTCGCCCTGGATCTGGCCGCGCACGTTATTTAGGAACCCAACCTCGACATCACCTTCCACGGAGATTTCGCCCCGATCCTTGGCGGCCATACCGCGCTTGCACTCAAGCTTGCCGCCACAAACGATGGTCGCCGCCTCGATCAACCCGTGGATGATGATGTCGCCCGTGGCCTTGACGACAAATC
>JAZFYE010000396.1:0-8437 GCA_036475395.1 Phycisphaerales bacterium
GCGCCAATGTCGCGAGCGCCTCGTCGGCGGCGAACCCCTTGCCGATACCCCCGAAGTCCAGTTGCATCTTGGGACGTCGCAGTCGGATCGTCTGATTCTCCTCATTGAGGAAGATGTGCTGCGCTCCGACCGCCAGCTTGGCCGTCTCAATCTCCTCCTGAGTGGGCCGCGTCCCGGTTTGTCGAGCGCGTCGCCACAGCTGCACCAACGGACCGACGGTGATGTCGAAGGCCGCATCGCTGGCGTGGGAGATTTCCTTGGCCCGCAATACGATCCGGAACAGATCATCACTGACGTGGACCGGCGGGCCGCCCGAGGTCGCGGACAGGCGCATCGCTTCGCTGTCTGCTCGATGGTCGCTCAACACGGCGTCGAGCTGGGCCATGCGGTCGAACGCGGCGCGGGCCGCAGCGCGGGCCTGGAGCTCAATTTGGGCATAAAGGACGATTCGCCCCTCAACGCCCATGATGATCTCGCTATATTCGTAGCGATTCAGGATCGGCTGTGAACCCGTGCAGCCGGACCAGGCTGTCGCAAACATGAGCAGCAAGACGATGCGCACACAATCACGAGATGGCGGATTCATAACCATGCGTCCAATACGACCAGTCGTAGCAATGATCATAACCGCTGCGTCGAGTTTGCTGACGGTGGGAGGGTGCGCTTCAAGTCGACAGTCTACGGATGCCCTCTCTCGTCCCACGTATCTGACTGGCCAGTCTGCCAATCTTGAGCCATTTACGCAACTCGTTGATGGGACGGCTCTGTCGTTTGCAATGCTCCCATTCGATACCCGTCCTGCCCTGATCGAAGGTGGAGAGCGTCGGGTAACGTCCCGCGAACCGTTTTGGATCGCCAAGACTGAACTCACCTGGGATTTGTACGACACCTTCGTCTTCGGACTTGATGAGCCCGGGGCGCCGGACGAATCAGGTGTCGATGCCGTCACGCGCCCCAGCAAGCCATATATCGCAATGGATCGCGGGTTCGGCAAGGCGGGGTATCCAGCGATTTCTGTTTCGTATCACGGCGCCCGGGCGTTCTGTGAATGGTTGTCCAACAAGACCGGCCGAACGTACCGCCTACCGACCGAGGCCGAGTGGAGGCTTGCCTGCGCCCTCGGTGGTATCCGCCGGGGCGCTCTGGACGACCACGCTTGGCACAAAGGCAACTCGGATTTTAAGACGCATCCGGTCGGGACAAAGAAGCCCGACGCCTTGGGGTTGTACGACATGTACGGAAACGCTTCGGAATGGTGTACCACTGGGGCCGACGAACCTGTTACGATGGGCGGGTCGTATCGAGATTGTGCTGAGGAGATTGGCTGTACGATGCGCGTGGAGCCGTCGGACACGTGGAACGCCAGCGATCCGCAGATTCCCAAGAGCGTCTGGTGGCTGGCGGACGGCGGATTCGTCGGTTTCCGCATCGTGTGTATTCCGCAGGAAGATGAAGGAGCAAACAATGGACAAGAACATTGAGGAGGGCGACGGTCACGCCGGCGCTCTGACCCGGCGCGAGTTTGTGAGGACGACCGCGGCTGTTGCTTCGGCGGGGGCGCTGATCGCACCGACCTGGGCGTATGCACGTGGCGACGACACGATTCGCCTCGGGTTCGTCGGCTGCGGCGGGCGCGGAACCGGCGCCGCTGGCCAGGCGCTTAGCGCTGATACCGGTGTTGAGTTGGTGGCCATGGGCGACGTCTTCGAAGATCGACTTTCATCGAGCCACGAACACTTGCAATCGAAGTTCGGCGAGCGTGTGGACGTCCCGGCCGAGCGGCGCTTTATCGGCTTTGATGCGTATCGCAAGGTGATCGAGAGCGGTGTTGACGTGGTGATTCTGACCACGCCGCCGCATTTTCGACCGGCGCATCTCAAAGCCGCCATCGATGCCGGCAAGCACGTGTTCTGCGAGAAACCCATGGCGGTGGATGCAACCGGCGTACGGTCGGTGATCGAATCGG
Source organism: Phycisphaerales bacterium (assembly GCA_036475395.1). GTDB lineage: Bacteria > Planctomycetota > Phycisphaerae > Phycisphaerales > SM1A02 > JADFNO01. Next base: position 1,967 of record JAZFYE010000396.1, read on the forward strand.
CCGCCGAAGCGAGGCGCACGGGCGTTTCGCTCGTCTCGGGTTTCTGCTGGCGTTACAGCGCTCCGAATCGCGCGTCATATGCCAAGATCCACGACGGCGCCATCGGTGATGTCGTAAGCATGCACACGACCTACCACACCAACGCCCTCGGTAAGCAACCACGTCAAGATCATTGGTCGGGTATGGAATGGCAACTGCGAAACTGGTGGCACTTCACCTGGCTGTCTGGCGATCACATCGTCGAGCAGGCCTGCCACAGTATTGACTGGATCAATTGGGCGATGAACGGCGTCATGCCGGTTCGTGCGACGGCGCTGGGCGGTCGGCAGGTGCGCAAAGGCCCCGAGTCCGGCAACGTCTTCGACCATTTTACCGTGATCTATGAATACGAAAACGGCGCGCGCTGCTTCCACACCTGCCGCCAAATGCCCAACTGCTCGCACGACAACACTTCGTACATCATGGGGACCAGAGGAACGTGCGCCATCAACCCCTGGACGCCCAGCTGCGTTATCGATGGCGAATTCCCTTGGCGATACGAAGGCGAAAACCCCAACATGTATCAGGTCGAGCACAATGAACTGTTCGCCGCGATTCGTGCGGACGAACCAATCAACGACGGCATTTGGATGGCCAACTCCACGATGATGGCGATCATGGGGCGGATGGCCGCCTATACCGGGAAAACCATTACTTGGGACGAAGCGATGTATTCGTCGGAAGATCTCACGCCGCCGGAATATGCCTTCGGAAGGCTCGCCGTCAGATCCGTTGCCATGCCCGGCGAAACAGAGTTCCTGCCCGGTAAAGCACCGACGTTGATTGAATCAGGCGGTTAATCGATGCGTGATTCACTTTCCAGGCGCGAGTTTATGGAGTCAGCGGCTCTCGGCGCTGCGGCGATCAGCGCTCCCGTCGCCATGTCGAGCGCTTCGATGCAAAGGACCGGCGCAGCGCCGCGGGGCATCAAGAAGTCGCTGAAGTTCGCGATGGTGCGCGTTGAGGGCACGATCCTCGATAAGTTCAAGCTCCTTCGAGAGATCGGCTTCCACGGTGTCGAGCTCGACAGTCCCAGCGACCTTGATCGTGACGAAATGCTACGGGCGAAGGACGAAACGCAACTTGCCATTCCCGGCGTCATCGACTCCAAACATTGGTACAAGCCGTTCTCACATCCCGATCCCAACGTGCGCGCCGAAGGTCGTCGCGCGCTGGAGATCGCGCTGCACGATGCCAAGGCGTATGGCGCCACGACCGTTCTGCTCGTCCCCGCGGTCGTCAACAAAGAAGTGTCATACGACGCCGCCTACGAACGATCACAAATCGAAATCCGCAAGGTATTGCCGCTGGCGGAAGAGCTCGGCGTCAAGATCGCGATTGAGAACGTCTGGAACAACTTCCTGCTCAGTCCCCTTGAAGCCGCACGCTACATCGATGATTTTGACCACCCGATGATCGGGTGGTACTTCGACGTCGGCAACATTGTCAACTACGGCTGGCCTGAGCATTGGATTCATGTGCTCGGCAAGCGCATTCTCAAACTCGACATCAAAGAGTTTTCTCGGAAGAAGCGAAACGATGAAGGGCTTTGGAAGGGTTTTGACGTCAAGCTTCTTGAGGGCGACTGCGATTGGCCGGCGGTGATGAAGGCCCTGGATGAGATCGGTTACAGTGGATGGGCGTCCGCGGAAGTACCCGGCGGCGGCGAAGAACGGCTGCGCGAGATCGCCGAGCGTATGGATCGCATTCTCGTCAGTTAGCGAATCCACGCTTGGTCGTTTGCGAAGATAAGGAGATCATCATGGACCCGTCAAGCGAAACATCAGTTCGTGCGAACTGCACCCGCCGAGACTTCGTCAAGGCCACGGCAATCGTCGCCGGCGGTGCGGTCCCCCTCGGCGTGGTCGCAACGTCCGCCTACGGCGCCGGGTCCGATGAACTCAAAGCCGGCCTGATCGGTTGCGGCGGGCGCGGAACCGGCGCAGCTTTCAATATCCTCCAAGCGAGCGATCAGGTCCGCCTCGTCGCATTGGCCGATGTCTTTCGCGATCGACTCGACGGTTGCCGAAACATGCTCACTTCCGACGATCACTCCAATCGCGATCAGGTCCAGATCGACGATGACCGCTGCTACGTCGGTTTCGATTCGTATCAAAAACTCGTCAACAGCGATGTCGATCTTGTCCTCCTCGCCACGCCGCCGCATTTTCGGTCAATTCATTTCGAAGCGGCGATCAATGCGGGTAAACACGTATTCATGGAGAAGCCCGTCGCCGTTGATCCAACAGGAATTCGGAAAGTCATCGCTTCTGCAGCCCAGGCGGATCGCAATAACCTCACCGTCGTCGCCGGCACACAGCGTCGCCACGAGGCTCGCTATCTCGCACTCATGCAGAGAATCCACGGCGGCGAAATCGGCGACATCATCTCCGCCCGTTGCTATTGGAACCAAGGTGGACTGTGGGTGAAGGAACAACAACCCGCCTGGTCCGACATGGAATGGCAGATTAGAAACTGGCTCTACTTCACCTGGCTCTCCGGCGATCACATCGTCGAGCAACACGTACACAACCTTGACGTATGCAACTGGGCGATCGGCTCGCATCCGATCAAATGCGCCGGCATGGGGGGACGGGAGGTGCGCACCGCGCCCAAGTACGGACACGTCTTCGATCATTTCGCGATCGAGTACGAATATCCAAACGGCGTCGTCATGCACAGTTATTGCCGGCAGATCGACGGCTGTACCGGACAAGTTGCCGAGGCCATTCATGGTTCGACCGGCAGGACGTGGTCCGATTCGGGCAGAGCAGAAATCCTCGGCCAGCGGCCATGGCGGTTCGACGCCACGAACCCCAATCCTTATGTCGTTGAACACAAGGACCTCATCGCCAGCATCACCAATGACGGCCCGCACCTCAACGAGGCGAAGCGTGTCGCCGAATCAACCCTCACCGCCATCATGGGCCGCCTGTCCGCCTACACCGGCCAGGGAATCACGTGGGACAAGGCGCTGAACTCCCAGCTCGATCTGTCGCCGCCGGCCTACGAGTTCAGCTCACTGCCCACGCCGGAAGTGGCCGTCCCTGGCCGAACGCCGTTCATCTAAGCCGCTTGCGGCTTCGCGCTGCCCCTGGAGGAGTGGAACCATGAAGCGAAGAGAATTCATAGTCACCGCAGGCGCCGGCGCCGCGGCGCTTGCAGCCGCTCCATCCGCTTTGACCGCCGCCAAGCAATCAGGCGGCTTCAAGCTCAAGTACGCGCCACACTTTGGGATGTTCAAGAACCACGGCGGCGATGACGCGATCGATCAACTCAAGTTCGCAGCTGATGAAGGCTTCAGAGCCTGGGAAGATAACGGCATGGCCGGTCGCTCCACCTCCGAACAACAGCGCATCGCCAAAGCGATGGACGAGCTCGACATCGAAATGGGGGTCTTCGTCGCCCACGCCGAGTGGCGCGAGCCGATCTACGCGCACGGTGGTGCCGAAACCAGAAAATACCTCCAGGATCAGATGCGACAAGCGATCGAAGTCGCCACGCGCGTCAACGCCACATGGTGCACGATCGTGCCCGGCCTCTATGACAAACGCCTCGAATGGAACTACCAGACCGCCAACGTCATCGACTGCCTCAAGGCCATGGCCGAAATCTGCGAGCCCGCCGGCCTCATCATGGTCCTCGAGCCGCTCAACCCATATCGCGATCACCCCGGCATGTTCCTGACCAAGATTCCGCAGGCGTATCAGATCTGCAAGGCTGTCAACAGTCCTTCGTGCAAAATCCTCGATGACCTCTACCACCAGCAGGTCACTGAGGGCAATCTGATTCCCAATATCGACCACGCCTACGGCGAAATCGCCTACTTCCAGGTCGGCGACAACCCGGGTCGAAACGAACCAGGCACCGGCGAGATCAATTACCGCAACGTCTTTAGGCACATCCACAACAAGAACTTCACGGGGGTCGTGGGCATGGAGCACGGCAACAGCCGACCCGGCAAAGATGGCGAGCGCGCCGTCATCAACGCTTACCGCCACGCCGACTCGTTTTGAGAGGAAGATTCACGACAGAGGTGCAGAGTGCCACAGAGAATGTCTCATTTTTTATTTAGCTCCGGGTGAATACACCCGGGGCCTCTTGCGAAAACACCCAATCATCCACCACGCAACGACCCAATTGAGCCGCGCGTGGTAGCCCGCAGATTCTTCAAACACCGTCAAGTATGGCTTTGCGCAACCACGCCGTGTAGCCGCGAGCCGGGGCGTGTCGCCCCGGTTCATTCGGGGAATGGGCTGGCGGTGCGGTGCGCGATGGACTGAGTTTGGTGTGCGGGCGCGAACCGGGTTGACCCAACCCGGCTCGCTAGGGGCCAACACCAACACCTCCTTTCTATTTCAATCACCGGTGCGATCTGTTTGTGTCGCTATGGTAAGGAAGAGGGATCTCGACGGAGTCGGGACGCGTCACTCGCTAAACGAGACGGATCCGCGTTCATCTGTGGCTGTTCAAGCCTTCAGTATCTTCGCTTTGCGGTATTGTCTGCCGAGCACCTGCGCTGCCGGCGCTTTCATCCAATCCTCGAGCACGGCGGTATAGACTTCGCGGAAATCGACGTGGAACTTCAGATCGCGATCTTTGTCGAGATCAGTAAGCGAAGGATGATCGCCGAGCAAGCCCGGGCGGACCATGTCGCCGATGAAGTACATCGGGGCGGCGGTTCCGTGATCGGTCCCGCCGGAGGCGTTCTGCTGCACCCGCCGGCCGAACTCGGAGAACGCCATCGTGAGCACGCGCCCGCTGTCGCCTTGGGCCTTGAGGTTTTTGTAGAAGGCGTTGATAGCCCGGCCGAACTGGGTCATGAGGTTGGCGTGACGGCCGACCTGCCCGGCGTGGGTGTCGAAGCCACCCATCGAGACGTAGTAGACGCGGGTGTTCATGCCGTCGCGGATCATTGAGCCGACGATCCGTAGTTGCCGGGCAAGCTGACCGCCGGGATAGCCGACCAGCGGCGTTCTGGCCACGGCGGTGCGGATGCGCTCGGATGAAACCTGCGCGTCGAAGGCGGTACGCATGAGGAAGCCGAGCTGACTGTCCGGATTGACGTCGCGCAGGACGCCGCCGCGGTTGATGTCTGCGTAGGGTTTGTCGAGGCTTGCTTGGACATCCTCGCCGAGCCAGCGGAAAAGCTCCTCGGTCTCGAAGGTGACGGGCTTTTGGATGCCGCCCTGCATGGCCAACGGGGCGTTGCGGCCAATGGCGACGGCGCCTTCCGGCACAGGCGTGCCGTTACAGGTGCAGTCGAAGTACTTGCCGATCCAGCCGTACCCTTTGGCGCTGTCGTCGGCGGTGTGCCAGATGTCCATAGAGGTAAAGTGCGAACGGTTGGGGTTGGGATATCCGACACCCTGGACGATGCTCGCTACGCCCTGGTCGTAAAGCTCTTTGAAACCGGCGAGATTCGGATGGAGCCCGATGCCGTTTGAATCGTCGAGCTTCAGCGCGCCGGGTCGTTGGGCTCGACCACGATCAGGCGCGGGGATGGCGATGGCCGGCCGCGCCCTGTAGTAGTAATCACTGCCGTAGGGTACAACAGTATTGAGCCCATCGTTGCCGCCTCCCAACTGCACCACAACGAGGACTCGATCCTCGGGTACGCCCGGCTGACTTGTCAACATCGACCCCAACGGGCGCATCATTCCCAGGGCTGAGCGTTGGATGAACAGCGGCGCGGTCGTGGCCATCGAGGCGAGCGTCAGGCCCTGCTGAATGAAGAGGCGTCGCGAGTAAGTATTGTAATCGTGATCGTTCATGGCACGGGTCCAAGGATTAGGGGTCAGGGGTTAGGGGTCAGGAGTCAGGGGTCAGGGGTTTGGGGTCAGGAATCGGTCTGCGAAGCCTGAGAGCTGAACGCTGACGGCTCTCTTCTAACACAATTGATATTCCGGCATGGCGGTGATGAGGGCGAGTAGTTCGATGAGAATCTTCTCAGTGAGCCTGCCGCCCCGTGACTTAACGTGATCGACCAGTGCGGCGATGCGGCGTTCGTGCGGCTTGCGTCCGAGGTTGAACCACACGAGGTATTTCACCGCCTCCGAGGCGTCGATATTGCGGAGCGGCTTGTCAAAGTGGTCGAGCAGCGGCGTGGCATCGTACTGCGATTGGTCGATCTGCCAGGGATAGACCCCGGGTCGCTGCCCGGTCAAGAGGTAAACCAATATGTTCTGGCGGACAAACATGGTCGCGGTGTTGATCCAACTGCGTCCGCCTTCCCAGCCCTTGACGGAGGGCGGGAACAAGATGTTCTGGCCCATCAAGTCGGTCGCCCTGAGCAAATCGCGCAGGCTGCGCGGCGGCGTCCGCAACGACCGGATCGCTTGCACGACCAATTGAACGGGGCTCTTGATCTGGGAGCAGACGTTGTCCGGCTCGTAGAAGTGTCGTGACTCAAAGATCGTCCGTAGAATTGGT
>JAZFYE010000397.1:0-8633 GCA_036475395.1 Phycisphaerales bacterium
AACGCGCAGTTGCAGCGACGCGTCGTACTCCTCGTTATCCAGCTTCTCCAGCAGAGCGCGAATGTTCACCCATTCTTGCTCGTTGGCGGAAATCACCAGACTGTTCGACGCGGGATCTGCGACAATCTGTACATCTCGTTCCGATGGAGTTTCAGCACCAGGCGCACGCCGTCCGTAGAAAAACGATAACGCTTCCTGGATCTTCTCCGCCTCGGCGAATTGCAGCGGAACGAACTCTCTGATGCGATCGAGCCCCGTTGGCTGATCGAGTTTCTCGACGATCTGGAGGATCTGCTCCATCTGGTCGGGCGTCGCGGCGACGATGATGCGGTTCTCGACGACGTTGTAGTCGATGCGCGCTTCCTCGCGTCGATCGCCACCGCGTTGGCGGGTGAATTCGTTAAGCGTAAACCAAACATCGATTGCGAGCGCATGCTTCAGTGGGACAATGCGATATTCAAGCGGGCTTTTGGGCTCAACGTTGTCAAGTTCCTTGATCAGCGATTCGATCACGGGGAACGATTCAGCGGTGGCGGTTACGACGAGACTATTGGATCGTTTGTCGGCGACGATCTTCGCCTTCACTTCGACAGCCGGAGTATCGTCGTCCAATTTGATTGTCTTGCCCTGCGTCTCGCCGCGCGCGTCAAGTTCCAAGGCATCGCCGAGGATTCGTACGACCTCCTCGGCTCGCGCGCCTTCCAGTGAGTAGGTTCGAATAATGGTCTCATCGCTGAATTTGGGCTGATCGAGTTCAGCGATCAGTGCCTGTGCTTGAGCAAACTGGATCTTCGGGGCGTTGATGATAAGACTGTTGGTGCGCACATCGGGGGTGACGCGAACGCCCTGGCCGCCGCGCCGCTCGAACTGCTGGCTGACGATGCGAGCCAGTTCCTCCGCATCGCCGTCCTTCAGCGCAATGATCTCGATGATCCGGTCGCCGGACACATCCGGCTGATCCAGCCGCGCCAGCAGATCCTTGAGCAAGGCCAAGTCGTCTGCATCGGCCGAGACGATCAATGAGTTGGCAGATTCGCTGGCGGTGATGGTCGCGGTGGGCGGGGCGGCGTTGGTTGCATCAGCCCGGTCGGCAAGAAACCGAGTGAGCGTCCGGGCCAGTTCGACGGCGCGGGCGAACTCGACCGGCAGCACCTGCATCTGCTGATCTGCCGGGGCGACCTGGGCGTCGATGCTGGCGATCAGCTCGGCGACTTCCGCGTGTTCCCTGACTGAGCCGGAGACGATGAGAGTCTTGCTGCCCTCGTCCGTGCGGACCTTCAGTTCGTGCGGATCGACGGGAAGCCACCAGCGCTGAGCGCGACTTGTGTCGGTGAATAGCTCGCGAACGACGTCGGCGACGACTTGAAGATCGGCATGCTTGAGTTGATAGAGCCTGACGACGCGCTGCTCGCCTTCAGGAGGCGGTGCATCGAGCACTTCGATCAGGCTCTCGACCAGGGCGAACTTGTCGCCCTTGCCCGTGACGATCAGCGCGTTGAGCCGTCGATCAGCACGCACAGCTACGGAGTCGCGGTTCGTTCGGTCTTGCGATCCGCCGAACCGGCTGCTGAAGAAGAAAAAGAACGGTTGCTGGTTGTACGTCAGATCGTCAACGAGCCGCTGAACAGTGCTCTCGATTTCTTCGGCTTTGGCGTGCTTTAGCTCAAAGACTCGGAACTCAAGGGCCTGCGCCGCCTGCGGCGAATCGAACTGCGTGACGAGATGCTTGATCTCATCATAATCGTCGTCGTTGGCGGCGACCAGAATCGTGTTGCTGTTGCGGTCGCCGATTATCGAGACGCGCCGCGACTGCTCCCGACGACCTCGCCCGGATGAAGCGATCTTGGCGCGATCATCGTACAATCGCTGCAAGGCCGTCGCTACCGCTGACGCATCGGCGCGCTCCAGCACGATCGTGCGCACCTTATACTGCGTGGTGGGTGGGCGGTCGATCTCCTTGAGCAGCTCGTCGATCTCGGCCATGACATCGTCTGCGGCGCGAACCAGCAGGAGGCCGGTCGCGTTGTCATGGACGATCATGGTTTCTGCGCGGCGATTCTGGTCCGAACCGATCACAACTTTCTCGAGGATTTCGGCCGCCTGTTGAGGTTGCGCCGCCTTGAGTTCAATGAGCCGCAAGGGATGGCGATCGACGCCCAGCTTACGATCAAGTTGCTGCAGGAGCGCGTCGATTTCGGCCAGTTGTTCCGGCGCCGCCGTCACGAGCAGCGTGTTGGTGCGCTGATCGACGGAGAATTCCGGCTGAATCGCGGTCGGACCAAGCTGGCCTCGCATGCTCTGGAATCTCGCGCGAAAGATGCGGCGAAATATCTGCTCGATATCCTGTCCGCGGGCATGTTGAAGCGGATACAGCTTCAGCGTGGTCTGCACGTTGACCGGCGTCTGATCGAGAAGCTCAATGAACTGATCGACGAATGTGATCGCCTCGGATGGGCCGATGACGATCAATGAGTTGGTGTGTGGATCCACTGAGACGCGAACGCGATTCGGATCGAACACCGCTTCGATCGTTTGGCCATCGACCAGTAGCGTCAGCGCCAGATCGCGCATTCGCTGGGCCTGTCGACCGCGGCGGCGATCCGGGGCATCGGGGGCGATCATTTGACGCACGCTCTCAGCAGCGCGCTGTGCCGTGATCGTTTTCAGCGGGTAGATCTTGACGACGATCTCATCGACCGCAGCGGGCTGGGAAAGGGCCGCGATCAAGTCGCCGACAACTTCAAAGTCGATGTCACTACACGCGACGAGTAGCGCGTTGTTCGTCGTATCGGGGATCACGGCGACACGTCGGCGTAGATCGCCGCGCCGTCCGCCGGCAGGTGTCATCCGTTGAAGCGTCTGATTGATGAGGTTCGCCACGGCAGGTGCGTCCACGACCTGCGGCAGACCGACATAGCGAATCTCGCTGGGGGCGGTAGGCAACTGCGACTCGAGTTGTCGCACGAGCTGCATAATTCGATCAATGGCCCGCGGCGAACCGATGATGATCAGGCTGTTCGTTTCCGGATCAACGGCAATCGTGACATCGCTCAGCTCGGCGATCGCGTCTGGCACGACATCGGCAAGTTCCTTGGCGGCGGCATCATCTTGAACGGCGAAAACCTGCGCTGCGATGGCCGGCCAAACGGGCATCGGCAGCGCTGAACTAGGGCCCGGCGGGTCGGGTTCCCCCCTCGATCTGCGACGATCCAGAAGCTGCTGCAGGGTAATGACCTGCACTTTGCTCCCGCCGCGGCGACCGAGCATGCGCTGAAGCGTTCGCGCTACTTCAGCCGCGGTCGCCTTGCTCGGGTCGATTGTGATCATCTGCATCTGGCGCGAGGTCGCGATCGTCGCCTGATCGATCTGCTTGGCGATTTGCTCGATCGTTGCGAACTGCTCGTTGGTAGCACGCACCAGAAGACTGTTGCTCGCCGTATCGACACGGATCGTCGGCGGCGGATCGATCTGGTCCTGCTCGTCGAAGATCGCCTGCAGATTTGCCGCCAGTTCAGATGCGTCGGCGTTGTCCACCACGAGCACGCGCACTGACCGCGCGACGGCGCCGTCGATTTGCGAAGGATCGACATCAAGCTGGACCACCATCTGTTCGGCGACATCCAGCAGAGCCGGCGGCGCAGAAATGACGACGGCGTTGAGTCTCGCATCGGCGGCGACACGAACGCTTGCCTCGACGCCGCCCGATTGCAGCCGCATCTGAAGGTAGTTGAACCGCGCCCACATCGGCATCGCATTGACGTCGAGGATCTCCTCAGGATCCAGCAACTGCTCAACGACCGGCGCAACATTCTCCGCCCGCGCATGCCTGAGGAAGATCGTGCGCACCTGCGGCTGGTCGAACGACACGCCGGTATCGAGCGATTGGATGATCGATTCGATCTCGGTGAGCTGCTCGGGTGTAGCGGTGACGAGCAGCGAATTGCTGGACGCCTCGGCGGTGATCGTCGCGGCCGGCCTTGAAGGCTCGTTGCGGGCTTTGGCGTCCAAGGCGCTGCGGACCGCGGTCGCGACCTCCGTCGCCTGCGCCTGCGTCAGATTGAAGATACGCACGTCAATCGCGCCCGCATCAGGCCGCGGCTGGTCGAGTTGATCGATAAGCCGTCGAGCCAAGGGCATCAGTTCGGCCGGCGCGCTGACGAGCAGACGATTGGTCACTCGATCGGCGGTGACGGCAGGCTGGCCGATCGCAAGTCCCGCTCGGGCGATGGCCTGCAATTCCTGCGGCCAGCGGGTTCGGTCGCGCAGCAGGGGATTGATCGCCTGGGCGACGACGGCCGCTTCGCTGTGTTGAAGCGAAATGACTTGCAAGTCCATCTGCGACGGCGTGAGTGTGCTGCGATCCCATTCATCCAGAAGCGCCATCGCCTCGGTCACCTCATCCTCCGTGCCGGTCACCACCACGGCGCCGCTGGCACGATCCGTAATCAATTGAAGGGTGCTGCGCCGTCCCATCGCCCGGCCGGACTCGGCCACCCGCTGAACAATCTGCGCCAGTGATCCCGGGTCGGCGTTCGTCGGCGTGAACGTTTCGACCGCTCGTTGTGACGATTCATCCGGTTGATCGAGCTGGGCGATGAGGGTCTCGGCCAGGGCAACCGTCTGCTGCGGACCGGACACGATCAAACTGTTGGTTCGTTGATCGACTTCCACGCGAACTTTCGGCGTGAGATCGATTTGGCCACGACTTCTCCGAATACGCTCCATGATGATGCGCGGATCGGTCTCTTGTTGATCGGTCAACAGGCGATCAACAACCGGTGCGATCGTGGCAGCATCAGCGTAAGTGAGCTTGAAGGTGCGCGCGTCGATGGCGTCCATAGCCGGGCGGGCATCGAGCGGCTCGATCAGCTTCTCGATTTCCTGAAGATCGGCCTCCAAACCAACGAGAATCAACGCGTTGGCACCGGGCGAGGTCAGGATTTTGGCGTCGATCGGCTCGCCCGTCGCCTTACTGATAAGGCTGCGGATCGCCTGCGAAAGTGCCTGACTGACCTCCCTCGCATCGGCGAACGTCAGCGGCTTGATGCGCACGATCGGATCGCCGATGGAAGCGGTTCCGCTGTCGAGCTGACGAATCGTCTCCTCGGCCACGGGCATGATCGCCTCCGGCGCCGAGATGATCAGCGTGTTGGTCTTCCGATCCGCACTGACGTTGAGCAATGACGAGATGTCGTTCCCGGCTTCGGGCACATCTTCGCGCATTCGTGCGATGAGAATCTCGCGCAACATTGGCGCCAACGTTTCCGCCCGAGCGCTCTGGAGCTTGAAGAAGCGAAGTGAAGTGGACGGCCCGGCTCGGTACACGTCAAGATCACGAAGCAACTGCTCGACCGTCTCGAAGATGTCGGTCGGGCCGGACACGACCAGGGTCTTGCTGACCGGCTCGGTCGAAATGTTGATTGGGACACGACGATCTCGCGCCGCTGAACCCAATTGGGTCGTGGTGGCCAGATCGCGCAGCGTCTTGGCCAAACCATTCAAGTCCGCGTAGATGACCTGGTAGGTTCTAATCTCCGTTTCCTCGACGATCTTTTGGCGATCCAGTTGCTCGACGAGCTTCTCGAAGCCAGCCATTCTCTGACTTGATGCATCAACGATAAGCGCGTTGGTCTGCACATCCGCACGAACGACGACTTCACGCGGCAACTGGAGATCGGGGCGCGGCCGCCCGCGTGAATCGCGCGGCATCGGCGGCTGCGGGTACATCTCGTCGATCGTTTTCGCGAGCTCTTGGGCACGAGCAATCTTCAGCGGAAAGATACGAATCTCTCGCCCTTCGGTATCCATGCGGTCAGCGCGGTTCAACTCCTCGACAACGGCCTGAATCTGCGGCAACATCTCAGGATGCGCAGCAATGATGAGCGTGTTGGTCTGTGGATCAGCGGCGATGTTGACGGGTTTGGCCTGCTTTTCATCGACCGGCCGTTGATTGTATTGCCGCATCAACGCTGCTGAAAGATTTACAGCGTCGGCATTGCGAAGCTGGAGAATGCGCAACGGCGGCATGTCCTGCGTTTGCGGTTGATCGAGACTCCGAATGAGTGCGCGAATGATCTCGTGTTGTTCACGGTGAGCGGCGATCAAAACGGAGTTCGTGCGCTCGATGGCGTACAGCACCGGAGGCGGGCCACTCCGACCGCCTAGAGTCGCAAGCTCACTCTCCGCTAAACCGGTGACAAACTCGACGACCTCGGTGGCATCCACATACTCCAGAGCAATCAGGCGCACCTCCGGCGGCGGGCCGATGCTTTGTTGGAGTTGGTTGAGGATCGCGGTGAAACGGAAGATCGCCTCATCCTCAGCCACGACGAGTAACGACGCGTTATCGTGATCAACCTCGACGCTCACCGCGGTCGCATCAGGAATGTCGGCGGTCTGTTCTTTGTAGAGCCGCAACGCGCGATCGGCCAGTTCCTGCGGATCGACTCCTGTGACTTCAATCACGCGAAGTGATCGCCGCACGGGAACGGCCTGGAGATCCTTCAACATTTGCTCGGTCTTGGCGAAAGTGACTTCATCGCCGGCGACGATAAGCGTCTTGCTGATAGGCTCGGCCTGGATGATAACCTGCACGGGCTTCGAGCCGTCGGTAGGCTGCGCGCTCATCACTCCTTGGCGAGACAGATCGGAGAGGGTGCGCGCGATCTGCGTCGGATCGCCGCGTTCGATGTGATACGTACGAAGCTCCGCGGTCGGGGGTAGCTCGACACGATCCAACTGCTGCACGAGCGCTTCAAACTGGGCGCGTCGCTCCGCGGGTGCTTCGATGATCAATGTATTGGTCGCGGGCTCGGCGCTGACATGCACCTCTTTAGGTTCTTGCAGATGCGGCAAGGGACGACCACGCCGATCCAACGGCATCGGCGGCTGCGGATACAGCTTCTCCATTGCCTCGGCCAGATCCACCGCTCGCGCGAGTTTCAGCGGGAAGATCATCGTTTCGCGCTCGGCCTGGGCGTCTCCGGACCGGTTCACGCCATCGACAAACTCTCTGATCTCATCGAAGATCTCGGGGTGTGTCGTGACGATAAGTGTGTTCGTCGCGGCATCGGCGTCGATGGTCACGGGAATTTCGCGCCGCTGCTCAGCCGGTCGCGCGTCGTAACGCTTGCGCAACATCCCGGCCAATTGCGCCGCATCCGCAGCGCGCACCTGAATGAGCCGAAGCGGCGGCAGTTCCGTCAGCTCGAACGTGTCGAGCTGCCTGACATACCGCTCAACCATTTGAAGCTGCGCGGCTTCAGCGACGACATAAAGGCTATTGGTTCGCTCGATCAGCTCGATGGTCGGTACAGGTATGGTTCGCGACGGATCAACCGGTGCGGTCGAAGCGATGAGTTCTTCCAGCGGGCCGATCACCTCCGACGCTTTGGCGCTGCGCAGCTCAATAAGCCGACCGGTCCGGGCCGGGGGAAGGAGTCGTCGAGCCTCGCCAAGCGATTGTTCGTACGTGCGCACTGATGCGCTGTTGCCTGAAACAAGTAGATTCCCGGTCAACGAATCAAACTCGACCGTCGGCACGGGCATCTCTTGAGGGCCAAGTCCCTCGATTCGCCGCTGATAGATGTAATCCGCCTTCTGCATCAACTGCTGCGGATCAGAACCGCTCAGGGCAATGACACGGAACTGGTAGTCATCGGGAGTACGTTCATCGAGGGTGGAGATCAGCGAGTCGATCGTTGCGAACTGCACTGGAATCGCCGTAACAATCAGGAGATCGAGTTGATCGATCGGCTCGATGGTCGGGGCGACGAACTGCGTACCATCGCGCGGCTGAAGCATCTGCTTGGCAAGTGACGAAAGCGGAGAGACCATGCGGCTGGGGGTGGCATTGAGAATGTCGTACTGCCGTGTCTCACGGTCAATGACGGTGTTCGTTTCGACCATGCGAAGTACGTCGGCGAAGCGGTCAAGTGCCAGGGCTGAGCCGATCGTCGTCAGTACACGGGCCTTGTCGTCAAGTTGGAGGTCCAGTTGCCAGCGTAGTTCGTCGGTATCGACCTGCTCGTGATAAAGCTCGCGCGCCTGTTCAAGCGTCACGGCTGGATCAGGTGTGGTCAGTCGCGACAAGCGCACTTGGCGATCAATCTTGATCTGGGTGTCCAGCACGGACAGCAGCGCCTTGACGGCGGCGACATCTTCGACGAGCCCGGAGACGATAAGTGTTCGGCCGTCGGGCCCCGGGACGAGCTTGGTGGCGATGGCCTGACGGCCGTTGAGCAAACTGCGAACCGCGTCGGCGAGGGCGTTGGGATCGGCGTATTGCAAAGGGATGGCAGCGATGCTGCGTTGGGGTTGTGTCGTTCGTGTTATACCGCCGTCGATCTCGGTGAGCAGGGCTTCGGCTTCCGCCATTGCCGCATCGGTGCCGACGATGGTGATCTTGCCAACTTCATCAAGGGGGATGATGGCCGGTCTCTGCTCCTCCGGCAGCGTCGCGTACAGCTGGTTGAGCCGGACGACCGCCTGATTCGGGGCAAGTTGCAGCAGGGCGAAGGTTCGCACGGTTCGGCCGCCGCCGATCGCCGGTACGTCGAGCAGCGCGATCGTCTCGCGCAACTTTTCGATCCGGGCCCGAACGCCCTTGGCGATGATGGTGTTGGTGCGCTCGT